>RFGV01000066.1 GCA_003696605.1 Chloroflexota bacterium | reverse complement strand
GGGAAACCTGTTCAGAAGTCCTGGATGATGAAGTCCGGAAGAATATTCTGATAGGTGGCTGGCGGTGACCGGGCCAGGGTCGGTTTTATTCACGCTTCCAGGTCGGCTCCTTTTAATGAATAAAAATTGATGCTTCCGGAGTAGCAACATTCAGGTGAAATGTTTGTTTCCCTTTAGATACCAACGTCCGATGAGGTGGAACAATAATCTGTTTCAGGAAAATTTTTCAGCGAGAGGAGCCTCATGAATAATTTTTCACCCAACAAACTTGTAGTCTTGCTTGGCCCTATAATATTGGTCATTCTGTGCAGTGCTGTTGCCTTTTGGGGCGGGAAACAGATTTCGGCTAGAAGTGCTCCACCCACAGCAACTGTACCACCACTGCGGCCTACGGCAACTATGCCTCCCACCCCAACCAGCACCCCAACGTCCACAGCCACCCCTATGCCCACACCAACCCCTACGATGACGCCCACACCAACACCGACCCGTATCGTTAAACCAGGCGGTATTCGTAATTTAGGGCGGCTAATTACGGCCGAACAGGAGTTTACAGTCTGGCTAACATACGAAGACCGTCCCAAATGGTGGCCCTTTCCTTTTTGGAATAATAAAATTGTCCTGTTTACGGTGGGTACGATGCAGGCTGGGGTTGATTTAAACAAATTCAATGATAACGACCTGGTCGCCAACGGAACCAGGATTGAAATCTCCCTGCCGCCCGTGGAGTTCTTTGGCGACCCGAATTTAGACCTGACCCAGACTGTGGCCCTGGAAGGTTCTTCGTTTAATCCTATCAAAATGGATTGGAATCAAATGATTGCCGCTCAACGTGATGCCGAAGCAGCGATACGCAAGAAGGCTGAAGAAACGGAACTGTTGGAGCAGGCGCGCCGGAATGCTGAAATGCAAATTGAACTTCTCTTACGCCGGGCCGGCGCGACCGAGGTTATCATTACCTGGCGCGAAAATAACCGGTAGGTGAAACAATGATGAAAAACCAAAACCCCGTTCTTATCGGTTTTGTTATTTTGGTGGTTGGTGTGACCCTCATAAGCTTTATTTTTGGGTCCGGTTGTGGCTCTGGCTGGATTGAGTTAAGAGTGGGCGACAACTATGTATGTCGTGGCGAATCCAACGAGCTTCCACCGTGTCCTGACCCCGCTGAATGTGTGCGCGAGGTGGCTAAACTGGTCAGTGTGGAAGCCTATCCGGTGCAGGCCCGGCTTGAGGTTACAAACCAACCTGATTTGGCCGACTGGCTCAATCCGATTCTAAAAAAACTTGGCCTTGAAGAAAAGTTTGTCATATTGGCCTACGGCCGAGTTGTGGCCGGCTTTGACCTGAAGAAAATTAATGATGGGGATGTTTGGACCGACGGTAAACGTATCCGCATACAGTTACCACCCCCGGAAATTCTGTATGAACCTGTTGTTGACGCCTCAATGACGCAAATTGTTTCAGAAAGTGGGGTGTGTCCTGACCTGGTTTGTCCCGAGTCTATCGAACTGGCCGGGCCTGTTTTGGCCCAGGCACAGGAGCAAATGCGAACGACCAGTATCCAGGAGCTGAAATTGCTGGATCGCGCTGCCGAATCCGCCCGTAAATCCCTGGAAAAATTCTTCCGCCTGCTCGGTTACGAGGAGGTAGAAATTTTAATCGACTGGTATCCGTTGTAGCCGACAAAGTTAGAGCTACCCATGTT
>RFGV01000065.1 GCA_003696605.1 Chloroflexota bacterium | reverse complement strand
CAATGACAAAAACCACCATCAATCAATAGCAATTCTCCACGTTTTGCACTTTCATATAATGTATCAAAAATCATTATTCTTCTCCATTCGTTATTCCCAGGTGCCGGCCATGCCCCGCAAAGCCGGCACCCAAGATGCAGAGGACAGTTCGTCATAGTTGATGACTCTCCTGGTCGAATTCACCTCCCCCCGTCGCAATCTTTCCCGGGCGAGCGTTTCCCCAGGCCCGCCCGGGCTCATTCCAGCACGCGATGCCTCAGGTACGCGCATCGCCGCTTCCATGTCCGGGAACGCCCCGGAGGGGAGCCGGCAACCGGGTGATGACAGAGTGCCGAAGGTCACATTGTCCACAATCTCGTATTGCATATTGCTGGCTCCCTTCCAAAGCGTTCCCATGCAATTACCTGTTCTGCTGACAATTGTGTGCCACCGGGCGCTCTTTCGACCCAGGCACGAAAACAACCTTGCAAAGCGGGCAGCGCCACCAGGCCGGCCGGCGCTCATAACGACGATGGCCATGAATTTCGCAAACCGAAGGCTCGTCCGTCCACAAACCGCAATCACAGAAATACCCCTCATGCCAGCTATAAATTTCAGATTCAACCCTCAGCGGCAACCCCAGTTGTTCCATATCTCATTTTTCTTTGCCACATTATCCCCAAAGCGACAACAATTGAATAAGCGGATGATCATCTCCAAAAACCATATCGGGATCTTCCGCTTCTGACCATGCCGGGCATTGCCCTAACATCCATCGAGGATCAAAATTAAACGGGAAATGATACCACCCCATCCTGATCCCGTGGGGATCACCTGCCGGCATAGAATGTTCACTTCGGTGCCACGCATAAGCACATCGCAAATGCGCATTACCGGGGATCGCACGTCTATAAGCGCAATTCTGGCAAACTTTTTGATTATCCATCTTCTGCTCCATCATCCCATCTTAACCGTGTTTCTTTTCCAGACTTCAAAGCATTCATAAGTGCTTTCATCTCATTACCCATTTTCACCCATTCCTCATTCTCCAGGTAAAAATCAGATCGATAAAATAATGAAAAAAACAGATGATGACCAATCTCTGAAATGAGAACATCTAACTTTTCT
>RFGV01000064.1 GCA_003696605.1 Chloroflexota bacterium | reverse complement strand
TCGTCATTTTGCACCATCCTTTTTGTTTTTGGGTTAAAGAATGGTGGACGACCAATCGCTTTTTTCAAAACTGTAGGTTAGCTAGTTTTAAAATAAAAAAGGCGCGGTTTACTCACACCGCGCCTTTTGCATTGTTGCCGGATTTACAGGTTGTCCTGAATCAGATCTTTCACCCCGGACAAACGGCCGTCTAGCTCTGTCTGTCCCATTTCCTTTACCTGTTCCTGTACGGCTTCTACCATTTTTAACAGTTCCGGTGACACCATATCTTTGTGTGACTCCAGAATCTGTTTTTGCTCCTCCACACTCTTTGCTTCCAGCAAATCGTTTAGCAGTTGAATTTCTGGAGGCAACTGGCGTTCAGCGGCACGCAGGATACGGGAGTGAATATCTTGTAGTGCCATAGACTCTTCCTTGTTCCCCTTGTGCTCCGCCTCTGAAATCTTGGAAGTGAGCACATACATAAACACTTCATCAAATTCTGGCATTCGTTCCAGAATCATTTTGTCTTTGTTTTCTGCGGCCAACAGTTCATTTAATGTTTTTTCTGCGTGCAAAAGTAGTTGGCGGGATTGTTCTTGCAATGTTTCAAAGAATTCCAGCAGTTTCGCTCGCAAGTTTTGCAGCCGTTCTGCACCAGGTGTGTCGCCTGCTTTTTCCCGTTTTTCTATTTCTTCGCTCAACAACCGGAAGAATTCATAGTCCAGGCCAGCCTGGGCGGCGTTAACCAGTGCCATCACGGTATTTTCATCTTCTTCATGCTGTAAGACGTGTTTGAGCAACATCTCTGGCGTCAGGCGGCGTGTTTTTTTGACTTCCTGGTTGAGTTTATGGAGGGCAATTTGCTGTTTTTCCAGTTGGCGACCAACGGCCGTTTCCGTCATCAACTTCGCGCGCAAGTTTATCAGGGGCAACAACTGCCGGTCATCATTCAACTGTGAGGCAGCATCAATAACAGATTGCAACATTGCAAAAAAAGTTTCGTCTATCTCATCTTCCCGTTCCTTGATCAAATGATCCACCACATCCGGATCGGCCTTGCTGAGTGTACGCAACAATTCAGACTGTCGCCGCTGCCGCTCAATCATTTCTTTGGTAATGCCCTCTGTCTCCAGAACCTTCTCCATAAAGGTTTGCATACTCAAAACCATTTGTGGCTGGAGCATATAGGCACGCCGTTGCTCAGCCGGTAATTTATCCATCACCTGGCGTACCAGTTGACCAATAATTTGCTCACGCTGCACTTCATCCAGGTTCATCTCCTGGGGAATGTGCACCATAAACAGTTCATGGTCAGGGTCATGGAAAAGTAATGGGGTGGACAACTGTCCGCCGGCGCCACAATTGGGGCAAACGGCTATATTGAGTTGTCCATTGAGTAAACGGTATTTAAGTTCTGGGTTTTGTCCGGCATCAATAACTTGATGGACTTCTGCCACATAAGGTGTCTGGCAGTTCGGACATGTAATTTGTGTTCGCATTTTGTCTCCTTATATTTTCAGGAAATTGGGATTTGGCAGGAGTGAGTTCCCGGCATCAAATCTTCAATTTCTCTGGAATTTCTCTAGGCAGGGAAAAGGTGAAAGTTGTGCCGGGGCTTTTGTGGTTTGAGGTAAACCAGATACGGCCGTTATGCGCCTCTACAATCGCCTTGGTCAGATACAACCCCAACCCGGTCCCTTCCGTTTTTCGGCTCAGGGCATTATCCAACCGGGCAAACTTCTGGAATATCCGATGTTGTTCATGCTCAGGAATACCAATTCCCTGATCACGCACCGACACCGTCACATGCTCCGGGTGCACTTCCCCTTTAATCAAAATCTCACCACCATCAGGCGAATATTTAATGGCATTACTAACCAGATTATTCAACACCTGCGTTAACCGCCGTTCATCTCCCCACACTGGCGGAAAATCTGGCGGAAAATCCAGGCGAAAAGTATGTTTCGAAGTCTGATTCTGCCATTTGCGGGCCACACTAGCTGCCAGCTTGGGCAACATCACCTCATCACTAATCTCCAGACTAAATGTACCGGCTTGCAACCGGGAAGCTTCCAGCAAATTATCAATCAGGTCATTCAGATTGTCTGCCTCTTCTTCAATAACAGTGAGCGACTCTTGCAAAACTTCAGGTGACCAGCGAGCATCCTGACGCCGCAATGTGCTGGCATATCCCTTAATAATGGAAACAGGTGTTTTCAGTTCATGACTGATAACAGAAATAAATGTCTTTTGCAGTTCCTCTTCCTGACGATACCGGGTCAAGTCACGCACACTGGCAATAATATCAGTAAGACGGCCGTTTTCATCCATCAGCGGCGCATAAGTAATACCCAAACTGATAATTCCACCATCAGCCATTTGATGATTGTCATTTAACGGCCGTTGCAAATCCCCCTCCACATACAAATGAGCCGCTCCCGGCAACGGCCACCCATTCTCCACCGCCTCATACAAATCCGTCTCCGTCCGCAACTTATGCCAGCGAATCACCTCATGATGATACCGGCCAATCGCCTCCGCTGCCGGCCAGCCCGTCATCTGACTCAACGACTTATTAAAAACCGTAATTCGTAACGACGGATCCAAAATCATGACACCATCCGCACTATGCTCCAAAATCGCATCCAGCCGTTGCTTTTCCTTATGAATCTGCTCATACAAGCGGGCATTCCGCACAGCAATAGCCGCCTGCTCCGCAAACGCCTGCAACAATTCCGGCGCATCTTCCCGAAACACATAATTACCCGCCTGAAATACATAAATAAAGCCAATTACCTCATCCCGGCTAATCATCGGCAGTCGCACCACATGCGTCAACCCCAGATTCGCCTTACGCGCCACCAACTGCAAACGGCGCGTCAGTTCCGGCACGACCAAATGCTCCTCCCCTTCCTGATAAGGCAAACCACGCACCAGAGGCGCAAAATGATCCACCAGGTGTGGCGGAATTCCATAAACAGCCATCACACGCATTGTGCCATCAGCCGGATCAGCCAAAACAATCATACCCGCACGCCCAGAAACCAGATCCACGGCCGCCCGCAAAATGATACGCAACACATCATGCAAGTCCAATTCGGCCGTCAGCGCCCGGCTAATCGCCAGCAAATATTCACGTTGCAAAACCCGTATATCCATTAATGCGCGTGTCATTTACTTTTCCCTACCAACATTTGATTGTAACATAGCAAAGTACGCATGGCGAAAACAAAATAACCATATCAAAGTCGTGTTACAATTACATCAGAAATCAAATTCCTCAACGTTTTCTGAACCTGTTTCTGGCAGAAGGAGTCGTCGT
>RFGV01000063.1 GCA_003696605.1 Chloroflexota bacterium | reverse complement strand
CAGTTAAGGTATAAATACCATTGTGGAGGCTGTCGAGGTCTTCCACAGTATCGTTGGTTGACCATAAATAACTGTATGGGGTTGTGCCTCCTGAGACCGTAACATTCACAGCGCCAAGGCCAATGCCATTGCAAGCCACCGGGGCGGTTGCAGCGGTGAGGATGAGCCTGGCGGGTTCCCTGATGATATAACTTGCCGTAGCCGTACAATTCGTGGCATCGGTAACGGTAAGGGCGTACACACCGGCCGGAAGGCCAGTAAGGTCTTCTGTCGTTTGGCTGGTAGACCATAGATAGGAATACGGGGGATTTCCACCGGAAACGGTCAGTTGTATCTCACCGAGGGCATCCCCGTTACAGGGATTGTGAATCAATGTATCGGTGATAATGTCAAGGCGGGGAGCCTGATTGATGGTAACCTGTGTAATCGCTTCGCAACCGGCAGCATCTTTTACAACGACTGTATATGTATTGGCTGCGAGGTTGGAAAAGGTGGATGATTGCTGGAACAGGATACCATTCAGCGAGTATCTGTAAGGGCCGGTACCACCGGAAGCACTCAGGGTAAAAGAGCCATCACTGGCACCATAACAGCTGACATGGATTACCGTATCCACATTTACCGTTATCGAGCTGATATTATCAAGGGTTACGGTTGTTGTAGCCTGGCATCCGTTGGCATCCTGCACGAGTGCAGTATAGGTTCCGGCACTGAGATTGTTGAAAACACCCGAAGGTTGAAAAGGGCTTCCGTTTAAAGAGTATTGAAACGGAGGCGGACCATTCGATGCCACAACGGTGATTGAGCCGTCATTGACGCCATTGCAGCTGGCATCTGTAGAGTCGGTGACCTGAATCTGTAATTCCGGAGGTTCGCTAATGGTGACCGAACCGGTAGCGGTACAACCATTGGCATCGGTAACGGTAACGCTGTAGGTTCCGGCAGGTAGCCCGGTAGCAGTTTGCGTGGATTGTGGCGGAGTTGAATTCCAGAAATAACTGTATGGAGGGGTGCCTCCGGTTGCATTGGCAGTTGCCTTACCATCATTGGCACCAAAGCAACTCACATCTGTGCCGGTGACCGATACAACGGGTTTTTCATTTACCCGGATGGTCTGGTTCACCGAGCATTGCCCGAGGGTGTAGGTGATGGTATATAACCCCGAACTT
>RFGV01000062.1 GCA_003696605.1 Chloroflexota bacterium | reverse complement strand
GAGGGGGAGGAGACGCTGCGGGCGATCCGGGCGGTAGCCAACGGGGAGGCGATTTTTAGCCCGGCGGTGGCGGAGCGGGTGATGGCGTATTTTGCGCAGGGGGAACGGCCGTCGCCTCCCCCTGTCTTCCCTGAACTGACGGAACGGGAACGGGAAGTGCTGACTCTCATCGCCCAGGGATTGACTAACCAGGCCATCGCCGACCGGCTGGTGCTGAGCCAGAAGACAGTGCGTAACCACGTCTCTAACATCTTCAGTAAGCTGCAGGTCGCCAGCCGCGCCGAGGCTATTATCCGGGCGCGAGATGCAGGATTGGGATAAACTGGAAGGTGTCTTTCTTTTTCTCTCACCATAAATTTGCTGCTGTATCGAACTATTCGGGAGCTCTCTTTTAGGTTCTGTTTACCTGAATGTATTGCGGCTGCTATTTCTTTTGACTAGAATTAAATCAATGAGGGCACGATTAGCAGACAGGGAAGCAGTAAGCTATTCATTTGGGTATTGGTTACGACGACGGCGCAAGGCATTGGATATTACCCAAAAACGGTTGGCTGAATGCGCCCATTGTTCAGTTGTTACCATTAAGAAGATTGAAGCGGATGAGAGACGGCCGTCTCGCCAGTTGGCTACTATATTGGCCGATTGCCTGAATATCCCCCACGATAAACGGGAACAGTTTGTGGCAATGGCGCGAGGGGAACTGTTTGTAGATTCCTTTTCCCTGGCACAAACGCCTCTGACTTCCCGACATAATTTACCTTTTATCTTTTCTCCCTTTATTGGTCGCACGCCTGAACGAACGGCCATTTTGAATTACCTGAATCATACCTCTTACCGGCTGATAAATATTATTGGTATGGGTGGGGTGGGTAAAACCCGGCTGGCGCTGGAGATAGCCCGTACCCAAATCGGTCAATATCGAGATGGTGTCTGGTTTATTCCTCTGGAAGGGATAACAAATGCGGCTGTACTACCTGGTAGTGTGGCCGAGGCCTTGCAGTTATCCTTTCATGGTTCGGACCCACCCTTAACGCAAATTAGTCGCCAACTGCGTGACCAACATATGCTTCTTATTTTGGATAACTTTGAACAGCTTGTACCAGAGGGATTACCTTTTTTGACCGGGCTTTTGCAAAATTGCCCTGACTTGCAACTGCTCATAACGTCACGGGAGCGTCTTAATGTCCGTTATGAAACGGTTATATTCTTGGGGGCACTTTCTCGTGCTGAAGGGGTGGAATTATTCTGCCAGCGAATGGAACAAGTGAATGCTCAATTGAGCCGCACACTGGAGGTGGAAGAGGCTGCTGCTCGTATCTGGGCCGCAGTAGGGGGACTGGCTTTGGGGGTTGAGTTGGCTGCGGCCTGGGCATATTTGCTTTCTCCCACAGAAATTGCGGCCGAGTTGGAACAGGAACCAGAGTTGCTTCGTGCCACCCATCGGGATGTCCCGGCACGTCACCAAAGTATTCAGGTTGTTTTGGCTGCGTCGTGGCAGCGGTTGACACCAACGGAACAAACGGCTCTCATGCGGCTTTCTTTGTTTCGTGGTGGTTTTACCCGGCAAACAGCCCGTCAGGCAGCACAGGTCTCTCTATCGGTGTTGTTACGCCTGATGGATCGATCGCTGGTGGTGCGGGAAAACGGCCGTTTTTACCTGCACGCGCTTACTCAACGGTTTGCCGCGGAAATGCTGGCACAACATCCAGAAGAAAAATTACGTACTCGACAGCAGTTTAATGCCTATTTTGCCCACCTGCTACAACAAGTAGAAGATGAATGGCTAAAATTTGGGCATCCCCGTATGGAAAGCTTAACCAGCGTAGAAGTAGAAATGGATAACATTCTGGCTGTTTGGGAATGGGCCATAACTCAGGCAGATTGGTCCTTATTGCAGCAAATGAGTGGGGGGTTAACCATTTTCTATGCCATGCGGGACCGCTTACACGAAGGGGTGGCTATTCTAAACAAGCCCATTGAACAACTAGAACAACTGGCTACAACCAGCCCCACAGCAGAAACAACATTGTTATTGGCTCGCTTGCACAGCCGGCGGGCGGAATTTGCAGCTTGGCTGGGTGATTTGCCGGCAGCAGAACAACAAATGGCAGCGGTAACGGCCGTTTTTCGCCAAATGGAAGCAAATGTTGACCTGGTTTACGCCCAATCCTGGCAGGGCAGATTACATTACTGGCGGGGAAACTTCGACCTCGCTGAAAAACTGGTGCGCGAAAGCCTGGCATTAGCTCAACATTATGGCTTCCCCGGACTGGCTGCCCGGGCAATGGATATATTGGCCAACTTGCTTTGTGAAGGAAGTGCCGATTACGCCACAGCAATTCCACTCTATCAGGAATGTTTAGCATTCTACCGCGAAGTTGGGAACCAGTATGGTGAAGCCCAGACCCTGGCCAATCTGGGAGCCATCTATTTTGAACAAGGCGATTACCCAACTGCTTGCCGTTATTGGGAGCAAGCATTGCCATTATGCCGCCAGTCAAACAATCAGTACGTGTTGGCTGCTGTGCTCACCAATCTGGCCATGGTCACCCGCAAAATGGGCAATTTACACCGCGCCCGTCAACTGCTCGCCGAAGGACTGGTGCTCAAACGGCGTATGGGTAACTTGTATAGCCTGTTACACACATTGCTGGAAGCTGGCGCAATCCATAAAGAAATGGGTGATTATGAACAGGCTCATACCTCTTACCTGGAAGTGCTACAGCAAGCAGTTGCCGGAAAAATGAATACCCTGGCTTTTCACGCCCTACTGGGAATTGCTTCCGTAGCAATTCACACGGGAAATGCAGAACAGGCTACTACGTGGGTGGCTTTTGTTCAGGCACAGCCAGCGGCTGGTGAGGAAGCCCAAAAATATGCCCGGCTGCTAATGAATGAACTGGAAAAGAAGTTACCCTCACAAGTGTTAGAGCAGTGCTGTAAGCAAGGTCAGGCCATACGTTTGTCGGATGTTCTGGCAACACTTCTCAATTGAATCAAATTCCCCATTTACCATAGCATATTTTTAATCTGAATTCAGAGAACGCGACTCAATTGGTGTATTGCGCTGTTGAAAGGAAAGGGGGTGCGGGAAAACGGCCGTTGCCACATTTCCCACGCCACATCTCCTGGCACATATAGACCAACCAACAAATTACTTACCCTCTACCGCAGGATCAGAGGCAAGTAGAGCCAATACTCACCGGATGATGGTGTTGCTGTTGGTGTGGGCGTAAATGTTGGCGTGTTGGTCGGGGT
>RFGV01000705.1 GCA_003696605.1 Chloroflexota bacterium | reverse complement strand
CACGGTTAAAATCATCAACGCTTCCCGGAAATCGTTAAATTCCAGACCCAATTCCTCATCAATAACGGCATTGAACGACTGCGGATTGCTTGAGAGGGCTTCTTGCTCCAGCCAGGCGTTCAGGCGGCGAGCCAGACTTCTATGTATACCGCGTAAACGCTGAGCTGCTCGATAAATCTGGTGATGATATTCCCTTACAAAAGACATGTCCAAAATATCGGCGATGCGTTGCAGGTCTTTGGCGTCGCTGGGGCACATAACCTGTCCCCACAGCCAAAAACGTATAGCTGTCTCTGTTTGCAGTTGGCTTCCTTTAGCCTGCATTTTGAATAACACCATTGAGAGGGGCATATGCGCCTTTTGGTAGCAGGTCACCAGCTCATCCTGCCAGCGTTCAATCAGCGAAATGTGAAGGGCAAAGGTGGGGTGGTCATGAACTCTGGATACAATCAAATCGTAAAGGTTTTGGCGGTGCTGTCCATTGATGAATAATACCCTATCACCGGCGCGTAGCGAGCGAACGGCGCGTTCTTGCACCGCACGCCCATTTGGCATTTCAATGATGAGTTGGATTTTGTCTTGCGGGCTAAATATGGCTTCATAGTTTTCACGGAATTGAACTACCAACGCCTTATCAATGAAGGCCCCCGCCGGTTGAGGTAAATCATCCCCCGCGCCGGCCATCTCTACATCGGCGGCCAAATTGGCCTCGGCTTGGGCGGTGAATTCGTCCATCAGGTAAGCCAACTCCTCGGCGCGGGGGGCCAACTTGAACAGCTTTGACATCCGGGCGCGGGTTATCTCTGTTTTGTCATCAATCTGCACATCCTTTTCAGGCGCGGTCACAATCCGCTTTACAGCGGCAGGCTTAACCGGCTGGCGAAGATGGGGCGGGGGATTGGGAATGAGTTGCCGCAGAACAGCCAGATTTTGGGACATTCCTTCATCAAAACGGGTTGCCCACTGCTTAAAATGCCAGGCGGCGAGATGAATCTGGTGGGGCAAAAGCAAAACACCCACCTCTTTGTGGCGTAACAGGTGGGCATAACGGGCGTAGTTGTATTTGGTAGGAACGCCAATCAAAATGGGATTCCAATTGGGATAGCAATTCTTCAATTGTGGTGAAATCCCACCGCTATCTATGCCGGTGCGTTTTATCCTCTCCATTAGCAATTGCCATTGTACAAACTGTTTTAGGGTAACAAACCAAACGTTGAGAGTTTGTAATTCATGCTCAGCAATATTATTTTGGGCCAGCATTGCTAATGAAAAAAGCTGTCTATACGCCCGGTTTTGGAAAACTAAAATTGTGGGTATCTCCGGTGCTGGTGGATCAATACATATTTGCTCAAGAGCCAACCAAAGTGGAGGTTTATTCTCAACCAGTTGTTTATGAACAGGACCTACCTCAACCAAGACTTTTTGCAATGCTTTGCCAATGGGTTCCGTTTCCACTGCTTCGGCAAATCGCCTTGCGGTTTGTTGAAGTATCTGAATTGGATGGATGCCCCAATAATGTTTGCTTTCAGCCTCGAAAAATTGCAGTGGAACAAGCAGGTTTTCTAAACCCCGCACATAACGGCCAACAGTT
>RFGV01000704.1 GCA_003696605.1 Chloroflexota bacterium | reverse complement strand
GGGTAAAGCAATAGTTACCTGCTGAGAGGTTTTGTATGATGTTTGTTGTCGCCCCGGTTGACCAGAGGTAGCTATAAGGGTAGGTACCTCCGGCAGGTTGAATCGTCAGTGAGCCATCCCCGGAACCTGGCGTTGTTTCCGGAACTGCTGTTGAGCCATAGGTTAGCGGTTGCGGTTGATTTACCCGGAATGTCCATGAAGCGCTGCATTGATGGTTGTCGGTCACCGTCAAGCTATATGTGCCGGCCGCTAATCCTGTCAGGTCCTCAGATGTGTCACCGGTTGACCATTGACAGGTAAATGGCGGAATGCCTCCCAGAAGGGTGGCATCGATAAACCCATCCTGATCACCATGGCATTTCGGATGGCCTACTGTTCCGGTGATGCGCACAGCCCGGGGCTGTGTTAAGGTATCCGTAAAGGTTGTTGAACAACCGTTGGCATCTGTGATGGTGCATATGTATGTACCCGCAGCTAATCCATTGCGAATCATTGAGGTGTTTCCATCACTCCATTGGAAATCATACGGACCTACACCGCCTGTTACCTGTAATTCTATCTCCCCATCATTGGAACCGTAGCAGGATGGATCGATGGTTGCAGCGCTTATCCGGATTGGACTTGCAGGTTGAATCGTTGCAGAATAGGTGGCTGTACATCCGGCAGCATCAGTTACCGTAAGGGAATATAGCCCGGCAGGAACTGCGGTAAGGTCCTTGTCTGTCGAACCGTTTGACCAGTTATACAGGTATGGTGCCACCCCATTTTGGACCGTAATGGTAATGGCTCCGTCATGCAAGCCGGGGCAGGTCTCATGCTGAACCACACCGTTGACAACGGGCCGTCCGGGTGCGTTCAGGGTGAAATGCCGGGTTACCGTACACCCTGCAGCATCGGATATCGTTACGGTATAGCTCCCTGCGGAAAGACTATGCAACACGGAGTCTGCCATGCCGTTGGACCAATGAAAAGCGTATGGGGGTGTGCCTCCTCGTGCGCTGACCCCTATCCATCCTCCGGCAGGGTTTCCACAGGCAGGGGGATGTACGGAATCCCTGACCTGGAAATTCTGACAACCGTGGGCATTTACCGTTGCACAACCGGTAACGGAACACTGATTTGCATCAATGGCGGTAACACAGTAGGTGCCAGCCTGTAATCCGGTACGGTTCTGCACTGTTGCTCCATCCGACCACAGGTATTGCACTCCCCCCGCTCCCCCGGATACCTGAACGAGGATAGACCCATCATTACCATTTACCGTGGTTACATCCGAGGATGTCAAAGACATTTGCAAAGGCATGGGTTCATGCACCTGGTAGGAACCTGAGGCAGAACAACCCGCTGCATCGGTAACGGTAACTGTATAATTTCCGGGTGCCAGGGCGGAAATAGTGCCGGTTGTCATGCCATTTGACCAGGAAAAAGCATAGGGTGGTGTACCACCGCCAACTGTAAGCTGAATAGCTGCATCCTGCGCGCCAGCGCATTGGATATCCGTGATGCTGGCGGTGAGTTGCAGGTTTCCACCGATCGTTATGGTAACCGAATCGGTAGCTACACAGGTCCCCCGTTGTGCGGTTAACACATAGGTTGTTGTTTGCTGCGGATTCGCCCATGGATTTAGCACAAACGGATTATCCAATCCAGTAGCAGGTGCCCAGGAAACAGACAATTGAGGCGGGGCAACGTCATGCACCGTAAATCGAATGTCAGGCCGTTTGTCTGAGGTCTGGGTTATCGCCTGTGAATTGCAAACGGATTGATTATCTGCCCGGTAATACACAACCGATGGATATGGGGTTACGGTAAAATAATTAGGGCTGTTTGCAGTGTAATTATTATTGAAAAAACAGACTTCAACGATGAGATTTGACTGCCCATCCCAGTTGTAATTATTGTCCAGTGTGAAAACGTTCCATCCATGGGAAACCTGCACGGTACGCGGGTTTATCACGGTTTCGAGCCCTTGTTCCCAGTTGGTGAGCTGGTTGTTTGATGTACAACCGATTTTCATGGAAAAATTGTTATAGGTAGTCGTTCCATTTATTGAACCGATATGAAAAGCGATGCGGGAAATGGTTCCGGCCTGCATACCTGAATTAACCAGCTCGCCTGCCCTGTATAAAATTTGATGCCTGGCTCCCTTGTAAAAATTTCCAAATATGGCAGGGTATGCCGTTGAGCTGTTGAGTAATCCGCTTCCATTGCCAAGCGTCACATCATGTGATGTCCCTTGTGCCGGAGAGGTGCTCAATCCGCATGTGACAGATTGATTGCCATTGTCAAATACCTTCCCTTTGAGCTGGACGGTTGCCGGTACACATAAGGATGTATCCCTGCCGGCATCTACAACGAATCCCTGATCCACTTCCACAGTAACATAATCCGAACCGGTACAGCCCTGGCCATCATCCACGGAAACCAGAAAAGTCGTTGTAGTCAAAGGATAAGCCTTTGTTGTTGAAGAATCGGGGTCTTCGATGATGTTGTCCGGGTTCCACGCATAGGTATAATTCCCGCCAGCCTGGTTTTCGCAGAGCGTAAACCGGACATTCGGCCTTTTATTACTGATGCCGGTTACATTTTGTGACGAACATACATTGACGTTGTCATTACGGAAATAGACTACAGAATTGAAAGGGGTTTGTGTGTAATAAACCGGATTATTTGCTGTATAGCTGTTATTGGTAAAACAGATTTCAACGATAATATTCGATTGGCCATCCCAGTTCCATTGCTGGTCAAGGGTGAAAGTATTCCAGCCGGTAGTGATTTGCTGCGATGCCCTTGCATATACGGGCACGGTGCCCTGTTCCCAGCCGGTAAGTT
>RFGV01000061.1 GCA_003696605.1 Chloroflexota bacterium | reverse complement strand
TTGGAGTTTTGACAAACGTAATTAAAGTACTAGATGTAGTAGTTAAAGTAGCGCCTATACCACTAGATATGGTATAAAAACCTTATTTGTCTAAAGTCCAAATAAATCAGTACCCATAATTTTTATTGACTTGTATTTCTTTCAACTGTACCGCCAGATACTCTTACATACCGTCTCGTACTCCTCCAACGAATCCCCCAGTCTGTCCTACACCGCCCTGCACTCCCTTTGGTCGCAGGCCGGCACAGGAAATTTCGGGCAGACCCTCACGCGTCAGGGACAATCATTTCTCGCTCCTGCGCCGCGCCTGCTGGAGTTGTTGCGTGGTAACGTATCGGGCATACACGGTTATCGCGCCCTGGGGGCCAAGCCGCGAATCAAAGACCGGGTAGCCTTCGATAATCAGCCGGTCATCCGGGTGGTCGACCAGCGAGTCTTTGACTCGTTGCCACTGTTTCCGGGCAATGAAGACAACGTAGTTGGTAGATGTGGCCGGGGGCTGGGGTAGTCCCCTGGGCAAGCTGGGCGGATGGGAACTCTGCATTGCCGTGATTACCACTGCATCTTTTTCAACAATTCGGCCTGGATGTCCTATCAGCGTAATTTTCACAGTCATAGCCTCTCCTTTGGGGTGGATCAGGATACTTCGGGCCAGTTGGACTACCTCCGCTGGTTTGGGAACTTTTATCCGCCCCGGCGGCGGGCCAAAGATTTTGCCCCGTTCTCGTGAGGTGGTTTGATTTTTGACCAACTTAAAAAACACGCCGCCGGGAGTGCGTCGGCGGCGACCGTCATCGGTCAACATTCCTCCGGTGGCCTCAATACGTCGGGTTTCCTCCAGCAAGGCCAGCGCTTTTGCCGCACCGACCACTTTGACCACCCGCGCAATAGTCTTCAGGGGGCCGGGGGCGGTTTCTCCCAGGGCGCTCGCAATCCGGTCGACCAGGGTCTGCCGGTCGTCCTGTTCGGTCATCAAGAATTTACCTCCCTTGCACAAAAAGACAATTTTGCTATCAGGTCTGACGCAGGTCAGCCACAGAGTGAATGACCAAAACGCACTTTTTTCCCACCGACAGTCACAGACGGCGCGCTTTTCCGCCCAGGTCATCGGGCTGAGTGGTAAGTTCATTGCCACATCTATGGCTAACCCGATAGCTAACCCTGATAGCCAGGGTTATGGTCAGCCTACAGTTCTTCAATCATCTCGGCCACGCGGGCCTGGTCTGGATGCAAATACCGGGCCGTAGTGGTCAGATTGGAATGACCTAACAAATGGGACAGCGTAGCCAGGTCGATTTTCCCCTGACGCAGCGCCCGGGTGGCAAAGGTGTGGCGCAACGTATGAGGAGTCACCTGACGGGACAAACCGGCTCGCCGGGCCGCGTCGGCAACCAGACGCTGCACATCCCGATTTGCCAGCGGCTGACCGGTCCGGCTGATAAACAGGGTCGTTTCAACAACCGACGGACGAACCTCAAGATAGGCCCGTACATCCTGCCGCACCTGACGGTTGAGTGGAACGATGCGCTCTTTCAGGCCTTTCCCATGCCGGACAACCACCTGCCCTTTTCGTTCACTCAGCGTGAGGTCGTCTATTCTCACTGTAACCACCTCACCGACCCGCAACCCGGCCCGGGCAAGCAGACTGATGATGGCTACGTTGCGTTTATCCAGCCACCTCTGTCCGGCAACCGCGCTGATCAGTCGGCCCAATTCACGACCGGTCAGCGGCTCCACCGGCGGCAACACTCGCTGGACCCCCTGAACTCGCAGAGAAAGACGGAAGTGGCGAGCCAGGCTCCGCAGGGCCGCCAGCCGCAGATTCACCGAACTGGCGCCCAGTTGCCGAACCGTCAACAGATAGGCTCGCCAGTCGCGCGCTTCCTGGTCGGTCAGCCGGGTGGCATCGGGCGGCACACCGTATGAGGTGTGGTACCAAACAGCAAACTCTTTCAGCGCGGCCTTGTAGCGCTGTCGCGTGTAATCAGCATTTAGCGATTGCAGGAATTCGGTCACCTGGGTATTAAACATCAGATAATTTCCCTTGAAAATATTGTGCGACACAGTTCAGGCCAGGTAATTGGCCGAAAAACCCTGTATTTCAACTAAAATTGGGGCCTGAATGTCACACAATCTATCTTGTACGATGTTTTTGTGCGACATTCACCGCCAGGATGTTATATTCCTGGCTATATTATGCCCAAATGATGCATTTTTTATCTAAGCGCAGACAAAACAGCGAATTTTGCTTCTGTGGAACCGATGTTAGTTCAGGTTGACCTGTGTTCAGCGGCATCTTTGCGGGCGGGCGGCAACAGTTTGGCCAATGAGATTGGGGGAATTACTTCGGGTTCGGTCTGTTTGACCGCCCAGCTATTGCGCCCCAAATATAACACTTCTCTTCGGAAACAGTGGCAGGTGTCAAAATGCCGACGTGACGCGTCCGGCTCAACCAGATGCATTACGCCGCTGGCTATTTTGGTCCGATAGAATACCCCCCGCCGGGTAACATCCAGATATTGCCGGTATAACTCCGAATTTCTTCCGTAAAGCAGACGGGCCCAATGTTGCACCACCTCTTTTACCGGCACCGTTGCGGCAGAATCGACCAGATAGTTAAAGTAATTGCCGAGATAACGAATTAACGGGTCAGTGTGAAATTGGTTCAACTCAGCCAATACTTTTGCCAGAAAACGAACTTCCACCGGATTCAGCACAACCAGCCGGGCCGAACATGCCACCGGTACCGTCCATGACCAGGCCCATATGGTCAACTGCGTCATCGCTAGGGAAAAGGCCTGCCAGCGAGGCACTAATCCATTTCTCCCCAGGGTTTTGGATGAAGCGCCCGGAATCGAGTTCAGGCGTCGGTTGATGGTGTGCCGACTTAATCCGGTCAATCTCATTATTTCCCGTCGCGTATACCCTTCACGGTTAAGAGACCTGACCAATTTTTCACGCACTGTACGCTGTATAGCCGCCAGATCAGGATTATCCCGCGGCTGGCTTACGGCCTGTTGCAAACGGGTTATTTCACCGGGTAGAAATAATAGAGAAAGATAGAGCATTGTTCGTTCTTTAACCTCTCACAAGGTTAAATGACATCGTTTATACCCAGCATGCAGGAAAAAAATTTATGGGTCACTTAACAGGGATAGTTGTCGAGGTGGTTTTCCCGGACTGAGAACGGTCCACACGTTGGCCCGGAGCAGGTCAGCCCGCCCGAGAGAGATTAACGTTTCTATATCACTGACCCCCCAGCTAATCGGCGACTTTGCTTGCTGAATTACATCAATCAGTCCCCTGGCCCGTCCAGCATTATTTGTGACGACCAGCACCGGGGGGAACCTGCTCCAACCGTACCTGGTCCGCCATTGCTTTCCAAGAAAAAAGGCTCCATACCGCCTGATTTTGCGTTGGAACGCAGCATAATTTTCTGTGCCCAGGTCTCGCTCAAGATAGAAATAGCGGTGAGAGTCGTCCCCTGGACGGTTAAAGATAATCAAACCGTCCGGCTCCAGAAGCACTCGACGCCTGTCGCCCCGTGTGGTGACAATTCGACAGCTTCGCTCGCCCTGCCAGTTCATCTGCCAATCTTCTGCGTGGCGGACAGCTTCGGTCAGAATGACAATGAACTCGGCCAGCGCCAGATTGTGGTAAAGGGTGTTGAGCGGATGCAGCACGTACCGCTCTTTTTTCCCGGTCCGCATATTCAGCCATAACCGACCGGCTTTTCCCAGGGTATAGACGACGCCGGGTTGCAGGCCTAAACGGATCATTCGGGCCGGATTGTACTCACTCCGGTCAAGCAAATGAAGGTCATACAGTTTTCGCAATCGATGGCGGGCCGTGGAGAGACTCTGCCAGTAAAGCCGGGTCAGTTGCCCTACCGACAACGCGCCCAATTCGTCGACTGTAAGTAAAACGTCTTCGTCCCGCCGGGTCAGCACACCCCGCTCCAGTAGCGATCGGATATAGGGGACGTTCACCGTAACGACCGGGCGCTTTTTCCGTCCCCGCCCCGGAGGCGCGGTGGTGATTTGTCGGGTTTCAGCGATAGGGTGACTGGATATCAGGCCGATGACAGGGTTCCTCCTTTACACCTTCAGTGTCGGCGTCGTGACAAACAACCACGCGCCGGCAAAATTGCCAGATAACGTAACTATTCAGGTTGGCCCAGGTGCGACGCACTTTGCGAAAGTGCGTCGCACTTTAAGGCTGAATAGTTACCAGATAACAATATATGGCAGTTCAGAATCAGTTTCAACATCCAGACCAGAATAAAATGCCGCTTATTTCTGCCCGTTTTGCTCTAATTACTGCTATTTCCTAGCAATGCGCCAGAAAATTTTAAGGTTTGGTCGCTGTTTCGGTATCCAGACGTCCATAATGATACTCATCTCAATTTTAATTGAAGAAAAAGTACGCAGTAAAAAACGGTCTCGCCTGGCTGG
>RFGV01000008.1 GCA_003696605.1 Chloroflexota bacterium | reverse complement strand
TTGGGTGTGCCGGAAGGGGTATATCTGGCACAGGCTTCCCCAGAGGGGCTGGCTCATTTTGAGGCGACAGTGTCTCGCCTGGAGGCGGCAGGATATGTGGTAAAGCGAGTGGGAGTGATGCCGGATTTTGAGGCAGTTCGAGAGCGGCATAATTTGATCGTGGCGGCGGAAGCGGCGCGGGTGCATGCGGATTGGTTTGCTCGTTATGCGGATTTGTATCATCCGAAAACGGCCGAATTAATTCGGCGTGGTCAGCAGGTGACGGATGAGATGTTAGCCAGGGCGATAAACGGCCGTTTGCAACTGCGTCAGACGCTTACAGATGTCATGAATACACACGGTATTGATTTGTGGATTTCGCCGGCTGCCCCTGGCCCGGCGCCCCGTGGTCTTGATAGTACCGGCGATCCGGTTATGAACCTGCCCTGGACGCATAGCGGATTGCCCACTCTGACAATCCCTTCTGGATTCAACGGCGCAGGCTTACCCTTGGGATTACAGTTGACTGGTCGCTGGTATGGGGATGAGTTAATGGTGAGTTGGGGGGTGGAAATTGAACAGATTGTTGCGCCAAAGGGGTGAAAATCAAGCGGCAGAAGCGAAATGCCCTTTGTGCTTGGGTTAAATAAACGGATATAGGATGAAGTAAACGATGAGTGTGATTCGATATGAAGTCAGGAAAGGCGCGTATTATGATTCTGTGGTATTGATGCAGTTGCAAAAGGCATTGACTGGCCTGGCAGGGGTTTTGGATGCCGGGGTAGTGATGGCCACGGCCGCAAATAAGGAGTTGCTGGCGGCTGGTGATCTGTTGCCGGAGGGGGTGGAGGCTGGAGCGGATGATTTGCTTATTGTGGTGAAGGGAGAGGAGGAGACGGCCGTTGTCAATGCCCTCGCTCAGGTAGATGAATTGCTCAAGCGTCGTCGTACCAGCACAGGTCAAGATTTTCGTCCCCGTAGCCTGGAAGCGGCAGTCAATATATTGCCAGAAGCCAATTGGGTGCTGGTATCGGTTCCTGGCCGTTATGCCGCCGGTGTGGCCGAAGAAGCATTGCGTCTCAACCGACATGTATTTCTGTATAGCGACAATGTTTCTTTGGAAGATGAAATTCGCCTGAAACAGATGGCAAGAGAGAAAGGGTTATTGGTGATGGGGCCTGACTGTGGCACAGCAATAATCAATGGGATAGGCTTGGGCTTTGCCAATCGGGTGCAGCGGGGCAATATTGGCCTTGTGGGTGCTTCTGGAACGGGTTTGCAGGCAATTACCAGTCGGATTCACAATCTGGGTGGGGGGGTGTCGCAGGCTATTGGTACCGGAGGGCGTGACCTGAAGGAAGCAGTAGGTGGTTTGACTACCTTGCAGGGGATGGATTTGTTGGCGCGGGATGAGGAAACGGCCGTTATTGTGCTCGTCTCCAAGCCCCCTGCCCCTTCTGTCGTTACTCGCCTGCTTTCTGCTGCCCTGTCCATCACCAAACCAGTCGTAGTCAGCTTTTTGGGGTATCCACCACCAGCACGTCGGTTAGGGAACCTGTATTTTGCCACCACGTTAGCCGAAGCGGCTGATCTGGCTATAAAATTGGCCAAAGAGCTAACTTCTGAGGCAGAAACGGCCGAAACATCCCGTATATCCGGCTATATCCGGGGCCTTTTCTCCGGTGGCACACTCGCTTACGAGGCTGTTCTTGGCCTACAAGCCATCCTCCACCCTCTTTATACCAATGTACCTGTACGCCCGGAACAAACATTACCCGATCCCCTTACCAGCCAGGGGCATACCATCCTTGATCTGGGCGAAGATGTGTTTACACAAGGTCGGTTGCACCCAATGATGGATAACGACTTACGTTTGCGCCGTTTGCGGCAAGAGGCAGCCGATCCGGAAACAGGATTAATTTTGCTGGATGTCGTGTTGGGCGAAGGGGCACATCCTGACCCGGCTGCTGAATTGGCACCGGCGATTGCTGAAGTGTGCCGCCAGCGCCAAATACCTGTGGTTGCCGTTGTGGTAGGCACAGAAGATGATCCGCAAAACATGGATGCCCAAATTGAACAGTTGCAAGAAGCGGGGGCAACGGTATTTCAGGATATGACGACGGCCATATCGTATATTGCCCAACAATTAGCTGCCTCATCGCTTGTTGCAGGCACACCGGTCTCTTTAACTGCTTTTGGAGAAGAACTGTCGGCAATTAATGTGGGGTTGGAATCGTTTTATGACAGTCTGAAAGCACAAGGAGGAACGGCCGTACAGGTAGAATGGCGGCCACCAGCCGGAGGCAACGAAAAACTGATGGCAATTCTGGCCAAAATGAAACAACAAGCATGATGCAGGCACACACAAGGAGCAGAAGGAAAAGGAAGTAGAAGGAAGAATTAAGGAGGAAGAAATGATAGACATAGAACAAGCAAATGAAACGGCCGTAAACCGCATGATGGAAGCCCGGCCAATACTCAAAGGCGTGGCCACAGCCCGTGACGTCATCCCCGGCATGCGCGACAACCTGCTGCTCCATGCTGGCCCACCCATAACCTGGGAACGCGCCTCCGGCCCCATGCGCGGCGCCATAGTCGGGGCACTCATTTTCGAAGGCCTTGCCCACGATTGGGAAAGCGCCGAAAAACTCGTCACCTCCGGCGAAATAGAACTCGAACCTTGCCATGAACACAACGCCGTAGGCCCCATGGCAGGAGTTACCTCCCCCTCCATGAAAGTATACATCATCGAAAACGTCACCCACGGCAACAAAGCCTACTCCAACCTCAACGAAGGTTACGGCAAAGTCCTCCGCTACGGCGCATACAGCGAAGACGTTATCACCAAACTCCGCTGGATGAACGACGAAATGGGACCCGTACTTGCCGACGCCCTTGCTACCAACGAAGACGGCATAGACATCCGCGCCCTGCTTGCCGAAGCCCTCCACATGGGTGACGAAGGTCACAACCGCAACAAAGCCGGCTCATTCATCTTCACCAGCAAACTCGCACCATTGATCGCTCAAGTTACAAAAAATAACGATCTGGCCGCCAAAATCCTTAAATTCCTGGGCGACAACGCCTTAAGCGTTCTCAATCCAGTAATGGCAGCTTGCAAAGCTATGGCCGATGCCGGACACAACATTGAAGGCAGTACAGTTGTCACCACTATGGCCCGCAACGGCACAGACTTTGGAATTCGTGTCAGCGGTTTAGGCAATCAATGGTTTACGGCCCCCGTAGAAACACCACAAGGCCTCTACTTCTCAGGATTCACAGCCGAAGATGCCAGCGGTGATATAGGTGACAGCACCATTACCGAAACAGCCGGAATTGGTGGATTTGCCATGGCAGCAGCGCCGGCCATCGTCACCTTTGTTAGTGGTACCCCCCAAGACGCCCTCAACGCCACCCTGGAAATGTACGAAATCACAGTTGCCGAACACAAATATTTCACCATACCCTACCTTGATTTCCGGGGAACACCTACCGGCGTAGATATCCGAAAGGTCGTTGAATTAGGCATACCCCCCCGTATCAACACTGGCATTGCTCACAAAGAAGCTGGTGTAGGGCAAGTAGGTGCTGGCCTGGTACGACCCCCTATGGCCATATTTGAACAGGCACTAATGGCTTATGCTGAAAAATACCTCAATGACTGAACCCAAAACACAACTTGTGATCATTTAGGAGAAAGCTATGAAATTCATAGACCTTACCATTCCGTTAGGCATTGGTACACCAGCCTGGCCTACTTACGAACCTTTACAAGTTAAATATTTCAAACGGTTAGCTCCCAACGGAGCAAATGGGCAATTGGTTACACATAGCAATCATGTAGGTACACACCTGGATGGAGAAATTCACTTCTATACACCAGGAAAAGATATCGCTTCACTAGACTTTGACTTCCTTACAGGAGAAGCAGCTATTGTTGACCTGAGTGACTGTTGTGGTGATTACGATGTGTACACACCAGAAATGATAGAAGAGCGTGTAGAAGTTCGCGAAGGGGATATTCTGATCATTCATACTGGTTATCATCACTTTGGCTGGGATCAGCCATACGGCAACGAAGTGCGCTACATGGTTATGCACCCAGGTCCCGATGCCCGCTTTGCTGAATGGTGTGAACAGAAAAAGATTAAATGGATTGGTGTGGACTGTGGTAGCGCAGATCATCCCATGAATACCAAAATCCGTGACTGGATGCCTGCTCAAGCCAAACAGGCGGATGAGCACTTTCGCCAGAAGTATGGAAAATCATTAGCCGAATATTTTACACCAGACATGTACCAGATGATGCATTTGTGGATGTTCCACAAAGGAATTATTCACGCAGAATGTGTGGGCGGGGACATTGATTTGCTGGTCAATCAACGTGTACAGGTAGGTTGCTTCCCCTGGCGGTTCGTGGATGGCGAGGCCAGTATTTGCCGCATTGTGGCTATGGTGGATGACGATGAATATGATGAATTGATGCAAAAGAAAGCAACGATGCCCAAGACCCGTTTTGGTGATTGCTATGATCCTGAGCATGTGCGCCGCTTAGGTGGACGAGGACGAGTGTATTGATTTTGGGTGAAATGGCGGTGCATCACGTTGCCGGGCACCGCCATAATCGTTTTTGATTCTTGAGTTAATAGGCAACAGGCTCTTTGATCTGTGGCGGGGAATGAGGTTGAAGCTCTGGGCTTGAATAAAAAGGGAAGGGCAAGGGAAGAGGAAGTGGGCTTGTAACTGGTTCTTTTCTCTGGGCTCTCTGCATCTTGTTGGTTTGTTTTGATGGAGGAAGATCATGGAACGGGAACAGTTTATTCAGATGTTAGGAAGTGCAGGATGGCATGATTTGACGCAGCCTTTAAGTATTTTTACGCCACCATGGCCAGGAGAAATGCCATTACAGGTGCATTTTTTTAAGCGACTGACTGGTTCTTGGGGGGGAGGTCAAGGTGCAAATGGTCAATTGATTGAGTGGAGTAATAATACGGGAACTCATTTGGTTGGTCCTCGTGCTTTTCATTCTGGAATGCGAACAATTGCGGATATTCCTTTGACTGATTTGTGTGGTGAGGGGGTGGTTGTTGATATTTCGGATTTGGTTTCGGATTACAGCCTTTATACGCCGGAGATGATAACCAGCCGTGTAACGGTAAAGAAGGGGGATATTCTGATTATTAATACTGGGTATCACAAGTATGCCTGGGATCAGCCAGATGTGCATAACCCAAATGCGCAGGGGGGTATTGAGAATAAGGAGTTTGGTTATTATGTGCGTCATCCTGGACCGTCGCCGGAGTTTTTCCAATGGGCGCTGGATATGGAGTTGAAGTTGATTGGGGTGGATTGTGGTTGTGCTGAGCACCCAATGAATACCAATATCCGGTATATGCACGCTCGTGAGTTTGAGAAGGCTGAGGCGAAGCTGAGGGAAGCGTATGGTAAGTCTTGGGATGAGATGTTCCCGCCGGATTGGTATCATGAGTTGACGCATATCAAGATGCCGAAGGCTGGTTTGTTGTTGGCGGAGTCGCTGGGCGGGGAGATTGATCGGCTGAGTAATCGGCGGGTGTGGGTGATGGTGATGCCTATTCCGTTTGTGGAGGTGGAATCGGCCTGGTGTCGGGCGGTGGCGTTGACGCCGCCGAATGGTATGGATGAGGGGGAGTTTTTTGCATTGATGCGGAATGCGGAGATGTTGGATTTGACGTTGCCGTTTAGTGTGCAGACGCCGCAGTGGGCGAATTATGAGCCGTTGTCGGTAAAGTACACGAAGCGGGTTGGTGGGCAGTATTTTGGTTTGGGGCGTAATAATGCGCATTGCCGGGCCAGTTTTCATTTGGCGACGCATATGGATGGGGAGAAGCATTTTCATGCGGCTGGCCGCACGATTGGTGAGATGCCGTTTGAGTATTGGTTTGGGCCGGGGGTGATTGTGGATATTAGTGATTTGGTGAGTGATTCGAGTGTGTATACGCCGGCGATGATTGAGAGTAAGGTGGAGGTGCGGGAGGGGGATATTTTGCTGATTAAGACGGGGTATCATCGGTATGGTTGGAATAGTCCGGATTCTGATGAGTTTCGGTATATGATTAAGCATCCGGGGCCGTCGCCGGATTTTGCGGATTGGTGTTTGCAGAAGCGGATTAAATGGTTGGGGGTAGATTGTGTGGCGATGGAGCATCCGATGAATACGATTCAGCGGGTTTGGCATCCGAAGACGTTTGAGGAGGCGAATCGGAAGCTGAAGGAGCAGTTTGGTAAGGATTGGGATGAGATGTATCCGTTGGATAAGTATTATCAGGATATGCATTTGAATTTGTTTCCGAAGGGGATTGTGCATGCGGAGAATTTGGGGACGGATATTGCGCTGGCGGAAAGCGGCCGTTATTTTATTGGTGCGTTTGTGCAGCGGGGTATGGAATTGGCTTCTTGCTGGGGGCGGTTTGTGGCGTTTAAGTAATTTGGTAGTGAATTGAGGTGAATTTTTGGCTGGTTGGGTTTAAGGTGATTTGTTGGTAGTTTGTTGCAAAATAAAGGGAAAAGAGATGGCAGCAACACAGTTTTTTGGTGAACGGATTAAGCGGAATGAAGATCCGCGTTTGTTGACGGGGCAGGCGTTGTTTACGGATGATGTGCAGTTGCCGAATATGGTTCATGCGGCATTTTTGCGGAGTCCTCATGCGCATGCGCGGATTGTGAGTATTGATGTGTCTGGGGCATTGGCAAGGGAGGGGGTTGTTGCGGTTTTTACGGCCGATTCTCTTGGTGATTATTGGCAGCCTGGTCCGCTTTTGGTTTCTCCGCCACCTATCAAGGATATTGTGTTTAATCAGCGGACGCAGGTTCCTTTGGCTAAGGGTAAGGTGCGGTTTGTGGGTGAGCCGGTGGTGATGGTGGTGGCGGAGAGTCGTTATGTGGCTGAAGATGCGTTGGATGATATTTGGGTGGAGTATGAGCCGTTGCCGCCGGTGGTTGATATGGAAAAGGCGTTGGCTGATGATTCGGCGCTGGTGCATGAGGACTTGGGGTCGAATGTGTGTGCGCATGTGGTGCAAACTAAGGGGGATTATGAGAAGGCGCGGCAGGAGGCGGATGTTATTATCAAGCGTCGTTTTTATTACAATCATGGAGCGGCGGCGGCTATGGAGAATCGGGGGATTGTGGCGGAGTGGGATCACCGGGCACAGCGATTGACGGTGTGGGATACGACGCAAGCTCCGGTGTTTATTCGGAATGGTCTGGCGGCCATGTTGGGGTTGTCGGAGAATCAGGTGCGGGTGATTGCGCCGTTTATTGGGGGTGGTTTTGGGCCGAAGATTATGATGTTTTATCAAGAGGAGGTGTTGGTTCCCTGGGCGGCTATGCGTCTGAAGCGGCCGGTGAAGTGGATTGAGGATCGGGCGGAGAATTTTGTGGCGACGACGCATGAGCGGGATCAGGTGCATGAGGCGGAGATTGCGTTGACGAAAGACGGCCGTATTTTGGGGATTCATGATGTGTTTTGGCACGATACAGGTGCTTATGCCCCGTATGGTTTGACTGTGCCAATTAATAGTCAGTGTACTTTGTTGGGGCCGTACCATGTGCCGAATTATTACAGTGAATTTACGGCCGTTTTTACCAACAAAACCATTGTTACCCCCTATCGTGGTGCTGGCCGCCAACACGGTGTTTTTGTCATGGAGCGGTTACTGGATATTGCTGCCCGTGAACTTGGTATAGACCGCACCGAAATCCGACGAAAGAACTTCATTCCTCCAGATGCATTCCCCTATAACAACGAAATTATCTACCAGGACTTTGCACCCCTTGTGTACGACAGTGGTAACTATGAGCCAGTTTTGCAAAAAGCCATGGAAATGATTGGCTATGAAGCGTTTATCAACGAAATTCAGCCAAAAGCCAGGGCAGAAGGCCGTTATTTGGGGTTAGGTATTGTGGCTTATGTGGAGGGAACTGGTATTGGTCCTTATGAAGGGGCACGTGTGCAGGTGACAACAAGTGGACGGGTCAGTGTTGCCACAGGCATTGGAACACAAGGGCAAGGGCACTTTACCAGTTTTGCCCAGATTGTGGCTGACCAGTTGGGTGTTGATGTGACTGATGTGGATATCGTTACTGGGGATACGGATCAGTTTCACTGGGGGGCGGGAACGTTTGCCAGCCGTGGGGCTGTAGTGGCCGGTAATGCAATTAATGAGGCGGCAAAAGATGTGCGCCAGAAGATTTTGAAGTTGGCCAGTGAATTGCTGGAAGCGGCTGAGGAAGACCTGGAATTGCAAAACGGCCGTGTTTTTGTACGTGGTGTGCCGGATCGGGCCATACCTCTTGGTGAATTAGCCGGACGTGCCAACCCGATGCGCGGAGCAGTCAAGCCGGGAACCGAGCCTGGCCTGGAAGCAACCAATTATTTTGGTCCAGAATATGGCGCTACAGCCAGTGGTGTTCATGCCATGATTGTGGAAGTAGACCCGGAAACTATGCAAGTGCAAATTCAAAAGTATGTCGTGGTACATGATTGTGGCCGGGTCATTAATCCGTTAATTTTAGACGGACAAATTCATGGTGGTGTGGCTCAAGGTATTGGTAATGCGTTTTACGAACACCTGGTGTACGATGAAGATGGGCAATTGCTGACTGGCTCATTTATGGATTATTTGCTACCCACAGCTCTGGACGTACCACGCATTGAAATTGGGCATGAAGTGACTGAATCGCCATTAAACCCAATGGGTATCAAAGGGGCTGGTGAGGCTGGCGCAATTCCTACTGGGGCTTTGTTTGCACAGGCTGTGGAAGACGCTTTGGGAGTGTCAGGATTAGAAATTCTGGAAATTCCATTAAGCCCTAGTCGTCTTTGGGAATTGGTGCAGGAGTGTCGCAAAGTAGCTGGTTGATGCCGTTTTCTCAGAAACAGTTGTATAAAGGGCAGAATGGTTTTGAAGCCACTCTGCCCTGTTTTTATTTTTGTAATGGAATCTGTAATTTTGGCATGAAAAATAAAAAATGGTTTCAATGCTGTTTGAAGGAATTTCAG
>RFGV01000703.1 GCA_003696605.1 Chloroflexota bacterium | reverse complement strand
CTGCGGGGGCGGGCATGCTATAAAAGGGCATATCATTATCAATCCGGAACTCAAGGGTATCAGTGCCGTTGGTGAATTGCACATTAAACCCTGAGCCGGTTCCCGTCCATGCGGTTGAATCCACAAGCCAGCAATTCCGGAAAACAACGAATTCCCCTTCGAGGTCTTCATTGAGGGATGTTACAGCTATGGGGGAAGGAAGGTTTGCCCCGCTTGTTATCAAATCGATGCGGGAAGGGATGATCTCGAGCAATCCGTTAAATACGCCAAGCATTCCGGTAACCATGATGCTGTCACCCTGGGTTACGTTATATCCGAGATTGCCTGAAAAATTAAAGACATTGATGCCCCCCGTACCATCGTGCATGTAAAATTGTAAACCGGAAGGCCTGTAATTTAAACCTATTACTGTACCGGTCAGGCGGCATCTGACACCCACGGAGTCATGGTCGCACGTGGCAGGGTTGTAGGTGCGCACCTGGGCAATGGTATATAGGGGAAACACCGAGTCATTTGGCAGAATGACAATTGAAGCTGAATCATTATTGACCGTGGCATTGTTGGTTGCGTTTGTAATCAGCAAACCGATAAATTCGCTGCCTTCTGTAAGGGTGTCATCGATAATGACTACAGGTATTTCAATGGGGGTGGTTGAATTTGCCGGAAAGGTATAGGTTCCGGTCATTACGGTAAAATCACTGTTTAACATTGCCGTTGAAAAGCTGCTGACCGTCAGGTCAAATTGGGTGGGGTTGTTGTTGGCATTGGCTATGCTCACGACCACAAGGGCTGTATCCCCTTCGTTGACCGTTTGTGCTGGAGGTGCGATGGTAATTACAGGATTCGTACCTCCTGAACCACACACAGAGGAGTGGCTGCCGAGAAAGGTAAACGTGTTTTGCGGATAGACATCCCATTGTGTTGCCCCGATGGTCCAGTCTGTCGTGCCACTTTGCACGGTATTCATTCTTACCAGCGTATGTTCCGCTGTTGACCCGCTACCCACTGGCCAGGATGAGCCGGGGTCAACGCCAATTACCCCGATGATATCAAGGGTGTCACCAGTGAGCATATTCTTTAACATCAGGGCATCATCACCATTATAAAAAGTTATAGAGTGGGTGGTGTCAGCTACAGCAAGTACCGCTGGGTCTGCCGAAGCATTGGCAATTACATAAACATCATACGGAGCCAAAATGCCGGATGGTACGAGTGAACCACTCGGGCTGCTGCTGCCATTATTATAACGGTATATGATATAATTGCTTAAATCGACCGGTGCATTTGTCGGATTATACAATTCCAGGGCTTTATTGTTGCTTGACCCTTCGATAT
>RFGV01000702.1 GCA_003696605.1 Chloroflexota bacterium | reverse complement strand
CTATACTACAGCAACGGTTCCCCAATATTTTGACCTTAAATTGGATGCATGGCAGGACAATTGTGGCAGTGATGGAATCAGTGGCATTACCTCCTGTACAGGTAGCCGTTGTTCTTATGAATCTTCCTGTGCGGGTGATTTTCTTTGCAGCCTTGCCGGTATTGGTGATAACCGCCATTGCGATGCCACCCCCTTCAAAACACAGCTCGATTACCGGGCTGCAGGACCACCTTGCCGATGGAGCAGCCATGGGTATGTTGCCGGAAATTGCCCAAGCAACAATTATTACCAGCCTAAAATAGAGTCTTTCTGGCGGTATACGCGGGGAACAGCCTGTACCCCTAATGATGCGATCGACCTGGGAACGCTGGTTGCCGGAGGCACGCTGACCCATTTCAACAGCAATGAGTGTTACAGCAACAACTTCACAGCCAGCCCGGGTAATGATGTCATTTATACCTTTACGATTAATAATCCCATGGGGGTTACGGTTTCGGTATGCGGGGCGACAACCACGTTCGATACCTATCTCTACTTGCTCGACAACGCCTGCAATATCGACACATTCAATGATGACGGATGCAGTGTGCAATCCGTATTCTCAAAGGCATTATGTAATACCGGGCGTTATTATATCGTGGTGGATGGAAAGCAGGCCACATCCATGGGGACATTTACGTTAACAGTAACCGAAAATCCAAACTTCAGCTTCTCCGTATCTGCCACGAAAACCGATGTCAGCTGTGCCGGTGGCAGTGATGGTACTGCTACTGCCACAGTGAGCGGTGGAAATGCACCGTATACATACCTGTGGAATGATCCCTCTTCGCAAACCACGCAAACAGCCACGGGATTGTTGCCGGGTACTTATACCGTTACCGTAACCGATCAGGATGGATGCACCACTACTGCATCGGTAACCATCAATGAGCCTGCTCCTTTATCCGTAACAACCACTGCGACCAATGTAACCTGTGGTGGTGCGAATGATGGCACGGCTACCGCTAACGTTTCAGGGGGAACCCCGCCATATGCCTATGTATGGAACACCACGCCCATACAAACCCTACCGACTGCCATCCAGCTTGCTGTGGGTACTTACTTCGTGACGGTAACCGATGCCAATGGATGTACCGCTTCAGCCAGCGCAACCGTAAATACCACCACCTCGGTGGTTATTAACACTGTTAATGAGTCGGATATCAGCTGCTTTGGTGCAAATGACGGCTCCATTGATATCGATGTGACCGGGGGAGACCCTCCTTACGCTTATGCCTGGTCGCATGGGCCTGCAACACAGGATGTCAGTGGGCTGGCACCGGGATTTTACGAGGTTACCGTTTCTGATTCACTCGGTTGCATCGCTGTTCAGTCTTATTTCATCACAGAGCCTCCGTTATTAAATGTACAAGTGCAGAATGTGGTGGATGTATTATGCAATGGTAACAATACAGGAGGCGTGGATATCAGCGTAGTGGGGGGCACACCACCCTATACCTATGCGTGGAGTAGCGGGTATACCACGGAGGATTTACTCAGTGTTCCTGCCGGCATTTACCAGGTGATTGTAACCGATGCCAATGGATGCCAGGATACTGCACAAACGGTGGTTGATGAGCCGCAGCCCCTTGTGTCTTCGGTTACCGTTCATCACCCGGCTTGCGCAGACCAAATGGATGGTTCTGCTGACCTGACGGTAAGCGGTGGAACCCCGCCATACACCTATTTCTGGTCGAATTTCCAGACAACCCAGGATCTGGCAAATGCTCCGGCTGGTATGTATACCGTGGTTATCACCGATGCGAATGGTTGTGTGAGAGTTGATACAGCCACACTTCTCGCTCCACCGGAAATCACGGTATCCGTTGATATAACCCGACCTGCCTGTAACGGGGCGGATGATGGTGTAATTGATCTTACGGTAAATGGTGGCACACCACCTTATCAATTTCAATGGAGCGATGGAGCAACTACCGAAGATATCAGTAGTGTTGCTGCGGGTAGTTATGATGTTACCGTGACAGATGATGATGGATGCACGGTGAGTGAAAGTATAAGCGTGGATGAACCGGAAGTCTTACAATTACAACTTACCGCTGTTGATGTCAGTTGTATTGGTGATTCCAACGGAGTCGTGGTGGCATCAGTAACCGGAGGCAAATCCCCATACCAATATCAGTGGAGTGGAGGACTTGGTAATACTGCCATCATCGAATCCTTACCTCCGGGTGATTATGCATTAACCGTTACCGATGCAAATGGTTGTTCAGCCACAGGGATGGCGGCTGTTGAAGAACCTGCGGTTGACCCTGAAGATTGTATCGCAGAGGAAAAATACGGTGTGGTGGTTCCGAATGCATTTACACCCAACGGTGATGGGCTCAATGACCGCTTCGAAGTTGTGCATATCGGGGCAAGAAAAATTGAAATGCGTATTTTTAACCGCTGGGGTGAGGAGATTTATTACAATCCCGATGTATCCACACCGGGTAATGGATGGGATGGAAAATATGAGGGAAAAGATGTACCGGTTGGCAGTTATGCCTATCTGTTAAATGTTGAATTCTGGAACGGCCAGAATCGCAAGTTGGTCGGAAGTGTCACTGTTGTGCGTTAGCCAGGCAGGCTTGATTCAGCTTCATTGCAGGACCTGAATCAGGTTTTGGCTTAGCCCGTTTAGATTGATTTCTTATATTAAACCGGGCAAAAAATAAACCGGTTGCAGTTTATCATCCGCAACCGGTTTTCCTTTTATG
>RFGV01000701.1 GCA_003696605.1 Chloroflexota bacterium | reverse complement strand
GTTCGGCATTATCCTGGAAAATAATGCCAACCCCTTCAAGAAACACGATATCAACATTGGTCAAATCCAGGGTGGCATTCCCCTGAACATAAACATCAGTAGTTACATAATATTTTCCACTCCACACTTCCGGGGAAACAATCACATTATTCGAATTGTCAATAAGCGTAAACAGGTTGCCAAATCCTTCGGGGAAGCAGCATACCTGCGTCAGAACCTCTACACTGTCTGTAGCGGTACATCCGGCTTGATTGGTCGCTACAAGAACATATACCCCGGCATTGGATACCTGAATCGATTGGGTGGTATCCCCGGTTGACCAGTGGTAAGAAACAAATCCGGCCTGGGCTGTAATGGTAACCGAGGTTCCAAAGCACAAGCTGGTATCATTATATGGAATGATATCCTGATTGATGGTTGTTGTCGGTTCTGTAACAACAACATGAAAGCTCTTTGTACAGTTATTGGCATCGACAACCGTTACCGTATACGTACCTGCGGGGACATTTGCGAGGTCCTCTGTAGTAGCACCATTTGACCACTGATAACTAAAGGGTGGATTACCACCAAAAACGGTAAGATCGATATAACCATCTGATCCACCACGGCATGAAACATCATCGACCCCAAATACTGCGGAGAGGCTGTCAGGTTGGTTTACTGTGGCACAGGCTGAAACAGAACATTGGTTTTCATCACGCACCGTGATGCAATATGTGCCGGCAGATACCCCGAAGAGATCAGGGGTTGTAGCACCATTCGACCATTGAAAATGATAGGGCGGTGTGCCACCACTACCATTCAGATCAACTACTCCATCGTTACCGCCGAAGCACGAAACATCAGTAACATTTAAAGTTATGTTGATCGGGGTGCCACCACCGACCGTAAAGCTGCTGGTTTGCAAACAACCCACCGCATCTTCTACTGTAACAACATATGTTCCGGGACACAGGTTATCGGTGCTCTGGCTCGTATCACCATTCGACCATTGATAGGAGTAGGGAGGCACGCCACCACTGACAACCAGAATAATTTCGCCATCACAAGTCCCCAGACAACCGGCATCAACAACAGTCGCATTGATTACAATGGCTGGGGGTTCATTGATGGTTACACTGGTAGAAGCCGAACATCCGGATGTATCGTAGGCTGTGACCTGATAGGTACCAGCCGGCAAACCGGTTAATAAATTGGTTGTATCACCGGTTGACCAGATGTAGGTGTGCACAGAATTCTGGAATACAGGTGCAGCAAATATGGATCCGTCACTGGCTCCATTACAGGTAACATCTGTGGGGGTAACGGTAAAATAAGGACTGGGTACCCGGATGGTAAACGAATACGTCTGCACGCCATTCACCGGACAGGCATCATCCTGCACCGTAACTGTAAAAACATGAGGAGTTAAGGTAATATCGTTAAAACCGGGGGTCCAGCAGAAAGTACCGGTTGGATGGGGAGAACCGCTAATCGTAAAGGTTGCACCCGGAATCCCCTGGTTCCAGGTCATTGTCACAGTTTGCCCCGAATCAGGGTCGAATGAGAAAACATCAAAGCAAAGTTGCTGATCGGGGCAAACGGTAATGGAATAATCGTTTGAGCCATTGATGCCGGATACCGTTGGCAGGTTGTTGTTCTGGCAATTGATAACCCAAATCTGAATATCCCGCATTACGCTTCCGATTAAAACACCGTTCCGGTATTCATTGACCAGCACGGTTACCACAGTAACCTCAAATGCAGTAGGAT
>RFGV01000700.1 GCA_003696605.1 Chloroflexota bacterium | reverse complement strand
GTCCTACTTATACCGAACACAATCTAACAAATAGTATACAGAATGCGACAACAGTTAAAGTGGGAAGCAATCCATTCCCCGGTTTTTTTCTCGGAGATATAGCTGAAATTCTTTGTTATAATCCAGAAATATCATCACAGAATCGAACACAAGTCAGAAACTATTTAAGCCAAAAATACGGTGTGTAGAAATGTCTACTAACTGGCTTTATCGCATCCATGTCATCATCCCAGCCGGCGACCAAGCGGCGTTGAATAGCTACTGGACCCTAATCGCACCCGCCGGCGATCCCGAAGCGCGAACCTTTGGCGTGCCTCTATCGTCAACCGGCGCCGGGACGGCCACCCACCGTGGCGCTTCAACTGCTGCCACGCCGGCCATGCGCGGCATGATCGAGGCCATGGCGGGCGACGAATTGGCGGGTGTGGTATTCTACATCTGCGACGCGTTCACCGGAGAATTGCTGGCACAGCAAAATGGGACACTGACCCTGGGGCAGGCAATCGACTGGCAAGACGTGCTGGAAGATCAGGGGTTGCAGACCATCATACCACCGGAGGTAATCTAATGCCGAAAATTATAAGGGAGGCTTACCTACTCATTCGACAACACGCCGATGGCACCGTCACCGTGCGTCAGGTTCATGTGGATGACGCCGGCAACTACGCCTTTGGCGATGCCGATGTCGTTTTGAGAGCCAATCAACGAGCAGCGGCTCGTAATCTTATTCGTAGTTTGAAGACAGAAATTGAGGCCAGAGAACCCCGACGGGCAAAGTGAGTTCGAGGTGGATGGGTTTTGTTGGATCTGTAGGGGGGTGCGGGGGAATGGCCGGCTGGTCCGAGTGCGGGTATCGCAGTCGGAGATGGCGTGGGCTCATTGGAAGTGTGTGTTGAACCGCTGTGAATCTTTGAGGAGAATGCGCAATGGGCAAGAAAAAAAAGGATAAAGAGAAAAAGCGCCAGGTGCCTGAATCGCACATCGCTTTTATCCATTGCACCCGGTGCGGAAAGGCGATCTTAAATATCGAGGCGGTTAGCCTGGTTATCCAAAATGTTCCGATTAGCGTTTGCAAGCCTTGTTATCGCAAAGCCACGCAGAGCGGTAGCTATGATT
>RFGV01000699.1 GCA_003696605.1 Chloroflexota bacterium | reverse complement strand
CCCCCATTCCCCGCAACCTCATCATAACCCCCAACGATCGCTTTTACATCCAACAATTCCAGGGCATCAGCCGCGTCAAAGCCGAAGAATGGCAACTCTCCATTGGCGGCCTGGTCGAAAATCCCATCACCCTCACCTACAACGACATCCTCAAACGGCCACGCGCCGAAATGATGCGCACCCTCGAATGCATCGGCAACCCCGTAGGCGGCAACCAAATCGGCAATGCCACATGGGCAGGATTCTGGCTCAACGACCTGCTCGACGAAGTAGGCATCAAACCCCAGGCCGTCCGCGCCCGATTCCACGCCGCTGACGGTTACGAAACCTCCGTCAAACTTGAATGGATCACCCAACCCGGCGTCCTTATGGCCTACGAAATGAATGGCGAACCACTACCCGAAGCACACGGCTTCCCCCTCCGCATCTTCATGCCCGGCCTCTACGGCCAAAAAATGCCCAAATGGATCACCCACATTGACTTCATTGACGACGACACCCATCGCGGCTACTGGGAAAACAAAGGCTGGTCCGACATAGCTAGCGTCAAAACCAACTCCCAAATCACCATCCCCACCCACATCGCCCACCTGCCACTTACCCAAAACGAAATTACCGGAATTGCCTATGCCGGCACACGACAAATCACCCGCGTAGAAATTGGCGTAGAACACAACGACACGCTAACATGGTTCGAAGCTGACGAATATATTCATGGTGATAGCCCCCAGGTATGGACACAATTCTATGCCCGCTGGCAACCACCTGAAAGCGGCTCCTATACCTTGCTGGTACGTGCCACAGACGAAACCGGTTTTACACAAACAGAACGGGCACGCGGCTTGTTGGAAGGATCGTATCCTGATGGTACAGACAAAATTCACAACATCGTTGTCATGGTAGGCTAATGGCAAAAATCATTTCCCTAAAAACCTGGCGCAAACATTGGTTATTTGTTCTGATTGGGCTTATCGTTTTTGGTGTCATTGGCACATTAGGCGCATCGAAACTGGAAGAGCGTGACAGTTTTTGTACCAGTTGTCACCTGGCTCCTGAGGTAACTTATGTGGAACGTACATCTTCTGCCCGAATGGCTGAAGATGTGTTTAATATTCCTGATTTGGCCAGCTTTCATTACTGGGATAATCCAGATTTTCGCTGTGTGGATTGTCATCGGGGGGACGATAGTCTGGCTCATCGTGGCCGGGTTTTATTACTGGCAGCCAGTGATACCATTACTTTTTTGACCGGTCGGGCAGATGAAACGCTGGAAAAGGGAAATGTGCCCGCAGTAAACCCCAATGAATTGCCCTGGCATGGCCCGGAAATGTATAACCGTGCGCCGGATATTTTGAATGCGGCTTGTGAAAAGTGTCATCAAGAAACATTGACGCTGGTTGGTTTTGAAAATCATTTTCATAACAAATTGCCAGCAGCGCGAGTGGCTTTTGAGGCAACGGGGGAATTGCTTTTTCCTCAAGACTGGCCGCAATCGTTGCCGGAAGATATGACAGATTCGGATTTGATTCAGCCGGAAGAGACGGTTTTGACGTGTCTGGATTGTCATCGAGCGCATGTGCAAGGGTTTGAGTTTGATTTTTTCTTGCAGGAGCAGGCAGTGGTCTTGCCGGCTTGCACGCAATGTCATGTGGAAACGGGCAAGGGGCCGCAGGATTTGGCTGGGGGACGATGAAGGTATGAAGAAGGGGTGTTTTTTATGGTGGCTGGCGGCTTGTTGGCTGGTGGGGTGTACTGGGGTGAATTCGGCCGTTTCTCCCACACCGATTTTTACCAGTGAGACGCCGAATCCATCCAGAACTGTGATTTCTGCGCCGGGCATGTCGGCGACAAATACCCTTACCCCAACACCTCAGCCAAGTAATACGCCTTTGCCAACACCTTCACCCACTCTGGCTATTTCTACGGCAACACCGACAGTTCCGCCAGCTATTGTGGAAGTGGAAGGGGCTGTGTTGCCACCAGGTTTTTCGATGGTGCATTTTGCTGCTTTGTATCGTCCCACAGCGCTGGCGTTTGACGAAAACGGCCGTCTTTATGCCACTTCGTTTGACGGTACGGTGCATGTGCTGGTAGATACAGATGGAAACGGCCGTGCAGACCAGGACCATCTGTTCTTTTCCGGCTTCAACACGCCGCTTGGCATCACTGTTCAGTCAGGTACTGGCATTATCTATGTTTCCAGCAACGGCAAAATCAGCATTTTGCAAGACAATGATGGCGACTTAGTAGCCGATCAAGCCCAAAATCTTGTCAATGGATTGCCTGTTGGTCGCCACCAAAACAACAACCTCAAGTTTGGACCTGATGGCTGGCTCTACATGGGTATTGGCTCAACTTGCGATGTATGTATTGAAGAAGATGCTCGCAGTGCAACGATTATGCGGTTTCATCCTCAAACTGGAGAAGCCGAAATTTATGCTACTGGATTGCGTAATCCGTATGACCTGGCATTTCATCCGGTAACAGGGGAGTTGTTTGCTACCGATAATGGGCGCGACGATTTGGGACTGGATGCACCAAAAGAAGAGTTGAATCATATTGTGTTTGGTGCAGATTATGGCTTTCCGGATTGTTGGGACGAGGGAGTAGGCCCAGGATGTACGGGTACGGAAACGGCCGTTGTTTTCTTTGAACCACACAGCTCGGCCAATAGCATTGATTTTTACACCAGTGGGCCATTCCCTCCTGCTTATCAAAATGATGCCTTTGTTGCTATCTTTGGATCATGGCTCAAAGATGGTGTTACCACCGGAATCGCCCGAGTTATGCTGGAACAAACGGAAACTGGTTGGCAAGGAATGACCGAATGGTTCGCTATATGGCCAGGTATGCCATTAGGGCTTGCTGTTGGACCTGATGGTGCGATCTATGTTGGTGATTATCTGAATGACGCTATTTATCGCATCAGTTATGGTGCACCTGATTTATAAGACGATTTCTCTTAAACGAAGGAGGTTTGTATGAGAAAATATGTCACACAAAAGCTGGGCTGGGTAATTTTTCTGCTGTTGCCCCTTTTGGCAGCATGTGGTGGAACGGTAGAAACGGCCGTTCCCGCCACCCCCGCCCAACAAGAAGCTATTCCCGCTCAGCAAGAACCAGAAACAGCCACCGAAGCCGAGCCACCAACGGCCGTAGAATCCACATCCGAAGAGGAAGTGCTGCCCGTTGCCGGCAAACCCCAACTTATTGAGTTTTATGCCGACTGGTGACCGACTTGCAATCGGATGAAGCCCATCGTGCATGAGCTTGAAGCAAAATATGGTAATCAGATTGAGTTTGTCTATTTGAATATTGACGACCCAGAAACGAATGATGAGAAACTGAAATATGGCTTCCGGTATCAGCCTCACTTTATCCTGCTGGATGAAAATGGGGAAATAGTGGAACAGTGGCTGGGTAGCGTACCACAAACAACGTTTGAGGAAGCATTTGCCCAAATATTAAACAATTAGTCTTCAAAATACGGCCGTTTTTCTTTCCATATGCGGCAGAAAAACGGCCGTTTCCCCCTTCATCCCCAAAATTCAGGCAAAATTCACTTGCAATATATCACAAATCTGGCAAACTTATGGGTGGCAACAAACCAGACATCCTGACATGATGAAGGAGCAAATACAGTGTCAGACATCGAACTGGCAATCATTGGTGGTAGTGGCCTGTACAACATGGCTGCACTCACTGACGTTGAAGAAATTGAAATAACAACGCCCTTCGGCAAACCATCCGATACTATCACGGTTGGCACTTTGCATGGACGTCGTATCGCTTTTCTGCCACGCCACGGGCGCGGTCATGTACTGACACCGTCCGAAGTGCCCTATCGAGCCAACATCTACGCCCTCAAAACATTAGGCGTACGATATCTGGTAGCCGTCAGTGCTTGTGGCTCCCTAAAAGAAGAATACGCCCCTGGTCATATCGTTATCCCTGACCAACTCTTCGATTTTACCAAAGGATTACGCGCCATGAGCTTTTTCGGGCGTGGCCTGGTAGCCCATATCAGTGTGGCAAATCCGTTCTCGCCAGAATTAAGCAAAGTGGTGGCCGATTCGGTACGACAAGCTGGGGGGACAGTCCATGAAGGTGGTACATATATTACCATCGAAGGCCCACGATTTAGCACGAAAGGTGAGTCCAATACTTACCGACAGTGGGGCATGAGTATTATTGGCATGACAACAAGCCCAGAAGCTTTTCTGGCAGCAGAAGCAGAAATCGCCTACGCTTGCATGGCACATGTAACAGACTATGATGTGTGGCATGAAACAGAAGAGCCAGTTACAGTGGAAATGGTAATTCGCACGCTGCAAGCCAATACCAAAATTGCTCAGGACGCAATTAGTGATATGGTCGCCCGGTTTGATGAGTGGGCAGGCGATTTTGTGGCTCATCACGGGCTAAAGGATGCAATCATTACGCAGCGGGATCGTATTCCGCCAGCCTTGATTGATGAACTGGAACCATTGGTAGGCAAGTATCTTAAATAGCGCGTGACTCGCGGTTGGCGAGTTTTTATGACGTTTTTGTTGGCAGAAGAATTAGCAGAAGATAACGGCCGTCGTGAGGGGATTTTGCTCTTGTTAACGGCCGTTTTTGTTTTCCTCAACGCCATTGCCCTGAGCCTTGCCAGAGAAGGAAGCATACAAGGACGGCATTTGTGGGCACCTGCTGTATGGGCCGTGTTGGTAACGGCCGCTTTCTTCTCGTTGCGTCGCTTTCGCCCCCTGCACGATCCGTTTTTGTTGCCTGTGGTGAGTTTGCTCACCGGCTGGGGGTTGATACTGATTGACCGTCTGGCTCCCAATTTCCTGACCCGGCAGGTTATCTGGCTCACGTTGGGAACGGCCGTTTTGCTGGCTACGGCCATCCTGCCCCGCAACCTCCGTCTACTGCGCCACTACCGGTACACGCTCCTCATTGGCGGATTGTTGTTACTGGCTGCCACTTTACTATTCGGTGTCAATCCTTCTGGATTTGGCGCCGCACTCTGGTTACCAATTCCTCTGGCCGGGCGTGTCTTCTTTCAGCCATCAGAGCTGCTCAAACTTCTGCTGGTAGTCTTTCTTGCCAGCTATTTTGACGAACGGCAAATACTCTTACAAGGAAATCGACTTAAAAACCGCTGGCAAACCTTCCCCTACCTTGCCCCATTATTACTCATGTGGGGCTTTTGCATCATTTTGCTTGTCTGGCAACGGGACTTGGGCGCAGCAACCCTCTTTTTCATTCTGTTTCTTTCCTTGCTCTACCTGGCCACAGGCGACCGACGCTACATTGCGGGGGGGCTGGCCTTATTACTGGCAGCTGGCGTGTTCGCCTATTACGCCTTTGATGTGGTCACTTTGCGGGTTGATGCCTGGTGGAATCCATGGCCAGAAGCCGACAATCGCGCCTTTCAAATTGTGCAAAGCCTTTATGCATTGGCTGCGGGTGGTGTTTTGGGGCAAGGTGTTGGGCAAGGGTTTCCGGATTATATTCCAGTGGTACACTCTGATTTTGCTTTTGCGGCCATTGGGGAGGAGTGGGGATTGGTCGGAAGCCTGGCGGTGGTGATTTGTTTTGCATTGCTGGCACAACGGGGAATACGCATTGCGTTGCTGGGAAAACGGCCGTTTCGTCAGTATCTTGCCGCCGGTATCACCATCCTCTTTAGTGCTCAGGCTCTACTCATCATGGGCGGGGTCACCAAGCTGGTTCCCCTAACAGGCGTTACACTCCCCTTTGTCAGCTATGGGGGCAGTTCCCTTCTCATCAGTCATATTATGATTGGTTTATTGCTTTATCTTTCCGCCACGGAGACAAACCAGCCATGAACCAGCCGCCAAATGTTATTCATGCTCGCCTTGTTGGCCTGCTACGCGTCATCATGCTGGGTTTTTTGCTGGTGGCTCTGGCGTTGGTGTATTGGGCCACAGTACGTTCCGCCGATATTCTTGGTCGGGATGATAATCCACGCCTGGTAGAAGCAGAATTGCGAATTCGACGCGGACGAATTTTGGACAGACACAACCAGGTTCTGGCTGAATCGGTGGGTGAGGAAATTGTGCAGCGTGTTTATCCTATCCCCGAAATTGGTCCAGCTGTGGGATATTACAGCTTTCTGCATGGCACAGCCGGGGTGGAGGAGAGCCTGGATGAGATTTTGCGGGGGGAAACGGCCGATTTTTGGCGTGCGTTTTGGCGACAGGTACGCCATTTGCCGCAACAAGGACGTGATGTGCAGCTTACGCTTGATGCCGATTTGCAAAAAACGGCCGATTCTTTGCTAGGCAATCAGCGCGGGGCCATTATTCTCCTGAGCTTGCCTGACAATGAAATCCTGGCAATGGTCAGCCACCCCAATTTTGACCCCAACCTGTTGGATGAACAGTTTGACGCACTCTCTGAAGATGAAAACGCGCCATTGCTTAACCGTGTAACTCAGGGACAGTATCAGCCAGGTCGTGTTTTGCAGCCATTTTTGTTGGCTTGGGCCTGGCAACTGGGATTGATCGCACCAGAACAACCAATAGCTGAAGCCAATAAACCAGTCAGTATTAATGGTGGCGTAATTCGGTGTACAGAAATTCCCCCAGATGTTACTACCTGGGCAGATGTGCTGAAATTTCAATGCCCGGCGCCTATGCAAATATTGGCCGACCGAATGGGAGCAGCGGGACTAGACCAAAGTTTTATGGCATTTGGATTAACTACGCCTCCTGTTTTACCGCTTAATACAGAAACGGCCGTTCCTGAACCTGTTGCCGATCCCTTGCTGGCAGGCATTGGGCAAGAAAATCTGGTGGTAACTCCATTACAAATGGCACTGGCGTGGGCAGCTTTGGGAAGTGACGGCCGTTTGCGTCCAGCCCAATTGGTTACAGCCGTTCAGGATGAAAGTGGGGAATGGGTAGCGTGGGAATCAGAGGAAATGGCAACTGGAGAAACGGCCGTTTCTGCGGCCACTGCCCGCCTGATTCGCCGCCTGCTCACCACCGACAACAACCAAATAGAATTCAGCGTTCCCGTACTCTCCGGCCCCCAATCCACTACCAATAGCTGGTATTTAGGCATGGCGCCAGCCAGCGCCCCCCAATTCGCCATTGTTGTCATTGTAGAACAAAGCACCGATCCGCTTAATGCCATCACAACAGGACGGAATATCCTGGAAGCAGCACTAACCCATCCATAACACCTATTCAAAATAAAGAGCGCGGCAGAATACAGCACCGCGCTCTTGAATATCCTGATGTGACACAAGTTTTTGTGTTATGCCGACTTCTCTGTGGCGCTGGCTGCCGCCAATTCCAACAAGCGCTGTATGCGCGGCAACATCTCTGCCGGGTTGGGGTGTAACCCCTCTTGCAGCAACGCACTCTCATACAACTGTTCAATGGCGACATTGATCAGTTCTGCGTCTGGCTGTTCAGTAACCAATTTGGCCAAATGCACAATAAGCGGATGGTTGCGATTTACTTCCAGAATCTTTTTGGGAATTTCGTATGGCTTATCCAGATATTTATACAGTCGCTGCATTTCCTGATTTTGGGCATCTTTTGGTGAAACGAGTCGCACTGGGCTATCTTTTAGCACCTTGGATTCACGCACTTCAACAATGCGATCTCCCAGTGTGGTCACACAGCGACCAATAAAGCGGTTGAAGTCAGGGTCGGCAATAGCAGATTCGGCCGTTTCTTCCGCTTCTTTCCCTTCTACTTCCGGCAACTCCAGGTCAGCCTGGTCAATGTTACGGAATGGCTTATCTTTGTACGATTTCATCATGGGTGCAATCAGCGCATCCAGCGGATCAACCCAGTACAGCACTTCCAAATCGCGTGCCTTAAATGGATCAAGATGCGGACTCAATGCGACAGATTTGAGATCGTCACCCAAAACATAGTAAATCTCTTTTTGTGCGGCAGGCATTCGCTCAATGTAGGCATCCAAAGAGGTGAGCGCTTCACCTGATTTGGATGAATGGTAACGCAAGAGGGGCATCACATCATTTTGGGCAGCCGGATCGACAGCAATCGCTTCTTTGAATGCTCGGCCAAATTCATGCCAGAAACGGCCGTATTTCTCTGGCTCCTTTTCCGCCATCCGATTTAGCTCACGCAATACCCGCCCCCGAATCACTTTGCCCAACTGCTGCATCAACCGATTGTTCTGCACAGTTTCCCGGCTCACATTGAGCGGCAAATCCTCAGAATCCACCACACCATCTACAAAGCCTAACCAGGGTGGTAACAAATCTGTACAATACTCCTGAATGAGTACATTGTGGGAATAAAGCATTACCCCAGGCTCTTTGCGGGCAGCCAAAATATGCTTCTCTCGTTTGGCAGGAATAAACAACAGAGCACGTACATTCACTGGCGCATCAGACGCGAAGTGAATGACAGCTAGCGGCTCTTCAAAATCCAGCGTCATCTGCTGATAGAATTTCTTGTAATCTTCCGCAGAAACATCAGACGGCCGTTTCCGCCACAGCGATTCCTGTTGGTTGGCCTGTTCGCCGGCCACATAAATCGGATACCGCACAAAGTCAGAGTGCTTTTTGATGATTTGCCGCAATCGCCACACATCTGCATATTCAGCCGCGTCAGCCTTGAGCGTAATATGTATTTCCGTTCCCCGCTCCGTTTTATCAGCCGGCTCAATGCGAAAACTGTCGCTGCCATCACACACCCAGGCGGCTGGCTCTGCATCGGGGCGATAGCTACGGGAAATGACACGTACTTCATCAGCCACCATGAATACAGAATAGAAACCAACCCCAAATTGTCCAATGACATCAGCCGGGTCTATTTGTCCTTCTTGCAATTTGGCCAGAAATTCTCGTGCCCCAGATTGAGCGATTGTACCCAAATTTTGGATAAGCTCATCACGGGTCATGCCAATACCGGTGTCACGGATAATCAGTTTTTTGGGTTCATTTTCGGCCGTTTCGGGCACATCAATATATATTGCCAGTTCTGCATCCGGATCAAGTACATCTCGGTTCGTCAGCATTTCATATTGCAGGCGTGTCAGCGCATCCGATGCATTAGAAACCATTTCCCGCAAAAAAATGTCACGGTCCTTATAAAGAGAATG
>RFGV01000698.1 GCA_003696605.1 Chloroflexota bacterium | reverse complement strand
TCCCACCGGCTGTCGCTCTCAGGCAGCCAGAGGGCGACGTAGGGCAGTTTGAGGGCGGTGGCAATCGTCTCCACCAACGTGGGCAGGATGCGCTCCGGGTGGTCAATCCTCTCCAGCCGATGAGCCAACTGGACCAACATCCCCACCGGATCATCCCGCTGGCCGTACATGAGCCGGTCCACGGCCGTTTGCAAGCGCACCCGCAAGGGTTGGAATAGGATGGCGACCGCCCCTGTGGCCAGGAAAGCCACCATCCCACGGACCTGGGACTGGAAAAACGCACCCGCGCCGCCCACCGTCAACACATAGAAGGCCATGGTGATTGCTGTCAGCCCACCGTACACCAAGGTGCGGTTGATGAGCAGGTCGATGTCCCATAACCGGTGACGTAGGATGGCGAAAGCGATGGCCACTGAGAAACCGATGCCAGCCAGCATCAGCAAAGTTTCCATGCCCAGTGTGTATAAGAAACGGCCGTAAGCTGTGTTACGTAGTGCCGGAAACAGTAAGAGCGAAAGGCCGTTGAGCAGGCTGGAGGCAGTTAGCAGTAGCATGCCATACAAATACCACTTCGTCTGTTGGCGTTGTTCGGCAGAGGCATAAGTGCGGTAACGAATAAACTGAAAAAGCAGGCCAATGGTTGCCAAGACACCAATAACGAGCAGCACCAGCCCGTTAGGCAATGTTGGCGTATCTGGAATCATGGACATATCTGACAACACGGTGGATATGTAGGGCCAGAATGTGAGGGTGAAAAGAAACCAGGCAAATAAATACCAGCGTGACCAGGAGGGCACAAAACGGCCGTCTGGAAAAAGGCAAAGCATAGCCAACATGCCGGTATAAACCAAGGCTCGCAGCAAAGGGATGAGCACCTGCCAGGCAGCGTGGACAGTCATCAAGCTATCAACGAGAGGCGGCATGACGCCAAGAAACGTTAACGTAAGGGCAATCACCAATGGGAACCAATGATTGCTTTTGTGCCAGGCGATGATCCCGGCCACAACAATGAAGCTCAACCAGGTGGTCACTTCCAGCGTCGTGATCACAAAGGCAAGGACAGGCAATGAAAGCCTTAAATCTTGAGCAGCTGAACTGTAACCAGAACTATTCGAAGCTAACAGGGCATAACGGTAAGGAGCGGTCGCTGCCATCAATAACAAAGCAAACAAAGCGACTATTATCCATGACAGACGGACTAGCCCAGATGCCTGCATAAATTTGGTTCGATTTGCTGTCGTGTTTGTTGCCATTTACGCACTGTACTGTGGGTAACGGTCTTT
>RFGV01000060.1 GCA_003696605.1 Chloroflexota bacterium | reverse complement strand
TTCCGTAATGGTCTGCGTAGTGGCACCGGTGGACCAACTGTAGGCGCTGTAGGCGCCAGCATCCAGCGTGACCATGTCGCCTGCACAGATGATGCCGTCGTCATTCGCGTTACCCGAGGTCTCGCTCACCGAAATCGTGGGCGTGGGGTTGGCATTGACCGTGACCGTGGTGCTGGCCGTACCCGTACAGCCATTGGCATCGGTGACCGTAACCGAGTACGTCCCCGTGGCGGCCGTCGTAGCGGCCACAATAGTAGGATTCTGAGCCATGGACGAAAAGCCGTTGGGCCCGGACCAAGAGTAGGTGTAGCCACCGGCACCGCCGGAAGGCGTGGCGGTCAGGTTCAAATCATCGCCTTCACAGATCGGACTGTTGCTGCCCGCCGTTACGGTCGGGTTGGCATTTACCGTAAAGGTGTAGAAGACGGTCGAGGAAGAACAGCTATTGTTATCTACTACAGAATAGGCCACCTGTACTGTACCGGGCGAGGTGCCCGTGAAGGTTGCCGTGCCGTCATTGTTGTTTACAAAGGTAGCACTACCTGTACCGCCAACGATGGCCCAGTTATGAGTAGTATAGACACCGGACCCTCCTGCCGGCTGGCCATTCAGGGTAATGGCGCTGCCATCACAAACTTCGGAAGGCCCGCTGATCGGACCCGCAGTAGGCAGCGAATGTACCGTAAAACTTGCCGAGGTCGATACAGAACATCCATTATCGTCTGTGACCGAATAGGTAATCGTAACAGTACCCGGCGACGTGGCCGTCAACACTGCAGTGCCGTCATTGTTATTGGTAATGGCCACAGAACCCGTTCCAGCGGTTTGGGTCCAGACGTGCGTGGTATAGGTACCCGAACCACCCGTGGGGTTGCCATCCACTGTGAGCATTTCGGCAAGGCAGACATCCGAAGTGCCGGTGATGGAGGCAGAGGGAGGATTGTTCACCGTAACGGTAAAGGAACCCGACCCGCTACAGCCATTGGCATCGGTCACCGTAACGGTATAGGTCGTCGTCGCGCCGGGCATGACGTTAATGGTCTGCGTCATGTCGCCCGTGGACCAGTTGTAGGCGATGTAGCCGGCACCGGCATCCAACGTAACCATGTCGCCTGCGCAGATGATGCCGTCGTCATTGGTCGTACCTGAGGTCTCGGTTGCCGTGATGGAAGGCTTCGGGTTGGCGTTGACCGTGACCGTGGTGCTGGCCGTAGCCGTACAGCCATTGGCATCGGTCACCGTAACGCTGTAGGTACCGGCAGCCGCCAGGGTCGCACCGGTGATGCTGGGGTTCTGGCTGGTCGAAGTAAAGCCGTTGGGGCCCGACCACGAGTAGGTGTAAGGGGCCGCACCGCCGCCAGGCGTGGCACCCAGATTGAGGGTGGCGCCTTCGCAAATGGGCGAATTGCTGCTGGCGCTCACCGTCGGATTGGCATTGACCGTGACGGTGACCGTAGTAGCCGGCGAGGTGCCGCAGGCGTTGTTTTCCACCACATCATAGGTGATGGTGCCTGTACTGGTGGGGTTGGTAATGGTCGTACCGACCAGGGTCGCACCTGTCCCACCTGCGTTGAAATTGGAAATGGTAAAGGTTGGCGCCGAGCTGCCATTGGCCGAAGAAACCGAGGCATCGGTAATTGCATCGGCATTACTACCTACGCACATCGAAAAGTTGGTGGCATTCGGTGCCAGCGTAGCCTGAGGTTCGATGTTGAACGTAATGGTCGTCGATTCTCCTGCGTTGCACGTACCACCCGGATCCGAAGTCACGGTATAGGTTACCGTGTAACTCCCGGCCGGGGTACCTGAGGCTACCGTCAGCACATTCACACCCGTCATGGTCGCACCTGGAACATTATGGGTGAAGGTGCCTTCCGTAGAAGCCCCGATGGGGGGCACATCAGGTGCAATGTTGTAAACCGTACCCGTGACGTCCGACACACAGATGTTGAGCGTCCCGCCATCGGGAGTCCCATTCAGCGTGGGATTGCACTGGGCGCTTGCCTGTTGAAAGCCGGCAAGGAGCATCACCCCAGTGATCATCCAAGCCCAACTCCAGGCAGAAAGCGGAATATGCATCCACCCTGTCAGAGTAGAAGTACTTTTTTTCATAAGATTAAAATTTGTTAGTATTAATCGTTGACATTCAGTGCGATGCAACTCAATCGAAAGCAACGCTCGACAAATAGCTTTCTTGCTTTCTCCCAACTCCCCTCTGACAAGCGTCTCCAGTTCCCCTGACAAAACTACAAAACATCTCACACAAGCACCCTGAACCCCATCCAGGTAACAATTTTTTATCCAAAACAGGATACCCTGCAGGCTTCACCCATGCTTCCTCGTCCCCCCAATTCGTCCAGATACAACACACGCGTTGGCAAAGATAGCGTTCTTTCCTTAAGTTGGCTGTACCCGATTTTGGGTAAAAAAAATTTTTTCGACACTTCCAGTCGGCAAATATCAGACAACAATACCTTTCAAATTCCCTTTGCAAATTCGAAGCCAAGAGCTCTTAACCCACATTGTCTGGTGGCTTACCATAGCCCCGGCGATTCACGTTGAACACATTCCTGGGCAATAGGACAGGGCTGCGGCAATACCGCGATGTAGAGATGTGAAAAAACGTTGCGTGTCGTTGCGACTTTGCGTCCTTGCGCGAGGCACACCCTCAACGCTACACGCTCAACGCTCACAACCGATTCGACCGGTTCCACCGATTCACCCGATTGCATCAAACTCGGTGATCCTCAGTGTGTACTCTGTGCAACTCTGTGTAACAGAAAATGCGTCTGAAAGCTGCGGTTTTGAAAGAAGGAACCTGGAAACCCAATCAAGTTTGATTGTTCACAAATGGATTCAACATGAACCACCGGAGCTATAAGGGTCTGCTGAAAAAAGTCGATGGACGATGGACAATAGACGATAGAAATTTTACGTCGTCACTGCCTGTCCCGAGTATCGGGACGTCACGCGTCACGTTGTCACGCTCAACCATTTTTTCCAGGGTACTCAAGACTTGACAAATTGGGGCACATGCCCTATCATTGCGCCATGCTTCCGCAAATGAACCATATGGCATGTTGTTGCTGTGCTTTCCGCCAGGCCGGAAAGGGGTAACAGCATGTGCATGGGTTCGCGCTGTCACAGGCCTTTCCGGCAAACCGACCGGGAAGGCCTGTGGCTTTTCTGGCCCGGTTGTTGGAAGCGAACCCGCGAGCAGAATACTTCGTCAGAAACCTTGAACCGAACCGTCATGATCCGCCATCGCGCCATCTGTTGTTGTGCTGCATGTTGTCCGATCCTTCCGTTCCGGAAAGGAGGTGGCTGAGGTGTAGCA
>RFGV01000697.1 GCA_003696605.1 Chloroflexota bacterium | reverse complement strand
GGTGAGAACTGGTTTTTGAGGTGTTGCTCCCGCTGACAAGACAGTATTTTACTTCAGATTTTAATATAATTATAAAGGCGAATTGTAAACCTGGATACAGGATGCCGTTAATTTTGCGCAAATTCAAGGGTACTTATTGCCCACAAAGTTGGAAGTCTGCCAGGAGGGGGAAGTGATCGGAGGCCTGAAAAACGGCCGTTTCCCACGTAACGACTTCGCACCGTTGCAAGCATTGCGTCATTGTTGCATCTGCAAAGATGTAGTCATACCGGGTGGTGGGGTTGATTGTCCACCATGTGAAGCCGTCTTCACCTGGGTGGCATTTACGAAAACAGTCGGTGTATCCGGCATGTAACAAACGGGGAATAGCCAGCCGAAAGATAAGGCGGCCTTGCAACCACATCAGGCGACGCATTCGTGCTGGATTTTTCTTTTGCAGCACTCTGTCTCCTGGTGCGATGGCGTTCAAGTCACCTACGATAAGGTGTCGTCCTGGTGATTTTTGCCGAATAATGGTCAGTAGTTTGCCAATGGCTTGCCAGCGGCGGATTTCGAAGGGTAAGAGTAAGAAGGGTAATAAATGGACGTTGTAGATTGTGAGGAGGCCCGCAGGATGGGAAACGGCCGTTTCCAGAGCCGCTTGTGTGAGAGGGGGGCGATTGTATATTTGCCACCGTGTAATTGGATAGCGAGAGAGGGTGGCAATATGTCGGTTGCCACTACCCGGCGCCCAGACGTGGTGATATTGTAACCGAGTCGCCAATTCCGCTACAACGTCCGGGTCATCCGCCTCGGTCAGAGCAATGACATCGGCTTGAGTAGCTGCCAGTACCTGGTATATGGCTTCAAGCTGGCGCCGTCCACCACATTCAAGGTTGTAGGTAAGTATTCTGAATGGTTTTGTCATTGGTCACCTGATAAATTCATAATGCCAGAGTTGCATTGTCAGGATGCCCATGAGAATGCGACTGGCATCAAAACGGCCGTTTTTGTGCATTATCTCCAGTTCTGCTACGAATTCGGCATCAAAATAATTCGTTTCGTGTAGAGATTTAGAAGATAACAACTCACCCACCCACAATGGCCTCTGTTCACTTCGCCACCAGTCTGCGTGGGGGCTGGCTAACCCTTGTTTGGTACGAGTAACAATATCTGTGGGCAGAATGTCGGCCATGCCCTTCCGTAACAGATATTTGTTGAGCCGTGGTCGTAATTTCAATGTTGCCGGTAATGCAGCACAAAATTCCCATAATAGATGGTCCAAAAAAGGGGGGCGGGCTTCAACCGAATGTGCCATACTCATCCTGTCCACCTCAAAGTTTATAAAATCTGGTAATCGTGTATGTGCTTCCAGGTACAGAAACTGGTTTAGTGGATCGCGCTTGTAAATAAATGGCGCAAAACGTATTTGCCAGTCTATGTACACTGGCGCAAACTCACGAGACAGGAGGCGACGCAGCCAGGCAGGGGGTGTGACCTGATGCCACAGGGTAAAGCGTGATACCGGATTTTTGGTGCTGTGCGCCAAAACGCGACGCCCGGCGTGAGAAGCAGGTAGCCCGGGTAGTTGTGCCAGTGTGTGACGAAGCATGGGGGGAAGGGACAAAAACGGCCGTATTCGCCGATCCCCATCAAACCAATGATACCCACCCAATAACTCGTCCGCCCCTTCGCCAGTCAAAATCACCTTAAATCCAGCTTCATGGCACGCCTTGTACAACAAATAGATAGGAATGCTTGTAGCCGAGCATTGCGGCTCTTCCAAATGGTGAATAACGCGGGGCAGAAGCTCAAAATCTGCGGGGGTGAATGTCAGCGTGTGGTGATGGCTACCAAGGGCATGGGCTACTTTGGCGGCATGGGCTGATTCGTCATATTGGCTGGCAGTAAACTGAATGTGAAAGGTATGAATGGATGAACCAGTCAGATCGGTAAGGAGCCAGGCCAGGGCGCTGGAGTCAATTCCCCCACTAAGCAAAGAGCCTACAGGCACATCTGCCAGTTTCCAGGCTTGAACTGCATTCCGCAAATGGGACATAAATTGTTCAATGGCTTCTGGTTCGGAAATTTTGCCTGGTTTTTGCTGTTCTGGCGGGAATTGTAACTGCCAATACGGCCGTATTTCTGTTTGTCTGGGTGTCCAGGTAAGGGTATGGCCAGCCGGCAGTTTGTAAATGCCATCAAAAGCGGTCAGGGGAGTGGGGATGAAACCGATTTCGAACAGGCGCCAGATAGCTTCCAGGTTGGCTTTGGGGGTGTATGTGGGCATGAGAGTGAGAAGGGGGCGAATTTCGGAGGCAAAGGCCAAACGGCCGTTATCCCACAAGTAGTAAAGTGGCTTGATGCCTAATCGATCGCGCACCAGATGGAGCTGTCGAAAACGGCCGTCCCACAACGCAAACGCAAACATTCCCCGAAGCGCTTGCCATGCTTCTGTTCCCCAGCTTTCATAGGCATGAACAATCGTCTCGGTGTCACTTTCTGTGCGAAACCGATGCCCGAACTCCTGTAATGTGTGTCTCAACTCAGGTGCGTTCACAATTTCACCGTTGAACGCCACCCAAATTGATCCATCTTCATTTGATAACGGTTGATGACCACCTGCCAGGTCGATGATGCTGAGGCGACGGGCAGCCATGCCGAAGCCATCCCCCAAAAAAATACCGGCATCATCCGGTCCACGATGGTGCAACAAATCGTTGGCTTTAGCCAGTTGGGATTTTTGTACATCTGGTGCGAGCAGCCCGACGATACCGCACATGGGGAGATATGGTATACAATACGGCCGTTATGTGCAAAGACCAGTTTTCTGCTCAACGAACCCGTTTTTACGCTATATTTGTATTGTTGGTCAGCATAGGCTTTGCTTTTAGCTATCTCTACGTTGGCATAGCTCGGGTAACATATCCATACGCGCTGGATTTTGTGGAAGAGGATATGCTCATGCAAGCGTGGCGTGTTGCCCAACATTTGCCGGTTTTTGTGCCCCCAAATGCTGATTTTGTGCCGCAAGTGTATATGCCGCTTTACACGTGGTTGGGTGGGCAGGTTTTACGGTTTGTGTCTCCTGCTTTTTGGCCATTACGTTTGCTCTCTTTTTTGAGTACGCTAACAACGGCCGTTTTGGTAGCGGGGATTAGTTGGCAAGAGAGCGGGCGCTGGCAAACGGCCGTTACAGGTGCATCTGTGTTCCTGGCTGGTTACCGCATCACAGGTGGCTGGTACGATCTGGCACGTGTAGATGCACTTTTTGTGGCGCTATCAATGGCAGGCTTATGGGCAACTGCCAGATGCCATCAGCAAAAGCAACCCCAGGCGATTTTGGCCGGTTTCCTGCTAGGGTTGGCTATTCTCACCAAGCAAAACGGTTTGGTACTGGCATTGGTTGCTGGCATTTATTTCTGGCTGGCTATCAAACCCTTGACAAAATGGTATATCTTGGGGCTTTTGGGAATAACTATTATTCCTTTGGTCTGGCTGGAGTGGACAACAGAAGGATGGTTTTCCTATTATGTGATTGATATTGCTTATGCCAGTCCGGTTTCTCCTTTGCGCATCTGGCACACGGTGAGTCGGGAGCTGGCAGGGGGAATGGGGGTGTTTGTGCTGTTTTTGGGAATAACGGCCGTTTGGCAGTGGCGCGCACACGCCTGGCGCGTAAGGCAATGGCTATCTGCTTCCCCGTGGGTCCTGTTTATTCCTGCCGCCGTATTCATTTCTGTTGCTGGTCGGTCATCAGAAGGCGGGAATTTCAACAACTTGATCCCGGCGTGGGCATTTCTGAGTTTGACACCCGCATTGGCAGATTCACTTTTTTTCGGGCGGAGATGGGTGTGGGAAACGGCCGTTTTGCTCCAGTTAGCTTTAACCATAGTCAACCCAATACCACACAAACCACCTCGCTACCTGCCCACCCCGGAGATGCGGGCTGCTGGCGCACAATTTACCGAGCTGATAACGGCCGTAGAGGGACCTGTGCTGATTATGATGCACCCTTCCTACGCCTTGCGCGCAGGCAAAGAGCCAGGTGTACATATTCAGTCTCTATGGCATGCCCGACAACGCGGACAACAGCCACTCCCGCCAGATTTTGTGGAGCGGCTGCGGAGTGGTTACTATGTCTGGATTATTTCTGACGAAAGCGACTTTTTTGAGAAAGACCCCGCGTTGTTGACTTTGCTGGAAGTATATTATCAGCCTTCGCGGCGGCTGGCAGACAATGAATCACCGCCAACGTTGAGCGGCCCAATTGTACGGCCGTTGCAATTATATGTACCTGCTATCCAGGCGGCCAGCTCAATGTCACCGTAAATTCTCGCCAATTTTCCTCAGGCTCAAAATAAGGACGATTGTTCAATGTCAGCCAGGCATGACCGGTCAGGGATGGCTGCTGATTGGCATGTGTGAGTTTTGCCCCAAACCGAAGGATGAGCGGTAAACCCAGTTGGCGCAAGTAGTGGTAGCGAACGAGGGAACGGCGCAAACATAATCCGAGAGGGGATTTGCGTTCCAGCACGGCTGCCAAATCGGCCAGGTGGCGTGTAGTGGTTTCATCAGGGAGAAACGGCCGTTTTTCATGCGGCGTTACCATGCTCATTGCTTCCGGGATAGAATTCTCTAGCAAAACAGGGAGATGACGACAAAACCGACGCATCTCAGCCAGCAAGATTCTGTTTTCCCGATGGCGTAACAATGGCAAAGCACGCACCAGCAAAAACAGGTGCCGTATCCGTGTAGACAGTGAGGACAGAGAAAACATTCGTGTTGTCAGTCAGTTAATTTCACCAGACCGCTGGCATACAACTCTTCAGCCAGTTCCAGCAAATCAGAAGAAACCAATTCTTCATCTACCTGAAACTCAGCCAGCAATTCCCCGGCATATTCTGCACCATGTCGGATAAGGTCTGCCGCATGTGCCAAAACATCTTCAACATCCAGCTCATACAGTTCGGCCAGGGAAACGGCCGATTCTTCAGGGATTTCGTTTCCTCTAATGGCTGCTTGCACGGCAGACACATATGCCGCTGCTTTGTCGTTGTACAGTTTTGCCACTTCTGTGGCGATCTCTCCAATCGTGTGTTGTCCATCAAGCCGTTGCCAGAATTCCGTTCCGGATTCATTGAGAGAGAAGTACGTACCGGTGCGCATGTCAATCAGAATTGCTTCGCCAGCTACAACTTCAAAAGTTACATGATCATCTCGCTGCAATATTGTATTCGTATCCACAAAATTTCTCCTATCGGGTTATACTAGGCACATGCACACAAAATGGCAATTCCATCACCTAATTATCGAAGGTTGGACAAACAATGCAAATTTGTGGCAAAGCTGGCAGACTTCTTTCGCCTCGTTACCAGTAGCAAAAGAAACGGCCGTTCCCGACTTGCGCCTGCACCTGGAACTGGTAAAAGAAATCCCCCCCCCTCCTGCCCAAGAGCCAGACTTTCGGCAAGGGGATTTACTGGCTTATTATGTACGAAATAATGAGGTTATTGCGCACGCACCACGATTTGGGCAACTGAAACTATCTTTAAGTGCGGGCACAACACATGGCTGGCTGAAAACGGCCGTTTTCCACACCTACGGCGTTCTGGAAGACTTGCTGGCAATCAGCCTCTCCCCACACTTACGACGCCGCAACCTGTTCCTCATCCATGCTTTTGCCGCCGCCTACCAAAACCAGGCCATACTACTCATCGGTGGCATAGGAGCCGGAAAAACCACCACCGGTATATCTCTACTCCATGCTGGCTGGCGTTTGTTGGCCAACGACTCCCCGATACTTGCCCCCAATGGCATCATCCGACGTTACCCCGGGCAACTGGCTGCCTACCCGGAGACCTTTGCCCGTTTCCCGGAAACACACCATCTGGCCAAAACAACATCAAAACGCCAAAAACTTGTTGTCTCCGCTGAAACGATCTGGCCAAACGTATGGCAAGATGCGGCTCCGGTGGCTGCAATTTGCTTTCCGCAGATAGAAAAAAACAGAGTTGAGCACGTGCTGGAGCCTGTCTCTCCACCGCAGGCGTTAGCCATGCTTTTGCCGCACACAATGGAACAATGGGACCGGGCTATGATGCCCACCCATCTGGCCGCATTGCGACAACTGGTAGAATATGCCCCTGCTTATCATCTGCGCCTGGGGCCAGATGTGTTAGCCATTCCGCAATTACTAAGCAGGTTGGTCACATAGGCACGTTATCCAGGCCTAGCAAATCGGCACCCTCGGATATTTGCCCTTTGTGGGTATTGGGATTAAAGCGGACGAGTTTTTTGGTGAGCCAGGCCATAAACGGCCGTAAGGGGGAGTGGATAAGCCTCTTCTTGAGCCAGCCTTCCCAGTAATGACGGAAATATTGTTTGCGCCAGCGCCAGCGTAGCAGGGCATAATATGGTTTTAACAGCCAATGTCCCTGAGAACGGCCGACAAACAAAATATCGTTAATATCACACATCACTTGTGCTTCGTCATCACTTATCCAGGGTGTATTCCCCCGATTCAGGTCCATATCACACCACCCTTCCTGGTTATCTGGTGGCACATATCCCATTTCCAGAGCTTTTGGCCAAAGGGGAGTGCCGGGGTAGGGCATATAGACACACACAGAACAGCGTACATTGGGACTTAGTGCTGCCAATCTCTCAATCAAGTCAAAAGTGATTTTGCGTTCTTCCGCTGTTTCTTCTGGCAATCCGACAATGAAGGAGCAATTGGCTTCGATGTGTGGTGCGTATTTGACCAAATTGCCAATTCCCCATTCTATTTGTTCTGCCCGTTGGTCTTTATAAATACGGTCTAGTACGGCTTGTGAGCCAGATTCAATGCCAATGTTGACCCACTGACAACCTGTCTCGGCCATCCATTGTACGAATTCGGGTTTGAGAAGCTGCACGCGCACCTGGCCACTCCAGGGCATACCGACCTTTTCTACCAGGCGCTGCATGGGTTTGATACGGCCGAACAGGTAGTCATCGGCGTAATCCACTGCATCAATTTGATAATGTTCTTTAAGCCATTCAATTTGTTTGATGATGAATTTGTCGGAGTGTTGGCGCCAGGTACGCTTCATGACAACTTCGTTGTAGCAAAAGCCGCACCGGAAGGGGCAACCACGAGAGATGTAAACGGGTATGGCTCGTTTGTAGGGGCCACTGGGGATAAGATATGCCTCTACGTTGGGTAGCAGGTCCCAGCGTGGACGATAGTCGTCCAGGTTTTGGATAAACGGCCGTTCCCGGTGAAACATGGGGGATCCGTCAGGCTGTTTGTAGGCCAATCCTGCTACCTGTGCCCAGTTTTGCGGAATGCGTCCGGCCAGCATAAGGGCCAGTTCTTGGGCTGTTTCTTCTCCTTCATTGACAACGACAAAATCAACGTACTCTTCTTTTAGCACTTCCAGCGGCATAATAGTGGCATGTACGCCGCCCCAAACAACGGGAATGCCAAGTGCGTGTACACGGCGGGATGCTTCGATGGTGGGACGAAGTTGAGGGCCGGTAATGGTACTGAAGCCAACGAATAACGGCCGTTCCTGGGTCACCAGTGCTACTAACTCATCCACAAATTGTTCCGTTTCGTGGAACAATCGACAACGAAAGCCTGCTTTTTCCAGGGCATCCGCCACATACATAATCCCAAACGGCGGATACATATCTCGGTGATTACGAAAGTTGACCAGAAAAATCGTGTCACTGGCATCAGTTGGCACTTGTGTCCAGGCTTCAGGACGTACGAATACTTCATTTACAGGTATAACAGGTTCGCTCATGGCTACCTTCTTCTCCTTGGCTCCCATCATATGCTACTCTATCCATTTCTCCAAGCCAATTCAAGGTCACTAATAATGGGTCAATTCTCCGGTTTCCTTCAGGTAGTGGATGGCGTAGCGCATGAACCAAAACGAAACCGGAAGCAAAACGGCCGTAAATCCCGCCAACACCAACAAATCTGGCCACAACTGGCGCACGCCCTCTCCTCGCATCAGAGCCCCTCTCAGTGCGCGCAACGCATATGTAAACGGCAGCGCATAAGAAATGATTCGCAACCAGGGCGGCAAAAGCGTGATTGGAAAGAAAACACCACTAAACACATAGGCCACCGAATTTACAAACCAATTAATCGGATCGCCCCGCTTGAAGACAATGACAAAAGCAGCTGAAAAAATCCCATAACTGAGCAAGCTGGTCAGACTAACACCCAATATCAACAGTGCAGTCAACCAGTTGGCTTGTGAAAAATCAGCACCAACAACTGCGCCTACCACAAGCTGAATGATAACCAGCAATGTGCCCTCAATCAGCATCCATGAAGACGGCCCCAGCAAAGCCAGAGTTGTTGGTGTCGCTGTGACCAATAATGGTTCTATTGTGCCGCGCAACATCTCTTCACGCAGGTTGGCCGAAAATGCATGGCTACTTAATTCAAGATAGCGGGAAAACGCGCCACCAATCAGTAAAAACGTAAAATATGTGCCCCCTTCTACTTTTCCTGTACCACTCTGTCGTAATAGCTGGTCTAAAAAAAAGAAAAGCAGTACTGAAACAATCATTCCTAAATATCGGGTCACAAAGTTAAGTTTATATGCCCATGCCAGGCGAAAGTTGTGTGTAATGAGTGCAAGGAGCTTGTAAGAATTCATGGGACGTCACTCCGACTGAAATGGGCGACAATACGGCGCAGGCTTTCATCATCTGCGCGTCGCCATGTTTCCAAACGGCCGTTATGTGCCTGGACTACCTTTAATACTTCCAACCATGCTGCTGACGAATCATCTGCCAAAGCAATGTCGAAAGCGGAAGCGGCCGTTCCTGCCGAAACCTCTGCCACCGATTCCACACCCGCCAGCGTGTGCCAGGCAGAAACAATGCGAGGTATATCGCCAGTGATGACTACCCGGTAAAGCGCACGACGCGGCAGTCGGGCAGCCAGTTCAGCTGGCGTACCACTTGTCCGAATACGGCCGTTTGCCAAAATGGTTACCCGATGACAAAAATTCTCCATCTCATGCAATTCATGACTAATGAACACAATCGTTTTCTTTTGTTTATCTGCCAACTCATCTCGAATAAGACCACGCACAAAATCGGCCGTTTGCACATCCATACTACGTGTTGGCTCATCCAAAAAAAGCACTTGTGGATCATGCAAAAGAGCACGTGCCATATTCAGCCGCTGCTTTTGACCACTGGAAAGCATCTGCACAGGTGTATTTGCCTTTTCAGTCAGACCAAATAATTGCAACACATATTCAATACGTTCACGGATAAGCCGCCGGGGAACATTTTGCATGGCTGCGTAGAATTGCAGGTTTTGGGTAACAGACAAACGGCCGTAAAATGAGCGTTCATCGGCCGTTACCAGCCCTATCGAAGCACGTACAGCCAGTGGATCTTGTACCACATCATACCCATTTACCCACGCTTTCCCCCTGGTAGGCAGCAAAAGCGTGGTCAATATGCGCACAATCGTACTCTTGCCCGCACCATTTGGCCCAAACAAGCCAAACAATTCCCCCGGATACACCCTGAAAGATACATCCCGTACAGCATCCACCTGTTGCTTGCCAGTACCGTATGTTTTGTACAGATGAGAAACTTCAATGACAGGGGTTTCAGGATTCATGCCGTGTTCCCAGTTTCCGCCAGATATGAATCGCTCTGTCCAAATTAATTAACACATATCCCAAAGGCCAGAGTGGTGTTGCTGTCAGACGGGGATATCGTTTGCTCAAGTTCCAGCGACGTGGAAAGAATGACCGCAACCAGAATCGGGCCATCTCCAATCGGTTTCGGGACAATCTCTGGGCAATGGCCAGCCCCAGCCCGCTGCGATCGGCCGGGTTAGATTCGGATGTGTCGGCGAGTTCGGTTTGTTCAATCCAATGCAGTAAAGATGGCGGGCAGTGAGTGCGAAAGTATGCCAATACGGCCTCTGGCAAATCGAGCCGGGCATAGCGAGTGGCAAAAGCCAGAGCGGGATAGACAAAGCGGGCTTCTTGGGGGCTAACAGTTGTTACCAGTTCCTCCCACTCTGTTGCTGTCATTTGCCCAACCAGAAGTGAGATGTCTCCTATGTGCATCAAGCGCCCCCGCTGGATGAGCCAATCACTGGTAGCATGGGCGCAAACATGCAGCAACAAGGCAGGTAAACGGGGCACAAGGGCAGAAACACTGTTCCAAAACGGCCGTTCTTCGCTCATTTCCCACATTACATCAGCCACCTCATACCCAATCCCCGCATACTCTTCGCGCAAAGCATAATGCAACTCTATGGGATGTACATTATCCGGCGCCCATACGTTGCGCTTCCGTTCGCCACGTAAATAAACTTCATCCTCTGCCGAGCGAGAATAAAACCGATAGCCCAAGTCACGTACAATTTGTATTGCCTGAGGGATATCTTTAGGGTGAATAAGCAAATCCAGGTCAGCTAACGGCCGTTCCAGAGGATCAGGATAATAGCAAGCAGCCAAAACCGCCCCCTTAAAGGGAACGGCCGTTATTTCATGCGCGCGAAAAGCACCCAGCAACTCTACACATCCATCCAACATTCGCCGCGTTCGCTCCCGGCTACCCACATCCAACTCAGTTAGCTGCTCCCACACAGAAGCCGGCACAGCAACCCCACTCTGACGCACCCGCTTCACCAACCAAGGCAGTGCATTTTGCCAGTACACAATCCAGGCAGCCGCCTTCCATTCAGCCATCTCCCAGCCAGCTACCACCTCATCTCCCATATTTCCTGCCTGTGCTGGTAGCCACCACGCCAGCATATTGGTCACAGAAGCCAATTTACTCACCGGTAAAGACGGACGTTCATAAAAATCAATCACATCACTCATTGTACATTACCCGAAACCCGGTCCCTTGTGCCCGATATATTCGGCTGGGGATTGTCACACTGCACGCACTGCGCACATTACATTTGGCATGATGAATGGTATATCCCCACGAACCACCTTTTACCACATGAAACTCTGGCAAATCTGGATTGTAAAGACTGCAAGTCCATTCCCAGATATTGCCACTCATATCTACACACCCATACGGCGACACATTTTGCGGGATAGACCCAACTGGCAAAGGGTGTCCATTGCGCCAGTACCAGCCCGCCCGCGCCCATTCCCTGCGGGGACGTACCAATAAGCTAAACAAATAGGTTTCCGGTCCCACAGGGAATCGGCGTTGCCACTGGATTTCTGGTCGGGGTGGCGTATTGCCCCAGGGGTATAAACGGCCGTCTGTACCCCGTGCGGCCTTCTCCCACTGGTATTCCGTTGGCAATGTCACCGCCTTGCCAATTAATTCCGAAAGCCACTGGCAATAAGCGAATGCATCTGCCTGCGACACATCAACAATAGGCAGCTCGTCATGCCCGTCTGGGTAGGAATCAGTAGGGGCAAAGGCCCGTAAAAATACCCCACGCCAACCATTTACAATGTGATACCATTGCCCCTGCCAATTGTAACCAGTTGCTTCCAGAAATTCGCGCCATTGGCGGTAAGTTACCGGGTATTTGGCCATCCAGAAAGATGGTAAATCTATTATCTGGCGAGGCTTGAGCGGCGGACACTTGTCCAAACGCTCATAACATTCTTCTGGACCGTAGATAAATGGTCCGGCCGGGATGTGGCAAAATTCTGTTTCGTGTGGAGAGCCAATGCGTGATTTCATGTGATCAGGCGTGCCAGCCAGCCAGTCAGCAAGCCCAGGGTGTAGCTGGGAGCAGCCAGTTGTATTGTGTCTGCCAGGGCGCGTTCTGGGTGGCGAAAACCAACCAGACCTAATTCATAACCAATTGCAGCCAGAGCTGGACTGAGGGGATAACGGCCGTTTTCCCCTTTGCCTACACCATGCATTGCTGGACCCAGGCCAGCCCACTTGCGTGCCGGTTTGGGTCCAATTGCCATCATCACGTCGCCCAGCATGGCCATTGCTGCGGAAATATGGTGCGTGTGCCCTTCGGCATGGCCAGGATCGACTTGTGCCAGCACATCCATTCCTTTGCGTCTGGCCAGCCACCAACCTGCTACCAGGGCACCCAGCCAGGCCGGTTGCCAGCGACGGGGCAGGGATTTGCCCGCAACAGCCAGTGGGACAAGCCAGTCCAGATTGAATCCACGATACGTTTCTATACGGAGTTGATACTCCGGACCGCTCATGGCAATAGCCAGAATGCCGGCGGCCGTCACGGGAAAAAGCTGTCCGGCCAGCCAGTCGGCCGTTCCTTTTTCGCCGCTTAACAACGCGACGGTAGGGGCTGTTGTGGCTGCGCCCAAAGCAAGCAGCTTGGGCGCATAAGAAGGGGGGTATAGAGCGTGCAGGTCGGCATGGCTGTGTTCATGGTGATGGTGATGCTCGTGGTGTTGGTGGGTATGGTGGTGATGATGCTGCTCGTGATGGTGATGCTCATGATGACTGGTGTGCTGACGTTGGTGATTAAGTGTGGCTTCTAGCCAGGGGAGGGAAGCAGTGGCGGCAGCCGCAACGGCCGTTAGTGGTATGGCGATTGGTTCGGGAAGATTTAGCAGGCTGGAAACGGCCGTTGCTCCCATTGAGCCAACCGCCATTCCCGCCGCAGATAATGACGAAAGCTCAGGTTGTGGCGCTGGCACATCTGGCATCCCGTCATGTGTCACGACAAAGCCGGCATCTTCCAGCGCGTGCTTCAGATGATGTACATATGTGATTCCTTCTAACGGCTCGGTAGCGTGTAGTACCCGAAAAAAATTCACATAGCAAAACCGAATCCCCCGTTCCCGTGCCAAATGTACCCAGTTATGACAGGCTGCGTGAAAATCCAGTGGTATCATTTCGTCCGGTGTGAACTGATGCCCCAAAATAACGTGAGGAGCCAGCCTTTTGGCGACAAACCAATCCCCTTTTTGATGGCGAGATTCGGCAAAATACACAAAAATCAGCCCGTTTTCTTGCAAGGCCGCCACAGTTTCTTCCAGGTGCATCTCATGACCTAACACCATATTTCCGGCAAAGGCTACATAGCGGCTAAGGGCACGTGCCTGTGTTAATGTGCGTTCCAGCAAGGCTTTTTCTGGCCAGGCATAGCTGACAGGGCGGGGAACAATGCCCAAACCGGCTTGTGTGATTTGGGTGGCCAGTTCTGTGTCGAATCCGAGGCCAATTTCGCCAATGGTGGGCAGGTTGCCGGCAAAAACAAGGGTGGCGGGTGGCAAAACGGCCGTTTCTGTGTAAGGCATTCTGACTTTCATTTCCTCTGCCAGTCTGGACACAAGCGTTGTGGGGCCATGCAAATAATTCCAGTGCCCAACTTTCGGGGTTGTTTGGCGGGGGCGAGATGGGGCTTTGGGAACCAGTATCCCTAAAGAAAGCAGGCGATTGAGTGTCATTTCTGGCAAAGAAACATGCGTTGCACCGTTTTGCGCAAGCAGGGCCAACATTTCTGCTAATGGTAACCCGGCACGAATAGCCGCCGCTTGTATGTCGTCAAAGTCCACACAGATGACCATCCGCCGATTGTGTTGTTGCTCCCATTGATGGCGGCGATATAGCTCGCGGCTGGCGGCAAGTGTGCCAACTGTGGTCAGGGTCAATGAAATCAGGCGTGAAAGTTTCAATGGGTCACTCCGTTTTCGTGTAGATGTTATTTATT
>RFGV01000696.1 GCA_003696605.1 Chloroflexota bacterium | reverse complement strand
CCCTATTGATTATCGGAATCATGATTTTGAACAGGTTGTTATGGATTTGACTGGTGGCAAGGGGGTGCAATTGGTGTTAGATCCGATTGGTGGCCGATATTGGTTTAAAAATTATCGGGTGCTGATGCCCACAGGGCGTCTGATCTTCTTCGGTATTAGTAGTGCGGCTTCAGGCAAAAGGCGTTCCTGGTTAGATCTGTTTAAGCTGGTGGCCAGAGTTCCATTTTATACGCCTATCAAGCTGATGAATGATAACAAAGGAGTAATTGGGGTTAATGTTGGTCATCTATGGGCGTATGCAGATTTGTTGCGGGGGTGGATGAAACAGATAGTTGCCTGGTATGATGAAGCGTTGTTCCGACCGCATGTTGGTCGCACTTTTCGGTTTGAGCAGGCAGCGGCAGCACATCATTATATTCAGGACAGGAAGAATATTGGTAAGGTGTTGTTGTTAGTTGATTGATAGGGGGCAGGTTTGTTTCTTCTGCCTGCCCCTTTGTGTTTGTGGCGCTGTGTCAGGCGGATTGTCGCCGCCACCATTCCATGCCTAAACCAATGGTGATGAGACCGATGCCAATAATGCCCACAACGGCCGTTATCCATCCTGTCGCACTGGCTGCACCGCCGGAGACCGGTAGAATCGTCTTCACATTCTTCACATTTTGAATACAGAAATTGACATCTGTTTGTAGCGGGCTATCTTCAAAAACTGGCACATAAATAGTCTCTTCCGAGGTAACCACCCAGTTTTCATCTGGCTTTACCGTGACACCCCAGTAACTAAACCCTGCTGCCACCAAGCCATATGTGCCATCATCGCCTGTTTGCAATGTTACTACGGTTGCTTCATCACTGCTAACAAATTCTACATTTATTCCGACAACTGGCCCTTCACCCTCCACACCAGTGCCGATACACTTGCCATCCCCATCGACATCTTCATATACTGCACCACGTATCGAACCGCGTTGTGGTTGTTGTGCCAGCACACTACTTGCCAGCGACAGCAAGAGAAACAAGGGAATGCTGATTTGCAGGGCTTTCTTCATCAAAACACCTCCTGAAATTGGTTGAAACATTGTCACATAAACAAGTTGATGTGCGTTACATCTGTTTAGTCGCCAAAGCGGCGCACACAATTTCGATCAGGAATCTGTGCCGGTGACAGGATGAGCCACAATAACCAGACGATGTGAGTTGTCGGTGTAAGGCCAGCATGTGACCAGGGTGACTCGTTCGTCTTCTGTGGGGGCTATCCATTTGGCGTTTTCTAGCCGAACGGAAAGTGGTTGTCCGCGTTCTTCCAGAATTTGTTTTTCTGTTACACGGTATGTAAATTGTTTTTGTTGGGCATCAAAGAGAAAAATGGTGTCTCCGGGTTCCAGATCGATGAGATCGCGAAATACTTCGCCATAAATGTTGTGGTGGCCATTGAGAACGGTGTTGCCTGGTTCGCCCAGGCGTGCGCTGGTGTTGTGCCAGCCGGCTTTGTATTCATCTGGTACTTGCCATTGGTAGTAGGTGACGCCGTCGCTGATGAATGGTTGCAGGCCGACTGCGCCGACTGGGGCATCGAGGTTGATGGCGGGAATAAGAATGCGGCTGGGCTCTGTGCCTTGTGGGGGCGGGGCGGGCTGGTCGGCCGTTGGAATGTCGATGGGGGTGATTTCACCTTCGACTGTTTCTGGCAGAATGATGGGTTGGGCAGTGGTTTGGGGGGCTTGTGGTGGTGTGGCTGGTGCGGCTCGGGTGGGAATAACGGCCGTTTCTCCTGTTACTGGCAAATATGGCCCCACAATACGATGTAACTGCGCTGGCATTGTTTTGGGCGCTAACAACCAGATAGTGGCCACAGTAAGGACGAGGATAAGCCCCACACTAACAAAAACGACACTCAAGGGAATCACAGATTCTTCATTTGGTTGTTGCGTGCGTGCAGACATGAAGTTAGTATAAACGACGGCAGGGCTTATGTAAAGCGTTTGTTTAAGCGAGCTCGTGTTCGTTCTTGAGGGCTACCAGTGTTTCATGCTATTTTGCCCCCAAAACGGCCGAAACCAGCACCGGCAGCACCTCCCCAGCAGGCCCCGGCAAATAAAAATCCATATAAGATGTAAGAGGCGTCTTTTGCGGATTTACCTCCACAGTTGTTACACCCCGTTCCACAGCCAACAATGGAATCGAAGCCGCCGGTTGAACCAAAGCAGACGTCCCAACCGTCAGAAAGAAATCCGCCTTCTGCGCTGCTTCCAGTGCCTTCTTCAATGCTTCATATGGCAAACTCTCCCCAAACCAAACAACATCCGGACGTAACAGACTGCCACAATAGGGACAGCGAGGAGGCACCTCTTCCTGCTGTTCCCACGTCGTTACAAAATGCCCTTCATCTGCACACTTGGTCCGTGTAATATTCCCATGCAATTCAATCACATTTTGGCTACCAGCACGTGTGTGCAAGCTGTCTATATTTTGGGTAATCAAAGTAAATTGAGGGACAAATTTCTCCAGCTCGGCCAGTGCCTGATGACCTGGATTAGGCTCTGCTTTGCTAACCAGTTCTCGTCGCCAGGCGTACCATTCCCACACAAGCCGCGGATTTTTCCGAAAAGCTTCCGGAGTTGCCAGCTCCTGCGGGTCATATTTTGCCCACAAACCTGTTTGTGCATCCCTGAATGTAGGCACACCACTTTCTGCAGAAATACCTGCACCTGTCAGTACAGCTACATGCTGTGCATTACGCAAAAGATCGACAAGCTCTGAGGGAATAGAGATACGCATCGTACTATCCTTAATAACTAGATTTTTAATATCAATTTTGCCAACCAGAAATAGATTAACAATCCTGATGTGTCCACAAAAGTGGCAATCATGGGACCACTGATAACAGTGGGGTCAATGTGAAACCGGTCGGCCAGAATGGGGACAATGGTAGCAATTGTGGAAGACCAGATAACAACAATGGGTAAAGTGATAGTGACCACAAAGGCGACATCCAGGCCGGTTTGCCAAAGCATGGCACGTACAAACCCGACAATCCCCATCACAATTCCCAATACTATACCGGCTGATACTTCACGTCGCCAGGCATGACCAAGATTGCTCAGGCGTACTTCACCCAATGTAATGGCACGAATGATTGTGGCTACAACCTGTGAACCTGCATTTCCTCCCGTACCGGTGATTAGGGGGATGAAAAAACTGAGAGAGACGACTAGTTGGAGTTCTTTTTCAAAGAAGCGAAGTACTGTGCCAGTTAATGTGGCTGCGACAAATAGCAGAAGAAGCCAGCCAATACGCTTGCGAACCACGTGCATTAATGAAGCACTGAAGTAAGGTTGTTCAAGTGGTTCTGAACCACCAAGCCGTTGGATGTCTTCGGTGGCTTCTTCTTCTAATACGTCGAGTACGTCGTCAACGGTAACCACACCTAACAAGCGGCCTTTGCTGTCTATAACAGGCATGGCAAAGTAGTCATACCGTGAGACCAGTTCGGCGAGTTCTTCCTGGTCGGCAGTTACTGGTACGGCCACCACGTCGGGGTTCATGATGGATTCGATGGTGGCGTCGGGTTTGGCCAGGATGAGCTGGCGTAAGGGGACAACACCAATGAGTCTGTCGTACCGGTCAACGACGTAAAGGTAGTGAAGGGTTTCAACGTCTTCCAGAGAGCGGAGGAAGTTGAAGGTTTCTTCGACTGTCCATTGGCGACGGAGGGCGACTACGTCTCGTGTCATGAGACGCCCGGCGGTTTCTTCTTCGTAGCCGAGTAGTTCCCGGACTTCTTCGGCTTCTTCTGGCTCCATAAGGTCTAGCAGGCGATCGGCTACTGGTTCGGGCAGGTCTTCGAGGAATTCGGCGGCGTCGTCCATGGGGAGTTCGTCGAGCAGGTCAGCTAGTTGTTCGTCATCTACTTGTTCGACGAGGATTTGACGAGTGGGGCCGCTGGTTTCGTCGAGGACTTCACTGGCGATTTCGATGGGGAGGAGCTGGAAAATGGCAACGGCCGTTTCTGGCATCATCTCATCCAGCAATGTCGCAATATCTGCCGGGTGAATATCAATCAGTTTTTCCTTTAGGGCTTCGATATTTCCATCTTCCAGCAAACGAGATAGCATTTCAGCCTGCATTTCTTTGAGTTCCTGTTCATTCATGGGGAAGCCCTCCTGTGTCGTGGAATTCACTTCGATTTTTTCTGTTTGCGACCTGAAACTGTGTTATTGTACAGTATGTTGGGCTATTGAATTATATCTGAATCGGACAATCACAGCAGCACAAGGGAGGTAGAAGATGAGACCGGGTTTAGAGAAAGCTATATTGATACTGGCAACGGCCGTACTTCTGGGTTGGCTTTCCCGCTACTTACTTATGTGGGTCAGCACGCGGTTAGTCAGACGAACGCGCACTGCTCTCGATGATGTTATTATTGAAGCCATCAATTTTCCCCTGCGGACATTCATTTTCATTGCTGGACTCGATCTTGCTCGCCGTCAATTTGTTATGTCCGTTGCCTGGCAAACCACTCTGGATCGCTCCTTTTTTGTCATTTACGCCGTTCTTGGATACATTTTTCTCTATCGGCTTATCAGCGGCATCATGCGCTGGTATGCGCGAGAGGTAATGCTTAAAACCGCGACCGATTTGGACGACAAATTTCTTGATCTTTTCCGCCGACTGACACTCACGCTACTCACCCTGATACTTATTGTCATTGTTCTCGGAGAATTCGGTATCGAAATTAGTGCCCTGGTTACTACTTTAGGCATCGGGTCACTTGCTCTGGCTTTAGCTGCCCAAACGACCCTGGGCGATATGTTTGCCGGATTTACCATCATGATTGATCAACCTTTTAAGGTGGGCGATCGTATAGAGATACAGGATATTAATACTTGGGGTGATGTTGTAGAGATTGGCTTGCGTAGCACACGCATTCTTACTCGTGATAACCGGATGGTTTCTGTACCTAATTCAGTTATTGGCAAGGGGTTGATTGTTAACTACTCTGATCCCAACACGAAATACCGGGTAGAGACACACGTACAGGTCGCCTATGGCACAGATATTGAGCGGGCACGACAGGTAATGATTGAAGCGATTCAGCAACAAGATTGGGTCATGGCAAATGAACGGATTGAAGCATTGTTTCTGCAATTTGGTGATTCGGGGCTGGTGTTTCGGGTGCGTTGCTGGATTGAGCATTATGTGGAGACGAGGCGTATTTTAGACAAGATGAATACGGTGCTCTATCATGCGTTGAATGAAGCTGGTATTGAAATTCCATTCCCGCAACGGGATTTGCGCGTGGTAGAACCGGTGCCTGTGATTCAGGTCAGCCGGTCTGCATCGTAGCTGATTGAGTGGTGGCATTAAAAGGATTGTGTACATGATTTATTTTCTGCTGACTGTTAATTTTTCGCTGATGATTGTTTTGCCGTTTTTGTTTGGGTGGTTGATTGCCCGCAAGCGAGGGGCTGGGTGGCGTTTGTTTGGTATTGGGGCGGTGACGTTTGTGTTGAGTCAGGTGGGACACATTCCGTTTAATTGGCTGGTTTTGAATCGGCTGCAACTGATTTCTACGGATACGGCCGTTACCCAAAACTTGATCATCCTGGCCATCTTCCTGGGCCTTTCTGCCGGCCTTTTTGAAGAAGTAGCCCGTTATCTGACCTTTCGTTTTTGGGCCACCGATGCCCGCAGCTGGGGAACTGGCCTAATGGTAGGCGCGGGACATGGTGGTGTTGAATCCCTTTTGTTAGGGGGGCTTGGTGCACTCAACGTCATTAACCTGATTATTTTGCGCAGCAATGAGCAATTGATAAACACCTTGCCACCAGAGCAATTAGAAATTGTACAGGCACAGATAACGGCCGTTTTCAACACCCCATATTCCCAACTCCTGCTTGGTGCTGTCGAACGCCTTTTTGCCATCACTGTTCATCTCTCCCTCTCCCTGCTCGTCATGCAAGTTTTCATCCGTCGCCAGACCCGGTGGCTGCTTTTTGCCATTCTCTGGCACACGCTTCTCAACGCTGTCAGCGTCATCTTTGCCAGCCGCACGACACCATACATCACCGAGCTTGTCATCGGAATATTTGCGCTGGTCAGCCTGGGCATCATCTGGGCACTCAAAGCACCCGAACCGGCTCCCATTCCCATTGAACCAGTGCCCGATTTGCCACCCATCAAACCCGCCACAGAAGATTTAACACCTGAAAAACTGGACGAAAGCAAATTCTCATAACCAAACCATTAAAGGCAACAAGACAAACCATGATCAAGACAGAAAATCTCACCAAAAAATTCAACAGCCATCTTGCCGTCGATCGCCTTACCCTAAATATTGGAGAGGGTGAAGTATTTGGATTCCTGGGGCCAAACGGTGCCGGAAAAACGACCACCATTCGTATGCTCACCTGCCTGATTGCACCCACTGCCGGCAAGGCACAAATTTTGCAATACGAAGTAGGGCGAGATGACCAAATGATTCGCCGCAATGTTGGTGTTCTTACTGAAACACCAGGCCTTTATGATCGGCTTTCTGCCTGGCAAAATTTGCTCATCTTTGCCCGTTTGTATGAGGTAGAAAATCCAGAAAGACAGGTAGAAAAATATCTTAATATGCTTGGGTTATGGGAAAGACGTCACGATCCTGCCGGCACATTCAGCAAGGGAATGAAGCAAAAACTGGCTATCGCGCGGGCATTGTTACATGAGCCGCGGGTTCTGTTTCTGGATGAACCAACTTCTGGCCTTGATCCAGAAGCAGCGAAACTGGTGCGTGATTTTATTGCTGAATTGCGTGGCAAAGGGCGCACCATCTTTATCTGCACCCACAATTTGGATGAGGCAGACCGGTTGTGTGACCGAATTGCAGTTTTCAAAACACGTTTGCGTGTAGTGGATACCCCTGCTGGCTTACGGCGTCAGCTTTATGGTCGGAAGGTGGTTTTTCATCTGGCACAAACGGCCGATTCCTTTATTGATACTTTACGCCATATTCCCCTTGTCAAAGAAATCCAGGCCATAGACAACAAGCTGGTTGTGGCGCTGGACGAACCGGAAAAGCACAACCCTGATTTGATTCGTCGTTTAGTTCAGGCTGGTGCAGACATTCAATTTGTAGGCGAACTTCGCCATTCTTTGGAAGATATTTATCTTCAGCTTATTCGTGATGAGGCATAAATCAGAACTGACTATCAGGACATCAGGCACAAATTTCAGGAGAGCAAGCCATGGAAAAAATCAAGACCATTCTGGTAAAAGAGTGGCGCGAAGTGTTCAAAAACAGATTGGTATTATTTACGGTTGCTTTTTTACCCTTGATTCTGACAGCAATTCCCCTGATCTCGTTGGCCGCTACTGGTGATTTTGGGGAAGAGCTATCTAACTCTGCATCTCCTTCTGAATTTTTTGGTGATTTGTGTGTGGGGCTGGGTGAAATGGATTGCACACAAGTTTATACCCTTAGCCTTTTCACTATCATGTTCATGATTTTGCCAGTGGCCATCCCTGTGACAATTGCTGCTTATAGTATTGTGGGGGAAAAGACCGCACGTAGTCTGGAGCCGTTGCTGGCTACCCCTATCACAACGACAGAGTTGCTGGTTGGCAAGGCGTTGGCGGCGATTATTCCGGCCATTCTGGCCACCTGGATTTCTTTCGGTATCTATCTCTTTGGTGCCCGGCTGATGGTTAATGACCTGGTGTTTGGGCGGTTATTGGCTCCTCACTGGTTGGCAGCTGTGTTAGTGGTTGCGCCGTTGCTTACTCTGATGTCGGTTAGTTTTGCCATGATGGTTTCTTCGCGCGTGTCTGATCCACGTGTGGCTGAGCAGTTGTCGGCGCTGGTTATTTTGCCAATTGTGTTTCTCATGATTGGGCAGTCGGTGGGATTTATCCTGATTGATCAACGAGTTATCTGGTTGTTGGGTGGGGGTGTGGCTGTGTTGGATGTGATTTTGGTGTATCTGGCGGTTCGCGTTTTTGAGCGGGAAACAATTTTGACGCGCTGGAAGTAGTTTGCGCAATTTTTCACTTTCGTTATAATCAGTTTGTTTTGGGAAACGGCCGTTTCCCGGACAAAGTATTACCATCTTACACACATCCAGACCCCATCGGGAGTGCTTGTATTGTATCGTCAAATGTGCCATCTCCGGCGGTGCATGCGATACATGGGCCATGCAAGCCCCGTTGGCGGAATGAAGGATGTGGAAGCAAAAAACTATCAGAAAAAGGAGAAATACCTCATGGCCGTTATATCTATGAAGGCACTCCTGGAAACAGGTGTGCATTTCGGACACCGCACACGCCGTTGGAATCCGAAGATGAAACCGTACATCTTCACCGAACGCAACGGCATTCACATCATTGACTTGCAACAAACACTTGTCCTGGTGGAAGAAGCCTACAACGCAGTACGTGACGCCGTGGCCCAGGGTGGACAGGTACTGTTTGTGGGAACCAAGCGACAAGCCCAAGAGACAATTGCTGCCGAAGCCAAACGGGCAGGCCAGCCGTATGTAAACAATCGCTGGTTGGGTGGTACGCTGACAAACTGGCAGACAATTCGCCAGCGTATTGCGTATCTGAAGAAGCTGGAAGAACGTCGTGATGCCGGTGAATTTGATTACTTGAAGAAAAAGGAACGGCTTCGCTACGAGCGGGAAATTGAAAAGCTGAATTTGCGTTTGGGTGGTATTCGGGAAATGAAGGGGCTGCCGGCGATGATCTTTGTTGTCGATGTGAACAACGAAGAAACGGCCGTTCGCGAAGCCAACAAACTCAATATCCCCGTCGTTGCTATGGTCGATACCAACTGCGACCCCGATCCTGTTGACTACCTCATCCCATCCAACGACGACGCCATCCGTGCCATCAAACTCATCACCGGCAAAATCGCCGATGCCTGCCTCGAAGGTCTCCATCTTCGCAAAGAAATGGGTCTCGATGAAGAAGTTGAATACGAAGAAGAATTCGAATACACAGCCTACGAAGATGAAGAACTAACTGACGAAGATTTGCTGGGAACATCCACACTGGCAAAAATTCGGGAAGCAGAAGAAAACGACGAAGAAGAATAAATCGTATTTTGTATAAAAATACGAAAAACTGGTATCAGGAGAAAACAAAACATGAAAATTACAGCACAAATGGTAAAAGAACTGCGCGATGTCACCGGTGCAGGTGTGCTTGAGGCCAAAAAGGCACTGGAAGAGGCAAATGGTGACTTCGAAAAAGCAGTTGATGCCCTCCGTGAGAAAGGAGCAGCTCGCGCGGCCAAACGTGCCGATCGTGCGGCCAATGAAGGGGTTATTGAACTGTACGCTCATCCGGGTAATCGTGTGGGTGTGATGCTGGAGCTCAACTGCGAGACCGACTTTGTGGCCCGCAATGAACAGTTCCGGGAACTGGCGCACGATTTGGCATTGCACATTGCTGCCATGAGCCCCCGCTACCTCACTCCAGAAGATGTACCGCAGGAAGAATTGGATCGGGAAATTAGTGTTTTACGTGCCCAGGCATTGGCAGAAGGCAAGCCGGAGCAAATTGTAGAAAAGATTGTTGCCGGTCGGTTGAATAAATTCTACGAAGAAGTGTGCCTGATGGAGCAACCTTTTGTGAAGGATGACAAAGTCAAAATTAAGGATTTGCTGACTCAGGCTATTGGCACCATTGGTGAAAATATTGTTGTGCGGCGTTTTGTCCGATATGAATTGGGCGAGGCGCTGTAATTAGGGGGATGTAATGTGGGTCAGGGCGTTCAGATTTTTTGGACGCCCTGACTTTTTGTTATCTTTTGGGGTAAACTGGGGGAGGAAATTTTTGACCACATGGAGTCTGCCTGATGGCCGAAGTTCGATTTAAGCGTATTTTGTTGAAAATGGGTGGGGAAGCTTTGGCTGGTCCCGAAGGATTTGGTATTGATCCGACACGTGCCCAAGAAGTAGCCCAGATTGTCCGGGATGTTTATGATTTGGGTGTACAGGTAGCAATTGTTATCGGTGGTGGTAATTTGTGGCGTGGCTCTATTGGCAAGAGCCTGGGGATGGAGCGTTCGACGGCCGATCATATGGGCATGATTGCTACGGTGATGAATGCACTGGCGTTGCAGGACGCATTGGAGCGGATTGGTGTGGTGACGCGGGTGCAGACGGCGATTGAGATGCGTACTGTGGCTGAGCCATATATTCGGTTGCGGGCAATTCGTCATTTGGATAAGGGGCGTGTTGTGATTTTTGGGGCGGGGACTGGTAATCCGTATTTTACAACGGATACGGCTGGTGCATTGCGGGCAATGGAGATTGGGGCGGATGTGCTGATTAAGGCGACAAAGGTGGATGCCATCTATGACGATGATCCGGAGAAAAATGCGGGTGCGCGTCGTTTTTCAGAAATCTCGTATATTGATTTTCTGAATTTGCGGTTGCGGGTTATGGATAGTACGGCCGTTTCTCTGTGCATGGATAACAATTTACCGATTGTTGTGTTAAACTTTTGGCAGAAGGATAGTGTGAAACGCCTGTTGTTAGGCGAGTCGGTTGGTACAATTATCCGCAATATGTAACTGTGGAGGGTCTCATGATAAACGATGTGTTGCGTGATGCAGAAAGTCGCATGAAGGGCGCGATTACTTCTCTTAAGGAAGATTTGGCTGGTTTTCGTACTGGTCGAGCTAACCCACAGTTGGTGGAGAAGCTGATGGTGGAAATGTATGGTGTGGAGATGCCGTTGCAGCAATTGGCGGCTATTTCTGTGCCGGAGCCACAACAGCTGGCAATACGACCGTATGATCTTAAATCTATTTCTGCCATTGAGCGTGCTATTTTAAAATCCGACTTGGGGCTAACGCCAAATAACGACGGCAAAATTATCCGCCTGAATTTGCCGGCACTAACTGAAGAACGTCGGCGTGATTTGGTGCGGTTGGTTGGCAAGCGGGTGGAAGAGGCAAAGGTAGCTGTGCGCAATGTGCGTCGGGATGCCCTGAATGATCTCCGCGATATGAAAGACGAGAAGATGATTTCTGAAGATGCTTTTTATCAGGCCCAGGATGATTTGCAAAAACTGACGGATAAGTATGTGGAGCAAATTGAAGAAATGGGGCAGGATAAAGAAGCTGAAATAATGGAACTGTAAATATGAGGAATAGGCGTAAGAAGCCATTAGATTTAACGGGTCTAACGATTCCGACACACATTGCGATTATTATGGATGGAAACGGCCGTTGGGCGCGCCGCCGTGGATTGCCTCGCCAGGCTGGCCATCGGGCAGGGGCAGAAAATTTGCGCCGTATTATCAATGCTTGTGTCGAATTTGGCGTAAAAGTATTAACAATTTACGCATTTTCTACCGAAAACTGGGGGCGGCCAGAAAAAGAAGTGCGTGGATTGATGAAGATTTTTGCGCGCGTGCTGGATCAGGAACTGGATGATTTGCATCGACAGGGTGTATGCTTGCACCATCTGGGTGATTTGACAGGTGTTGATCCGGCATTACAGGAAAAAGTACGTCGGGCATTGGAATTGACCAAGAATAATGACCGGTTAATCCTCAATGTGGCATTTAATTATGGAGGACGTGCAGAGATTTTGCACGCAGTGCGCCAAATGTTGGCGGATGGTATCTCGCCAGATGAACTGACAGAAGAACTATTTAGTTCTTATCTGTTTACAGCAGGGCTGCCAGATCCGGACTTGGTGATTCGTACCAGCGGTGAATTGCGTATCAGCAATTTTCTAATCTGGCAAGCAGCCTATGCTGAATATTACCCCACACCACAATTGTGGCCAGACTTTAGCCGAGAAGACTTGTATGAGGCAATTGTAGCCTATAATCAGCGAGAGCGTCGGTTTGGTCTCGTGCCTGAAGAAAACTGAACGACATTGGAGCCATGCGTTTGTTATGTTTCTTAAACGTGCAGTTGTTACTTTTACGTTAGGCCCACTTGCACTTTATTTGATTTATTTGGGGGGGCTGTATTATTTTTTGCCAGTTACGGCCGTTTTACTTTTGGCGACGGTTGAATACGACCACCTGTTGCACCGCCTGGGTTGGAAACCTGCTCTGTGGATATTACTCCCGGCCGTGTTGGTGCAGCTGATCGCGGGTCAATGGACAAATTGGGAGCTAAGCGCCCCATTAATGGTCGTCAGCCTTCTGATTATGATGACTTATGCCCTGTGGCTGTATGAAGGACGCCGCAGTGAAACGGCCGTGGCTGACTGGCTTGGTATGGCTGCCGGGCTATTTTTGCTTGGCTGGGTTGGTAGCCACTTCTTCCGTTTACGTACCTTGCCCCAGATGGCCTGGCAATGGACAATGCTTGCCATGGTGACTACCTGGATGACAGATTCAGCCGCTTACGTCGTTGGCAAATTCCTGGCAGGAAAAATATTCGGCCGTCACAAACTTTCCCCACGGCTAAGCCCAAACAAAACCATCGAAGGATTCATAGGCGGAGCACTGATGGGAACCAGCCTTGCCATCATCCTCGCCTCATGGCTTCAACTACCCCTAACTGGCGCATTAATCCTTGGCCTGCTTATTACCCTGCTAAGCCCACTCGGCGATTTAGGCATATCCCTGCTCAAGCGAGAAGCTGGTGTCAAAGACTCTGGCACCCTCTTTCCCGGTCACGGCGGCGCACTCGACCGTATCGATTCACTTATCTGGTCTGTAGCAATGGCATACTATCTGGCATTGTTTTTACAATAAAGTTTGTGCAATAATAAATAATATAGTTATTATTGTACCATTCCCAGGCACATTATAATTTCCCAAAAATTCCCCACGAGAACCTGAATAAGGAGCGCGAGTCATGTCAAAAGTGATAACAATCGAACGATTCATTTTAGATCACCAGCCAGATTACGCCCGAGGTGAATTTACCAACCTTTTATACGATATTGCTCTGGCAGCCAAAATTATTCACCAAAATACCAGCCGGGCTGGACTGGTAGATATTTTAGGACGAGCTGGGGGCATCAACGTTCAGGGAGAAGAACAGCAAAAACTGGATGTCTATGCGGATGATGTCATCTTTCGTATGTGCGACCATACGGGACGCTTGTGCGTCATGGCCTCCGAAGAACAGGAAGAAATAATTCACATCCCTGAGCAGTTCCGTAAGGGCTCTTATGCACTCGTCTATGATCCATTAGATGGCTCATCAAACATAGATGTAAATGTTAGTATTGGTACAATATTTGGGATTTATCGGTGCAAAGACTGGGAATTGCGGGGGCGTCTGGAAGATGTATTGCAGCCTGCCCGTGATTTGGTTGCCGCAGGATATGTGCTTTATGGTTCTAGCACCATGTTGGTTTATAGCACTGGTCAGGGGGTTCATGGTTTCACGCTTGATCCAGGATTAGGTGAGTTCTTATTGTCGCACGAAAATATTCGTGTTCCAGAACCACCTAAATATTATAGTGTGAATCATTCCTACTATTCGCGTTGGTCACCTGGTGTTCAACGGTATGTAGACTGGCTGGAAGGGCGTGGTGAAGCTGGTAACAACCAACCTGCACCGTCTATGTCGGCACGGTATATTGGATCGCTGGTTGCTGATTTTCACCGCAATCTGATGCGGGGCGGTGTGTTTTGTTATCCGGCTGAACGTAGCAAACCACAAGGAAAGATTCGCTTATTATATGAAGCTGGGCCTTTGGCATATTTGATTGAACAAGCTGGTGGATATGCTTCAGACGGCCGTCAATCTATACTGGACATTGTACCGACTGAACTGCATCAGCGTACACCACTGTTTATTGGTAACCGTTCCTTAGTACAGGAAGCAGAAGCGTTTTTGCGGCAAGAAGAACAGGAAATGGCACAAGCATAAAATGACATTCAGGCAGTTAGAAGGCCGGGTTTGGGATACTTGGCCTTCTAATTGACTTACCTTTTGGTGCATGATATAATTTGTGCGTCCACTAAGTGGTTTCCAAAATGTTCCCTCTAATTGAATATGAAGGAAAAGCCTAAAGGAAGTTCTGCGCATCTTTTTGCATCTATCTTGTTAAATCCCCAATAATGAATCTTAAAAAATTGATTTTCTTTCCCAATAGATTTGTGGCCAACCAGGTATTTATATATTG
>RFGV01000695.1 GCA_003696605.1 Chloroflexota bacterium | reverse complement strand
GTACGGCCGAAGTGGAGGTAACGGCCGTTTCTCCTGGCCCGGAAGGAAATGTTCAGGCTGATACGGTTACCCTCCCTCCCTCTGATCTGACCGACAAAGTGACAGTTCGCAATTTGGAGCCTATGACTGGGGGAGATATGATTCAGGTATCGGCCGTTTCATCTGGTGACCAGGAGCGTTTGCAAGCACAGGTGCTTCAGTTTTTGCAGGCTGTGGCGCAAACGGAAATGAGTACGCGCCTGACTGCGGAGGAATTTTTGGCACAGGAATCATTGCGAGTGATGGCGATTGATGAGTTGCGCTTTTCCCATGCGCCGGGTGAACAAACGGAACGATTGACACTGACCATGACGGCTACAGTAAGGGGGACGGCCGTTTCTACAGCCGAGGCTGCCACCCTTGTTTTTGCTACCCTGACGGAGCAGATTCCTCCCCATACCCGCGTTTTGCCCGAAAGTATTCAGTTTGAGCCAGGGCAGGTGTTGGCCGTGGATGAGCAAGGCGTGGTGACTTTTGAGTTGGTGGCGCGGGGAACGGCCGTTCCCGAAATAGAAACCGAAAGCATATTGACCACCATTTCCGGACAAGAACCAGAAGTGGCAATGGCTTACCTGTTCGACCAACTTCCCCTCTCTGCTGTGCCAGAAATCCGAATCTGGCCTGTCTGGTTTCACCGTGTGCCCTATACCCCTCGTCGCATACAGGTAAATCAGGTGATTACACCGTCACAACCATAAAAGTGATAGCCGTGCAGTTTTCGTAGGGAAATCGAAAAGCATTGCCTGCCAGTTTGCGGTAGGAATAAGAACAGCACATAATCGAAACTGATGAACGCACATACACACACACGAAACGGCCGTATTTTGGCCCTCGATTTAGGAGAAAAACGAATTGGCGTGGCTGTAAGTGACCCTACTCAAACCATTGCCAGCAGCTATGGCGTGCTCAAGCGCAAATCTCGCCGTGAGGACTTTGCCCGCATTGCCCACATTGTGGCCGAACAAAAAGCCGTACTGTTGGTTGTGGGCTTGCCCATTACGCTGAGTGGGGTAGAAGGTCAAAAAGCAACCTGGGTGCGCGACTATACAGCCGAACTATCCCAACATTTGGATATTCCCTGTGTCTTTTGGGACGAAAGTTTGACAACCGTACAAGCAGAACAAAGCCTGCGTATGCGCGGAATTCGGGGCAAAAAGGCACGAGAGCGGGTGGATGCGGTGGCTGCGGCCTTTATTTTACAGTCGTATCTGGATGCTCAGGCAAACAGGCGACAAAGTTCCGCACAAATTGATGACAAGTAGGTGAACAATAGCCCGTGAGTGAGGAAAGAAACAAGCAACAGGTGATGGCTACCCGCCGACAAGGGTGTCGTTTGGGGTGTCTGGTACGAATGATATTACTGGCAGGAGGAGTGGCTGGTCTGTTGGCAGCCTTGCTGGTCTTGTTCTTCCAATGGCAATCAGGCGCAAACGGCCGTTTCCAGCTAACTGGTGGCAATCCTAATCTCTCTTCTCTGGAGCGAGTTTACTTGCAAACATACCTTTCTAGCCGCACCGACCAGCTAAACACACCGGCAGGTAGCCTGGCAGCACCTGCTTCATTCACGATTTCCCCCGGCGAAACGGCCGATCAGGTAGCCAGTCGTCTGGCCGAAATTGGTGCATTGAATGACACGGAGTTGTTTCTCAACTACTTGCGGTACTACGGCATGGATGATGAATTGGAGGCAGGTAACTTTTTGCTTACCCCCGAACTGACGATTCCTGAACTGGCTGCCCACCTGACAGATGCTGTGCCTGACGAGGTAACTGTACGATTTTTGGAAGGCTGGCGTGCAGAAGAAATCGTTGCCTACCTGCGCCAAACCCAACCAGCCCGCATAGATGCGGATGAATTTTTAGCAATGGTACAACGCGAACGGCCGTTTCCCCTTGAGAATTACGACTTTCTTGCCTCCCTGCCCCCCCATGCTACCCTCGAAGGCTTCCTGTTTCCCGACACATACCGCCTGCCAATTGACGCCGACGCCGCCTTTCTGCTTGACCTCATGCTAAAGAACTTTGGCAATCGTGTTACCCCCGCCATGCGTCAGGCATATGGCACACACGGCCTAACCTTGCGCGAAGCCGTTACCCTTGCCTCCATCGTTGAGCGAGAAGCTGTTTTGCCAGAAGAACGGCCGATTATGGCCGGCGTATTCCTCAACCGACTACTTTTGGGCATGAAACTGGAAGCTGACCCCACCGTGCAATATGCGCTGGGCTACCAACCCACTACCGACAGTTGGTGGAAATCCCCCCTTACCCTGGACGATTTGCAATTAGACTCTCCGTACAACACCTACCTGTATCCCGGTTTGCCTCCAGGCCCTATTGCCAATCCGGGGTTGGCTTCATTACAGGCTGTGGCTTATCCTGCAGAGACTGAATTTCTGTTTTTTGTCGTAGATTGCATGGCCGCTCAGCCGGGCACGCATGTTTTTAGCACCACTTATGAGGAGCACCTGGCAAATGTCCAACGTTGTCGTTAGGCGATGGATTGTGTGGAGTGGTTGGCTGTGGCTGGTATTATGGCTAACTGGCTGCCAGCAAGTCTCACCTGTTGTCAAGGTAGGATTGGTGGCTCCATTTGAAGGAGCACATCGTGCCATTGGCTATGATGTGATTTACAGTGCCCGGCTGGCAGTGCGAGAGGTGAACGAGGCTGGCGGAATCGGGGGGTATCGGGTGGCATTGGTTGCGCTAGATGATAGTGGTGATCCGGCAATGGCCGAAAAAACGGCCGTTTCCCTTACGCTCGATCCGGCAGTTGTCGTTGTGGTAGGGCATTGGTACACACCAACAACGGCCGTAGCTGCACCCATCTACACCCAATCAGGCCTACCCTTTATTCCTGGTGGTCATCCCCCTTTTACCCCCGTTAGCCCGACTACCCTGTCCGCCGACTTCCACGCCCGTTACGAAGCTGTGACCCCCTTTGACGAAACCGCTGGCCCGTTTGCCGCACCTGCTTACGACGCCTTTCAGTTCATTTGGGAAGCAATGCGCCGGGCAACGGCCGAATATGGCCAGATTAATCGGCAGACTATGAGCCAGATATTGACCGAGATGACAACCGAGCCATAAATGAGAGTGGCCTGCTGGCATGATCTGTTGACATTTTGGCGGTTTTATTCAGTTTCAGGAGGAGAAGAAAAATGATACGGCGATTTTTGGGTGTGGTCATGATTCTCATTGGTTTGCTTGGCGTTGTTGCCAGCCTGGCAGGTATGGTCATGGGCAGGCAGGCAGTAGATGTCGTGGGATCTGCCCTTCAGGAAAACCTGGCATTGACTTCTGAAAGTCTGGATGCTGTGCTGGCCACATTGACATTGGCACGAGAGACGATTGATGACGTCAATCAGGGGATGGAGACGGTTGGCAATACAGCCACAGATTTGGCGCAGACAGTACGGGAAACACGGCCGTTACTCGACCAGATTGGGCAAGTTATTGGTGAAGATGCGCCAGGCAGTGTGGAAGCAGTCCAGGCAGCTATGCCCGATCTGATTCAGGTAGCTGCCGCCATTGACGATACATTGGCAACACTAAATGACTTTCGCATTGAAGAAAATATTCTTGGTTTTGAAATTAACTACAGTTTGGGCATTAACTATGAGCCAACGGTTCCATTTGATGAATCAGTGATGGAGATTAGTAATAGTTTAGATGGTTTGCCTGGACGGTTGCGGGCACTTCAAGTTTACATTAATGTCACCAGCAAGAACCTGGATACGATTAGTCAAGATATTGTTGCCATTGCTGAGGACCTGGAAACAATAAACGGCCGTATTACTGAAGTTGGCCCATTATTAGACGAATATATTCGTATTGTGACTGCTCTGAATGACAATACCCGTCTCTTGGGCAGCCAGATCGAATCCGAGTTGGAAACAGTCAAACTGGTCTTGACATTGATGATGGCCTGGCTGGGGTTGACACAAATTGCACCATTATATCTGGGGCTGGAATTGTTAACTGGCCGCCGCCAACAGCAAGGAATGGCTGACGAGCCGGCAACAAATGGCGTGGCCGAGAGTTAGGACACAGGAGATTTATGATAAAGAATGGCGTGTGGCGTTTGGTTTTTCTGGGAATCTGGTTGTTTGGGGTGTTGATAGTCGGCTGTACCAGAACGGCCGATCCGCCTCTGGTTACGCCTACTGTTGCGACCCGCTTTCCAACACCCACATTGGCACCAGGTGCGCCCACTTTGCCGCCCACGACGATTACAAATACGGCCGTTCTGGTCATTACGCCTTCTCCAACCGCCACCCCCACACCTCTCC
>RFGV01000694.1 GCA_003696605.1 Chloroflexota bacterium | reverse complement strand
GTTTATTTTCTTCGACAAAGGCTATACTTCCGCCTCTTACGGCCGAATTCCACGTCTCTACACTGCCACGGCCGCGACTGAGGCCAACATAAGGCGGCGTTTCATTGAAATACACAGGCGGTGCTTTGGGGTACACATCCGGCCCAATAATTGCTTCCTGTCCACCCTTGTACGGCGAAACAAGCTGCCCGTAATCTTCGTGTCCGCCGATAACGATTTGACCGGCATCGCCATTATCATTGCACAAATTGGCCATGCCGAAGAAGCTGTGGAATCGCGCCTGCTGCCCGTGCGCGTTTGCCATGCCGTGCGCTTCGATAAACCATGCATTAATGCCGCCTGTTCCGGGCAAAAACGGCCGGCATCCATACTCGCGCACGTCAAAGCCGCCCCAGTTATAGCCGGGATGCTTTAGCAAGTTTTCATCCGTCGTTTCCCATGGATAGCTGATTGTCTGGCCGTTGGTGTACTGCGTGAAATCCCCAAACAACTCATACACCCACGGCTGGATGGGTACGCCGTGTTCGTGGTCGTAATGACACCCCATGTCGTAATTCCAGAGCTGGTGCCACTGTGTCCCGTCATGATATTCAGGCGGGCACGCCGGTGCATCTGGACTTGGGGGTATCCACGCCCCGTCAGGAGGTTGTGTCGGGGTTGCCGTCGGTACGGCCGTACTTGTCGGCTGCGGGGATGGGGTCGCACCCAGACATACAAATAGCAAATTCCCGCCCTGCTTCTCCAGTTTGTAAGTCTCACTGGGGCAATCCGGGTTGATATTTACGGCCGTCTGCTGGCTCATCGCAAAGCCAACAGCCGTAAACACCAAGATTAAAGCGAAAGCTACACCAAGTTTTCTCATTCTATCTCCCACGGCATTAGCCGTTTTTATAGTATGTTGGGAGCGATGTATTCAGCCATGATTCCTTATTAATGTCCTGCGTTTCTGACCAATAGGAGATGTAATAGACACATGCCTCCACGCCAGGAACTTGCCCAAGCGCTGTGTCTACGCCACGATAAACGGCCGCCCGGAAGCGGTCTGTGGCATCCCGGTCAATTAGTCCGTCCCCGCCTGCTATGTAGCGATTTACACTGCATTCAGACACAATAAGAGGGACTTGCAGGTTTAGATACGCCTGCAACTCTTTTACCTGTGACACAATGTCATTAATCGCCTGCCCCACGTTTCCGGTGATTCCCGTGTAGGCGTGCATGCAAAAGCCGTCCAGTAACGGCCGTAGAATCGGCCATGCCTGATTTG
>RFGV01000693.1 GCA_003696605.1 Chloroflexota bacterium | reverse complement strand
GCCGGTCGTCGCTGGCGTGTCCCTACGCGAACCTCACCCACCGTCCAGGTTGCCTTTTCCAGCGCATCCAGATGGGGTTTGACATCACTCTCAGACTTGAGTTCTGGCGTATTGCCCTTGAATTTATGGAACTTGGCCAGGAAAAACGGCCGTTCTTCCACCGCCATACCCCCATACTTCTCCTGGCTCAACTCCGCCGCCAGCGTCCAATACTCCTCCGGCTCAAACTGCTCAATCTCCCGCTCCCGCTCAACCACCAGCCGCACAGCCACAGACTGCACCCGACCAGCCGACAAACGCCCCCGGACCTTACGCCACAACAACGGACTCAGCTTATACCCCACCAATCGGTCCAAAATTCGGCGTGCCTGTTGGGCATTCACCCGATTCATATCAATATCACGCGGATTCTTAAACGCAGCCTCAATAGCTGGTTTCGTAATCTCATGAAACACCACTCGCCGCGTTCGTGCCGGGTCCATATCAGCCGACTCCAGCACATGCCAGGCAATCGCCTCACCTTCCCGGTCCGGGTCAGTTGCCAAATAAATTTCTGCCGCTTTTTCCGCCGCCTCTTTTAGCTCCTTGACCACCTTCCGTTTTTCATTCGGCACACGGTACTCCGGCTGGTAATCATGTTCCACATCCACACTCAAGCGAGATTTCAGCAAATCCCGCACATGCCCCACACTCGACTTAACCGTATAACCGCGCCCCAAATAACGGCCGATTGTCCGAGCTTTGGCAGGCGACTCCACCACAACCAACTTCCCGGCCCGTCGTTGTGCCTTCTTCCCAGACTTTGTCCGCTTACCCAATTTCCTGCTCTGCTTCTTTTTGGGCATTACCTCTGGTTTAGGCAAATTCTCATGTGCGGGCGTGCGTCCCGTTCTGTAAATCGTTCCACCGCAAACCGGGCAAACACCCCGCGTGCCGGGCGTACCATTTGCTGCCCACTCCGGTTTAGGATCTACAATTTCACGACGCTCTTTACACTTAAAGCAATAACCAGTCAGTTTTTCCGTATCACTCATTCGCCTTTCCAACTAATCACCAGGTGCGTGCCTCATAAATGACACCACACATCAGGCCAGCTTATTCTCCATTACACTCTACTGACCATAAACAATAAAACTTTCTTACCTGCTGGCAAACCATTCAGCCACATAGAATTGAACAAATCGCCATCTGCCGACTAACTAAACGGTTCAAGGTCAGTACCCTCAAACCCGTTTACCAGTTTCTTTACCAAGGGAATCTGATCTTTGTGAACTACCAGCAAGGCATCATCCGTATTTACCACAATCATGCCATCTACGCCAACAACTGCTACCAATTTACCATCCTGGTAGTTGTAAACCAGGCTATCCGTCACCTGTTCTGTCACAACCAGCCCCCTTGTTACATTCGCCGTCGGATCAGGGTTGAGCGCTTCTTTCAGGGCATATAGTGTGCCCGGATCGCTCCAGCCCATCTCGCTATGCAATACCAACGCATCTTTCGGATCGATGTGTTGCAAAATAGCATCGTCAAAGCTAATAGCAGGTAACGTGCCATAAATTTCTTCTAATGTGGCTTCATAATCAGGTGTACCAATTGTGTTGGCAATTTGTGTGAGCTTTTGCCACATTTCGGGTTGGTGTTGCTGATAGAGCTGTTGCACAAAATTGATGGTGGTTACAAAGTAGCCTGTATTCCAAACATGTGTCCTGTTGGTGAACATTTGCTGGCATACATCCAGCGGGGGGCGGTAAGTAAGGGATTGAAAATGGTAATATGTGTGGCCATTTACAGCACCAGCCTTGTCACCCAGACCTATCCAGCCAAGATTGTTGTTGGCAAAGCGAGGGGTTTCACCCATAAATACCAGGTGGGCTTTTTGTTCCTGCAACAGGATTTCGGCCGTTTTTAGCAACTGCCGAAAATTAGCCACATTCTCCATATAATTATCCCCCCACAAAATAGCAAACGGTTCATCCGGGTGAGTAGCTGCATGAGCCAAATGTGTCACAGCTAATCCGACCGCCGCCGCCAGATCACGCCGAACGGGTTCGCCAATAATGTTCTGAGGAGGGAGTTCCGGCAATTGTTGCCGCACAATTTCCACATAATTTTGATTGGTTGAAACAAAAATGTTTTCCCCACCATAAAGTGGCAGCACACGTTCGATTGCCAGTTGCAAGGTGGATTTGCTGCCAATAATTGGTTCAAACTGTTTGGGGGATTTTGTTCGGCTTATAGGCCAAAGACGACGTCCCGCCCCCCCGGCAAAAATAATAATCTTCATGATGATTCTTCTCCTTCTTGTCGAGGTGTGGTGTTGTACACCGGCCCCGTTTCACGTACCAATACATAATTCATACCACCTACTGAAAGAACCATACCTTTTAATTCCATAAGGGTCAGGGTGCTGCTAACAAGGCTGGCTGGCATTCCGGTTGCCCGGCAAATATCATCAATGTGTGTAGGCTGGCCAGAAAGCTGAGCATAAATAGCGGCTTCTTCGGCCGTTTCTGGCAAAATCATCTGAACGGCCGTCTTTTCTGCTACCAGCCGCAAATTCAACTCCTCCAGCACATCCTCCACACTCATAACCAGTTTTGCCCCCTGCTGAATCAACCGGTTTGTCCCTCGGCTTGCCGGGCTAGTCACATTACCGGGCACAGCAAACACCTCTCTATCCTGCTCCAAAGCAAAATCGGCCGTAATCAGCGCCCCACTGCGCTCACCCGCCTCAACCACAATCACACCCATAGACAAGCCACTAATCAACCGATTACGCGGTGGAAAATTCTTCGCTTCAGGTCGTACACCCAGCCCATATTCCGACACCACTGCCCCCTGCCCATTCCAAATCATTTGGGCCAGCTGACGATGTTCTGCCGGATAAATACAATCCAGGCCAGACCCCAGCACAGCAATTGTGCGTCCACCCAACTCAACGGCCGTTTTGTGTGCCACCGCATCCACACCACGCGCCAGCCCACTCACCACCGTAATCCCATTCTGCACCAGCCCTGTAACCAGCTCTCGTGTCATCTGCCGACCATATGCCGTCAATCGGCGCGTGCCCACCACCGCAATCGCCCAGCGATCACGTTCCTCAATCTCCCCCCGCACATACAACAACGGCGGCGCATTCGGCACCTCCCGCAAATACGCCGGATACGCCTCCATTTGCCATGTAATCAACTGAATACCGGCTTTCTGCACCCGCGCCAGACACGCATCCAGGTCCAACTTATCCCGCGACACCTGCAAACTTTGAATTGCGCGCCGATCAAAACCAATCTTCTCCAGCTGCCACTCTGTTGCGTGCCACGCTGCAGACAAATTACCAAAATAGTCCAGCAAAGCCTGCACCTTGGCTGGACCAATTCCTTTGACCAGGTTAAAACCCAGCCAGTATTTCAATTCAGACATAGGAACAGAATACCCGCTGTCGTAAACGTGTCAAGTGTGAGGAAAGTAACAGCCAACCTATGGCAACAAACCAGGCAACAAGAACACAGTCATCCGATTTTGGTCAAAATCAATCTCCAAAACCACTTCATCTGTATCTGGCAACAAAATTTCCCGCTCTGGACCACGGACAATAAATACATTATTTGCACCAGTTTCCAGCACCTCTACCAGCGTCCCCAAATGCTCACCAGTCGAGGCAACCACATCCAGGCCAATAAGTTGATAGAGAAAATATTCCCCTTCTTCAAGCGGGATAGCCTCTTCTTCTGGCACTTGCAACCATTCGCCACGCAGTAACTCAGCGGCGTTACGGTCATCATATCCGGCCAGCTTGAGCAAAATCAGTTCTTTATGAAATCGGACACCCTCAACAGCTATCCGCCGCGGGTTAGTGCGACCAACATACACAGACTCAAGCCAGGTAAACCGCTCCGGCAAATCGGTATGCGGAATTACCCGAACCTCTCCCCGCACGCCATGAGGTTTGGAGATTTCGCCAATGACCAAAAAATGAGGCTCAGCAGAATAACCCACCGAGCCTCCCTGGTCATGTTCATTTTGACCAGTCGTCATGGTTCCAACCAAATCAGAAGTACAATTAGAAAGCAGAAATTAGCGGTTTTCTGTTTCCAGCACTTCCAAAGTAACGCGCTTACCCTGTTTGGCAGCCATTACTTGCAAAATGGCTCGGATGGAGTTGATAACACGGCCGTTTCGCCCGATGACACGACCCATATCCGAATCTGCCACCGACAACTCCAAAATTGTAGCTGCCGTACCTTCAACTTCATTCACGACAACTTCTTCTGGATAATCAACCAGGGATTTGACGATAAATTCGACGAGTTCTTTCATTGATGTACGCATGGTTCCCTATTACTCTTCTTCTTCTATAGTTGTTACAACTTCAGCTTCAGCCACCGCTGCCGCGACGACTGCGCCACCCTGTTCAACTTCCGCAACCAGCTTTTCCAGCGGCTCACCCGCCCGCAAACGTTCCAGGCGGGCCAACGTACCCTGCTTTTCCAGCAAGCGCCGTACCGCATCGCTGGGTTGCGCACCTACACTCAACCAATGCAATGCCCGATCTTCCTTGATTTTGAATTCAATCGGATCCGGCAACGGGTTGTAGTAACCGATGCGCTCTACAATACGGCCGTCTCGCTTGGCCCGCACATCAGTCACCACAATCCGGTAACTTGGCTGTCCCTTTTTACCCATTCGACTTAAACGAATTCGTAGCATAATTAATCTCTGTCTCCGTTTCTAAAAATTCTGTTCGCTAGCTCTAAATTTTACTAATTGTATCAAAAACGGCCAAAGAGACTTCCTAATCCTCTTCCTCGACCGCGTTTTAACTGTTTCATCAGGCGTTGCATTTCCCGAAACTGACGCAACAGCGCATTGACATCCTGAACCGTAGTTCCCGAACCAGCTGCAATTCTTTTTTTACGGCTGGCCTTAATAATCTTCGGATTGCGTCTCTCTTCCGGTGTCATGGATTGGATAATAGCCTCAATCCGCTTAAGTTCCTGTTGTGCCTGGCTCAAATCCACATCTTTCGCCATTTTATTCATTCCAGGCACCATTTCCAACAATTGTCCAATCGGCCCCATCTTTTTAATTTGCTGCATTTGTTTCAGGAAATCTTCCAGATCGAATTTCCCTTCCAGCAATCGCTCTCCCGCTCGTTGTGCCTCTTCCTGGTCGATTTCTGCTTGCGCTTTCTCGATCAGGGTCAACACATCTCCCATGCCGAGAATACGGTTGGCGAGACGATCTGGATGAAAAACCTCAATATCACTTAGTTTCTCACCTGTACCCAGAAATTTGATAGGTACGCCGGTGACTTCACGCATGGAAATAGCAGCACCACCACGCGCATCACCATCAATTTTGGTCATAATGAGGCCGGTCAGCTGCACTGCCTCATGAAAGTCACTGGCAACACGTACAGCTTCCTGACCTGTCATGGCGTCAGCTACCAGCAACGTTTCAATTGGATTTACCCGCGCCTTGATCGCCTTGATTTCGTCCATCATCATTTCGTCAATGTTCAGGCGACCGGCGGTATCCAGAATAACAGTGGTAGCACCGGTAGAGATTGCATGTTTGACGGCGTTAGCACTAATGTCCACCGGGCTGGCTGCTGTGCCTTCGCTGTAAACGGGTATGTCTATTTGTCGGCCTAATGTCTGTAACTGATCGACAGCGGCCGGACGATAGACGTCGGCGGCGACAAGTAACGGCCGTCTCCCCTGCTTACGCAAATGCAAGGCCAGCTTGGCTGCCATAGTAGTCTTACCCGCACCTTGCAAACCAACCAACATGATTACCGCTGGCGATTGCAAACCCAGATTCAACCGTCCCGGTTCACCCAGCGTGCGGATCAACTCTTCATGGACAATTTTCACCACCTGCTGGCCGGGCGTCAGGCTACGCATCACTTCCTGCCCCACTGCCCGTTCTCGCACACGATTCACAAAATTTTTAACGACCTTGAAATTGACATCTGCCTCTAACAAAGCCAGGCGTACTTCGCGCATGGCTTTATCAACATCGGCTTCTGTCAATTTACCTCGCCGTTGCAAGCCGTCAAAAACTGATTGCAGGCGGTTTCCCAATGTTTCAAACACGATACTACCTTTCCAATTTATCCATACGACCCAACTCAAAGAAGGGCCTGTACGAATTCCTCATAATATATACAGGACGGGGAATTCTAGCGCAGGCAATAGGTTACGTCAAGAACGGCCGTTCCCCGCTCGCACAAAATCAGGCCCCGGCCAAAACCAGCCAACCGGGGCCTGAATCATTTGTTAAATACTAACGCACTATTATAAAAGGAAACATCCAGTCAAGCCAACGCCTAAAACACCAGCGTTGGATCCAGCTTCAGGGCAGCTTCACGCAACGCTTCAGCCCGATCTGTATTCTCCCAAGGCGCATCAATATCCGTGCGACCAAAATGGCCATATGCTGCTGTCGGCCGATAAATGGGGCGTCGCAAATTCAAATCACGAATAATCGCCCCGGGCCGCAAATCAAAATGCTCTCGAATCAACTGCACCAACTGAGCTGAATTCAATTTACCTGTACCAAACGTCTCCACATTAATACTTAACGGTTCAGCGACCCCAATTGCATACGCCACCTGTACTTCACAACGAGAAGCCAGACCAGCCGCCACAATATTTTTAGCCACCCAGCGAGCCGCATAAGCCGCACTTCGGTCCACCTTTGTACAATCCTTGCCACTAAATGCACCACCACCATGACGCCCCATACCACCATAGGTGTCCACAATAATTTTGCGCCCGGTCAAACCCGCATCCCCCATCGGGCCACCTACCACAAACCGGCCTGTAGGATTAACAAAGATGCGCAACTCATCATCAACCAGGTGGGCGGGCAACACCGGCTTAATAACGTGCTCAATGACACCTTGCCGAATTGTCTCGTTGTCCACATCAGGTGCATGCTGGGTACTGATAAGAACTGTATGTACCCGCTTGGGTTTGCCATAGCTATATTCAATCGTCACCTGTGCCTTACCATCTGGCCGCACCCAGGGCAATGTGCCATCACGGCGCACCTGTGCCAGGCGGCGCGTGAGATTATGTGCCAGGTAGATGGGCAATGGCATCAGGGTGTCTGTCTCATCACAGGCAAACCCAAACATCATACCTTGATCGCCGGCACCAATGGCGGCAATTTCGGCCTCATCGGTACCATTTTGGCGGTATTCCAGTGCCCGATCCACGCCCTGGGCGATGTCACCACTTTGCCGGGCTATGGCCACCTGCACACTGCATGTGTTGCCGTCAAATCCTTTGCTGCTGTCATCGAACCCAATATCGGTGATAACTTTGCGTACAATCTGGTCATAATCAATACGAGCTGTTGTGGTGATTTCACCCAGCAACAAGACCAAACCGGTTTTTACGGCCGTTTCGCATGCCACACGCCCATAAGGGTCCTGTTCCATAATGGCATCCAAAATCGCATCACTGATTTGATCGCACATCTTGTCCGGATGCCCTTCTGTCACCGATTCCGATGTAAAGAGCAGACTTGGCGCCTGCATAAAACTTGTTGTCATTTTCCTTGTTACCTCCAAGATTAAAAATAGCGGCGGTCAAATGATTCAAACGCCAAATGATATAACAAAAGAGCCTCTTGACTGGTCAAGAGGCTCGCATAATCTGCTGTCACCTCTTATCTTCCAGCTATCGCTGCCGGAATTAGCACCTTCCCAGTCAAGGGGGGTTGCTGCAGCTTCATCGGGCCGGTCCCTCCACTGCTCTTGATAAGAGTGTAAATGTTATTTTATTTTCTTGTTATTAAAGATAGAGT
>RFGV01000059.1 GCA_003696605.1 Chloroflexota bacterium | reverse complement strand
TGCCCATGCCTGGAACCAACGTCAGCTGCACAACCGGGCGCGTCCCTTTGACAAGAAGCATGTCATTGATTTCGTATGCCTACAAAATTAGTCACTCCCCTTGTCAAGTATGATCACAACAAAACCTGAAGAACTTTCCCCAAAACACACTTTTTGTTTTTAACACATTCCCCAAACACAGGATTTTTTGTTTCCAGACCATTTTTGCTGCAAATCCTTTCCTTTTTTGAAACTTTTACTGTTATACTGCGTATTGATGGGTGAGTTGTCAGGAGATTGGAGCGTTGAACGAAGAAAAAGTTTGGCTCGAACAAGCCAGGCAAGGTGATAAAGCGGCGTTTGGCAAGCTGATTGAAGCTTACCAGACTCCTGTGTTTAATTTGGCCTATCGGATGCTTAACAATGCCCGTGAGGCAGAAGAGGCGGCTCAGGAGGCGTTTATTCGCGCATGGACAAAATTGGATAGCTACAACCCGGAACACAAGTTTAGCACCTGGTTATTATCCATTACGTCTAACTATTGCATAGATCTGATTCGAAAAAGGCGTGCAATCCTACTCTCTATAGATGAACCACTCGCGCCTCATCCGGCATTAATGAGTGAGAAAAGCAAAGACCCGGAGGTTCAGGTGGAACAAAACGAACAACAAGAACTGGTGCAATCCCTGTTGCAACAACTGCCTGAAGATTATCGGCAAGCTGTCATTTTGCGTTACTGGTATGAAATGTCTTATGAAGAAATTGCCCAGGTAATGAATACGACAGTTAGTGCTATTAAGTCCCGTTTGTTCCGGGCTCGTCGCCAACTGGCGGAAATCAATCTGCAGCAACAAATGATTCCTGTGCCGCAACAACATTGACCGGTATAGGGAAATCAAAGATTTGGCCAAAGAGGTATTTCTTATGGAACACGAACGATATCAATATATGATGATGGACGCGCTCGATGGTGAGCTTACAGCGGAGGAGCATGTTACGCTGGAGGCTCACCTGCGCGCGTGTCCGGCTTGTATGCGAGAGTGGGAGTCTTTGCTGGCTGTTGATACGCTTTTTCGGCAAACACCGGCTATTGCGCCACCGACAGGTTTTGCAGAAAGAACGATGGAACTGTTGTCGTTGGGGCGTGAACGGCTCTGGATGATGGCGTTTTTGTATGTTAGTCTTTTGCTCGGTGGGGCGTTACCCCTCATGGCCGGGCTTTGGCTGGCTACGCGATTGGGGCCAATTTTGCAACAGCCGAGTGTGTGGCGTAGTGTGTTGGAGTCTTTGGCCAAAACGGCACGGGTTGTGGTTACGGTTTTGGGTGCTTTGTTGAGTGGTGTGGGTGAATTGATAGCCCAACAACCAGCTTTTTTGGGATGGTTGTTTGTTATGATGGGGTTGGTGTTGTTGTGGGCAGGGGTTTACCGGCAGTTAACACGCCAATCTGTGTATATTTCTTGAGAGGGGAGAGTGTATGATGAGGTTACGATGGCGATTTTGGGGTGGTGTGTTGCTGGTAGGGCTGATTTTGCTGGCATCTGCTGGTGTGTCGTTGGCAGCCCCGCCTTTGGATAAGGTTGTAGAGTCGGATGAGACGGTTGATGATGATATTGTGGTGTTTGATGGTGACTTGGAGGTAACTGCAGGAGCAACGGTTAATGGGGATGTGGTGATTTTTAATGGGGATGCTCGTATTGCAGGTGAGGTTAATGGGGATGTAGTGTTGTTTAATGGCGATCTGATAGCAGAGGATTCGGCCGTTATTAGTGGGGATTGTGTGGTGCTTAATGGGAAGATTGAGGGGGAGAATTTGAGTTGCACAGATGTGGTTGTGTCGCCGGCAACGGCCGAATTTTTGGCGGCATTGCGTAATCCAGATGGAAGCTGGCGTGTTTCGTTCCCGGACAATGAAGGCCGATTTTGGCCTCGCCTGATGGGGACGATTGGTCGCACAATCTTGTTGTCGTTACTCGCGTTTGCGCTGGCAACGTTGCAACCCCGGCGATTGCAGCGAGTGGAAACGGCCGTTCGTCGTCAACCCGTTGCCAGTGGTATTGTGGGTGTCCTGACTGCTGTGGCCGTACCATCTATCATCGCGCTTTTGTTGCCTATATCCATCCTGCTTACCCTCATATGTATTGGTTTGCTTGGCTTTCCCATTATTCTGGCCCTGACACTTGGCCTGATTTTCGCCAGTATTTTCGGCTGGGTAGCTGTGGGAGACCTGGCCGGGCAGCGACTGGCACAGGCTTTGGGGCTAACTGATTTGTCGCCAGCCACAACGGCTATGCTGGGAACGGCCGTTCTCACCTTCACATTTGGCCTGCTCAGCACCATCCCCTTCATTATCGGTGAAAGCCTCGTCTCCTTCACCATTCTTGCGATAGGGTTGGGTGCTGTGGCTCTCACCCGCTTTGGTACAACCAGTTACCCCAGTCTGGAACCAGTCAAGGCCAATACCGACAAAATCACGGCCGTTCTGGACACCTTGCCCCCAGACGACGAAGAAACCCTATAATAAAAAAGGGCGTGTTCCACACTCAGTAAAGAACACGCCCTTTTGCATTTCTTTCCCTGATACAATCAAATATCTGCTGCCAACCCACCTTTCCCCGCACGCGCCGCAATTTGTCCATACAAATGACCAGAAATCATCATTGTATAAGGCGACAAAGCCAAACTTAACACATACGCCAAAATACCTCCCAAACATGGGATAATTGCCAGGCCTGTACCCACCACCAGAAAACCTACTATCAAAGCCAGTAAAGCCAGCATGGCAATCACAATATCTGAAAACTGATCCCGCACAATACCCAACACTTCCCCGATACGTAAACAAGCTCCCAAATCACCATGCCGGACATACTGCACCACCAACGCCGGACTAACAAACATCCAGGCAATTGCAGCCAACACCCCCAAACAAGCAATCAAACCAAACGTGGCCACAATTCCCGCTGCTGCAGCATCCTCGCTCAATTCACTCAACCCCGAAAACCCAATCGTAGCGATAAAGGCCACACAAGCTAATAACCAAAATGGCAATGTGTACACAAACTGAGCAATCAGCACCATTAACCCATCTCTAAACAACGTGCCCCAGTCGTCCCATTCTGGCAACCCCTCAACCCCACCTTGTACATTACGGGCAATTTTGACCATATACCCATTAAGAAGCGGAATAGGAAACAGCAAAAAAGTAAAAAATGACAACCCGGCGCCAATTGCCAATTTTTCTAACCATCGCTTGTCTTCAAACGGAAAAGAAAATGCCCTGGCTACATCCATCGTTTACATCCTCCTGTTTTGTTGCTGAAGGCCATCCTATCATTCACAGTGTAAAGCTGATTATGCTCTACGTCAATCATCTATTTGCAAACGGCCGTTTTCCCGTGCTAGAATGCACGCATGGCAAAAATCGTCTTCATGGGAACACCACAATTTGCAGTACCGGCCCTGGAAGCCCTTATTGAGACTCAAACTGTCGTCGGTGTTGTCACCCAACCAGATCGCCCGGCTGGTCGTGGCCAACAGTTACGGCCGTCACCAGTCAAGGTCCTGGCCCAACAGGCCAAGATTCCTGTCTATCAGCCAGCCTCCTTGCGCCGCGAAGAAACGGCCGAACCCATTCGCGCCTGGCAACCAGACATCATCGTTGTCGCCGCCTTTGGTCAAATCCTGCGCCCCCACCTGCTACAACTCCCCCCCCACGGCTGCCTCAACGTCCATGCCTCCCTTCTTCCCCGTTGGCGCGGCGCCTCCCCCATCCAACACGCCATCCTCGCCGGCGACACCCAAACCGGCATCAGTCTGATGCAAATGGATGAAGGATTAGATACCGGCCCTGTTTATGTGCAAGAAGCCATCCCCATTCATCCCCACGAAACGGCCGCTTCTCTACACGACCGTCTGGCCAAACTGGGGGGAGAGATGCTTCGTCGCTACCTGAACGATATTTTGAACGGCCATTTCACCCCCACCCCCCAGGACAACACCCAGGCCACCTACGCCCCCATGATCAAAAAAGAGGACGGGCTCATTCGCTGGGAAAAAACAGCCACGGAACTTGACCGTCACATTCGTGCCATGACACCCTGGCCAGGCGCATTCACCCACTGGCACAACCAGCTCCTAAAAATACTCGCCGCGCAACCTGTGCCCGATTTCTCACCCACTGGCGAACCAGGACTGGTTATCACCTGGCAAGAGACCATAGCCGTACATACAGGGCAAGGCCTGCTCATGTTGGAAACCATTCAGCCCGCCGGCAAACGCCCCATGTCTGCGGCTGATTTCGCGCGCGGGCGACCAGACTTTATCAACAGCAAACTAGGAGAACTATGAAAATATTAGTCTATGGCGCAGGTGCCGTTGGTGGATATGTGGGCGCAAGACTGGCCCATAGTGGCCACGACGTCACCTTAATTTCCCGACAGGTTACGGCCGATGCCATCACCCAACATGGATTGACAGTAATCGATGGTGAAGAAACAATCGTCACCCACCCAACGGCCGTTTCCGCCATCGCACAACTCTACATAAATGATGAACCCCATTTCGATCTCATCATCATGGCCATGAAATCTTACGACCTGGCCGACGCGATTGACCCACTTGCTGCTTTCTGCCCGGAACCAGCCCACATCATCACCCTCCAAAACGGCATCGATGTCGAACGACCACTCATCGAACAATTCGGGGCAGAACGGATCACCGCCGGGTCATTGACCACCCCAATCCGACGTGATGCCACCAACCGTCTTGTTGTCGAACGACAGGGGCGTGGCCTCGGCCTGGCACCTGCCAAACCCGGTCAGGATATCCGTCCCTGGGTCACGCTCTTCCAACAAGCCGGTATTACAACCATAGGCATAGACAGTTACCCCGCCATGAAATGGTCAAAAGCCTTGCTCAACATTGTAGGCAATGCCACTTCCGCTATCCTCAATCGGCCACCGGGCGTTGTGTATCGCTCAAATGCCATGTTCAATCTGGAATTGCGAATGCTGAAAGAAGCACTGGCCGTTATGAATCGGCTCAATCTGAAAATCGTCGATCTGCCAGGCTCACCCGCTTCCCGGCTGGCAACGGCCGTTCAGCGCATACCACGCCTACTCCTCAAACCAATTCTCACCAGCATCGTCGCCAAAGGGCGCGGCGACAAAATGCCCTCCTTTCACATAGACCTGAAAGCAGGCAAAGGAAAAAGCGAAGTCCTCTACCACAACGGCGCCATTGCTCAAGCTGGGGCTCAAGTAGGCATTCCCACACCAGTAAATGCCACCCTCACAGACATCTTGTGGCGTCTGACAAAAAACGAACTGGACTGGCACGAGTTTGACGGCAAGCCACGCCGGTTATTAGAAGCTGTACAAAAACAGGAACAGGCTCTCAAACAAGGCAAGTAAAACCAATGGCAGAAACAGATGAATATCGGCTCCGCCAGGAGATTGTACGAATCGGCCAATTGATGTACGAGAAAGGGTTTATTTGTGCCAGCGATGGCAACATTTCGGCGCGCCTGGGTCCAGACCGAATTCTCATCACACCATCAGGGCTACACAAAGGGTTGTTGGAGCCAGAGCAATTGCTTGTAGTGGATGAAAACGGCCGTCTTCTCCCCTCACTTTCCTATGCCAACCGCCACCTCAAGCCCACCAGCGAATTACCCATGCACCTGGAAGCCTACCGCCAGCGCCCAGATATCCAGGCAGTCGTCCACGCTCACCCACCCATCACCGTTGCCCTTTCCATTGCCGGCATTCCCCTGGCCGATTGCCTCTTGCCAGAAGTGATCGTTTTTCTGGGACTCATACCCACCACCCAATACGCCACACCATCCAGCACCGAAAATGTACGCGCCATCCGTGACCTGATTCAAGGACATGATGCCATTGTACTCCAACGACATGGCACACTTACCGTGGGCAACTCTCCCATGCAGGCCTTTATGCGGCTGGAAACTGTGGAACAAAATGCCCGAATCGCTCTGATTTTGGCGCAACTAGGCGTGCGTAATCCACTGCCGCCAGAGGAAGTTCGCAAGCTATTACGTCAGCGCCAGGCAATGGGATTGGCCCGACCGGGAGAAACGGCCGAATTTTGTGCCGTGTGTGGTGTCTGCCATCCTGGAGACGAACACGCACCTACATTACGGCCGTCCACTGCCAGCACTTCCCCCTCGGCCTCTGCCAATCCGGAACTGGTGCGTTCACTTGTCGCCCAAATTGTTCACAAAACCTTGGGACAATAACCCAATCACAGGAGTCATCTATGTTTGATTTACGCCAACGAAAAAACGGCCGTCCTCTGCTTGTGGGGCATCGCGGCGCCATGGAAGTCGCCCCCGAAAACACCTTTCCCGCTCTGGAAGCTGGCCTGGCTGGTGGTGCGGACATTCTGGAAATTGACGTCCAACTCACAGCCGACGGCCAGGTTATTCTCTTCCACGACACCACCCTGACGGCAAAAACAGGCATCGAAGGCATGATAAAAGATTACACCGCCGACTTTTTGCGAACGCTTGACGTTGGCCGCTACTTCGATGAATCCTTTGCCGGTACACACATGCCCCTGCTATCTGAAGTGCTCGCCTGGGCAAAAGGCCGTGTTGCCCTCATGATTGAACTCAAGCACGGTCCAGTGTTTGAGCCTCGGCTGGACTACACCACCATTGACCTGATTGAGCAGTTTGGCATGGAAGATGAGGTTGTTCTGACCAGCTTTGATCAATTTGCCTTGCGGCGGGTGAAAGAACGAAATCCACAATTGACAACAAGTTTTATCTATATCGGCCGTTTTCTCCACACGCTCGACATTGTCAAAGGCCTGCCCCTCGATGCGCTAAGTCCGGCCACAGACTTCCTCACCCCAGAAGACGTCGCCCAAATACACGCAGCTGGTTACGCTTGCTCCCCCGGCGGATTTTGGTGGGATTACCCCACGCTGATTGAATGGGGCGTAGATACCATCAGCAGCAATAACCCGGCGGCCGTTTCTATCTAACTAACTTCTCACCCAAATATCAAGAAGAGAAAAACAAACATGAGGCAAGGTTGCATGAACGCTTGCCTCACTTTGCGTCTATTTGCCTTTGAACTGGGGCGGGCGCCGCATGAGGAAGCTTTGTGCGCCTTCCATAAAGTCTTCGGTACTCATCAACTGACTTTGTGCCCATCCTTCAAGCATCAGGCCTCGATCTATATCAGCCAGGCCGTCAATAACTCGCTTGGCCATGCCTACTGCAAGTGGGGCACACTGGCTAATTTCAGCCACAAGCTCTTCTGCCTTGGTCATCAGGCTGTCGGCAGGAACGACGTAGTTAACCAATCCCCAGGCTGCGGCCGTTTCGGCCGTAATCTGCCGCCCCGTAAAAATAAGCTCCTTGGCTCTGGCTGGTCCTACCAAACGTGTCAGGCGGGTTGTGCCGCCTACATCTGGGATGATGCCCAACCGGGTTTCTGGCAAGCCCATAAGTGTACCGGCGGCCGCAATACGAATATCACAAGCCAGGGCGAGTTCCATTGCCAACCCCAGGCAATAGCCATGCAACAGGGCAATAACGGGCAGCTCCAGCCGTTCCAGGCGGGTAAGTACACGCTGAAAGTCGTCGGTAATCAGGCGCATTCGCTGCTGCCATTGGTTACCGTATCGTTCGGAGAGTTGCATGAGCGTTGTCAGGTCAATGCCAGCCGAAAATGCTTTGCCCTCTCCTCTGATGAGCACAGCCCGTAGCCCATCGGTGCGGCCAGCCTGATGAACGGCCGTTTCCAGTTGCTCATACAACGCCAGATTCATAGCATTCCTTTTTTCCGGCCGATTTAACACAATCTCAAAGATTGCATCCCGCTGCTCTGTGCGTACCAATTCACTCATATTTACCTCTCCTTGTATAAAATCGAACTGAATTTAACGGCTATATGTCCCCATTAGCTCGCCGCTGGCTAAAATATGCCCTTCCATTGCTGCTACCACTTCTGCCTTGTTGGCCCCTGGTGCCAACGTCAATAATGTGTCCAGGGCGTATATCTTGAAAAAATACCGATGTTCACCAGTGGGCGGACAGGGACCGGTGTAGCCTGTCTGACGACGGCCGTTTACGCCCTGAATCCCACCATTTGCCAGTTGTTCATCGGCCGGCACACCAGCTGCCAACCCATCAATATCAGGTGGCAGATTGTACACCACCCAATGGACAAAAGTGCCCACCGGCGCATCTGGGTCATCCATAATCAATACCAGGCTGGTTGCTTCTTCTGGCACACCAGACCAGGTCAATTCGGGGGAAATATTTTGGTCATCGCAGGTGTACAGTGCCGGAATAGGGCTCCCCTGTGTGAAGGCAGGGCTGGTAATTGTAATTGTCTGCCCGGAAACGGCCGTTTCTACCACCGCCTCATCCCCCCTCTGAAATACCAAAAACAAAATCACCCCCAGAAGAACAACCACAACACCTATCAACAAAATTGGAACCCCATATTTGAATCGGGCAGTCATCTGATACGCCTCCTTACCAGAAATACCATCCACAACCGCCCCTAGTGTACCACACCCCATTTCCCTCTGTTTTGCCAATTTTGTCTGCATACACTTGCTCTCCCCTCATCATCTGCGCTATGCTTAAGGCAAGCAGATTTACCACCAAGTTCATTCCCAAACTGGCGGGAGTCCTCTGGAGGTTTTTATGTCCCCATTTCGCTTTTCACTCGCCGATGCTATTTCGCTGGCTGAACATGAATTTGGCCTGACTGTACAAAAAGTATGGTCATTGCCCGGAGAACGTGACCAAAACTTTGCGGTGCAGGCAAAAAACGGCCGTCTTTACGTCCTCAAACTCATTCATCCAGCCGAAGGCGCAGAAGTTATCCAGATGCAACATGCAGCCCTGAAACATCTGGCCACCCATCTCCCCCAGGCACAACTTCCTCGCGTTTGTCACACCATGACCGGCGCCGAATTGACACATATTACAGCCAACGACGGAACCTCCTGGCTCGTGCGTCTCCTTACTTTTGTGCCTGGGCAATTATGGGCAGAAACACGCCCTCACTCGCCAGCACTTTATCACAGTCTTGGTCGCTTTCTGGGAGAACTGGATAATGCCCTGGCTGAGTTTGACCATCCGGCCGCCCATCGTTCGCTTAAGTGGAATCTGGCCGAAGCCGCCTGGATTGCAGATTTTGTGTCCACAATCCCTGACTCTGACCGACAGGCAATGGTGCGGCAAATGATCGCGCAGTTTGAAACGGCCGTTCTCCCCCAACTTCCCCATTTACCCCACACCATCATCCACAGCGACGCCAACGACTACAACCTGATTACCCAAAACGGCCGTGTTGTGGGCATCATAGACTTCGGCGACATGGTATATGCCCCCACCATCTGCGAACTCGCCATTGCTATTGCCTATGCCATCCTCAACAAAATCGATCCGCTCACCGTAGCCCGTCACATTATCCGTGGCTACCATCAGGCTCGCCCTCTCACACCAGATGAACTGGCTGTGCTGTTCCCTCTGATATGTACCCGTCTTTGTGTCACCGTCACAAATGCCGCCCTTGCTGCCCAACAGCAACCGGAAAATGCGTACCTGCAAATTAGTGCCAAACCTGCCTGGGAAACATTATCTCGCTTGCAAACTATTTCGCCTGATTTTGCCCACTATGCCTTTCGCGCAGCATGCGATCTGCCACCCTGCCCCAAAACGGCCGTTGTCCTGGACTGGCTAACACGCCACCAAAAACAAATACAGCCCGTCCTGCACCTGGATATGAATCAGGCCGTTGTGCTAGACCTGAGTGTTGGTAGCACCCAATGGGGCACGTTGGATGAACTGCAAAACCCCACAATTTTATCCAACCGCATTCAAGCACATCTGGCCCAGGCAACCGCACCAGTGGGAGTTGGCCGTTATAACGAAGCCCGCCTGCTCTACACTGCCCCTGCCTTCCAGACAGAACGGGATGAATTTCCTGAGCGGCGTACAATTCATCTGGGTATAGACTTGTTCGCCCCGGCAGGAACGGCCGTTTATGCACCTCTCTCTGGTAAAGTCCACAGCCTCACCAACCACACCACACCCGGCGACTATGGCCCCACCCTTATTCTGGCACACACCACTGACACCGGTCATACCTTCTACACGCTGTATGGCCATCTCAGCCGCCACACCATCTCGCACCTCCACCCCGGACAATCTGTCGCCGCTGGCGACCTGCTAGGACATATTGGCACACCAGATGAAAATGGTAATTGGCCGCCACATTTGCACTTCCAACTCATTACAGACCTGCTGGCAGAAACTGACACCTTCCCTGGCGTTGCCGCCCCATCTGAAGCGGCCATATGGCTGGCCATTTGTCCCGATCCCAACATTATTTTGCAGATTCCTGCCGAATTGTTCCCGCCACCGTCGCCCACTACGGCCGAAATTCTGGTTGCCCGGCGCCAACATATCGGCCCGTCTCTCAGTATTTCTTATCATAAGCCGCTCCACATTGTGCGCGGTTTTATGCAATATTTATATAACAATGAGGGACAGGCTTATTTAGATGCGGTCAATAATGTACCACATGTGGGACATTGTCACCCTCATGTTGTCAGGGCTGCCCAACAGCAAACGGCCGTTTTGAACACCAACACCCGCTACCTTCACCCCAATCTGGTGCGCTATGCCCAAAGGCTCTGTGCCACCTTGCCCGAACCGTTACGTGTCTGCTTTTTTGTCAACTCCGGCAGTGAAGCCAATGACCTTGCCTTGCGGCTGGCCTTTGCCCACACTGGCCGTCGGGGAATCATTGTGCTTGACGGGGCATATCACGGCAATCTGTCCAGCCTGATCGACATCAGCCCCTACAAGTTCAACGGGCCGGGTGGTCAGGGTGCGCCCCCCCATGTGTTCCCTGTGCCGATGCCTGATCCATATCGGGGAGTGTATCGAGGAGAGCCAGAAGCAGGGAAAAAATACGGCCGTCTTGTCCAAAATGCCATCATCCAGGCCGAAGCCAAAAACTATCCCATTGCTGCCTTTATCGCTGAGCCATTACTGGGTTGTGGCGGCCAGATAGTCCCCCCAAACGATTTCTTTGCCACTGCCTATGCGTATGTACGTGCGGCTGGTGGCGTCTGTATTGCCGACGAAGTACAGGTGGGATTCGGCCGTGTGGGCAGTCACTTTTGGGCATTTCAACTACACGGCATCATCCCCGACATTGTGACAATGGGCAAACCGATTGGCAATGGGCATCCACTGGCTGCTGTCGTTACCACGCCTGAAATTGCGGCTTCTTTTGCCAATGGTATGGAGTACTTCAACACATTTGGGGGTAACCCTGTTTCTTGTGCGGTTGGTATGGCTGTATTAGACGTCATCGAAAACGAACAGTTACAACAGAACGCGGATCAAATCGGCCGTTATCTGCTAAACGACTTGCGGCAACTCATGGACACATTCCCGCTGGTTGGGGATGTCCGTGGTAGGGGGTTATTTATTGGTGTAGAACTGGTGCGTAACCGGGAAACGCTAGAACCCGCCACCCAGGAAGCCAGCTATATTGTGGAACGCATGCGTGATCACGGCATTCTTATCAGTACCGACGGCCCCCTGCACAACGTACTAAAAATCAAACCGCCTCTCGTCTTTAATACAGCAAATGCCGAACGGCTGGTTACCACGCTAAAAAAGGTGTTGGCCGAACTGCCTGAGTCAGGTAAGTAGCAGCCGATATTTGAGCCCGCTGCCGGTATTAAAAATGAGTACACGTTCATCTGGCTGAATCCAGCCGCTGGTGGTCAATTCTTGCAAGGCCGCGACTGTGGCCGCCGCTTCGAGAGAAACGAAAATACCCTCGTGGCTGGCCAGCAATTGTTGGGCATCAAGAATATGGGAATCGAGAACGGCAACGGCCGTTCCTCCGCTCTCCCGCAATGCCCGCAACATCAACCGACTCCCAATTGCCACCGGCACCCGCAACCCTCCGGCCAATGTCGTTGCATTTGGCCACGGCTTTGCTTCCTCCCACCCCTCATGAAACGCCTTCACAATTGGCGCACAGCCAGCCGACTGAGCCGCAACCATACGCGGGCGCTGCTTGCCAATCCAGCCTAACCGCTCCATTTCAGCAAACGCCTTCCACATGCCAATCAACCCCGTCCCACCACCTGTCGGGTAAATGATCACATCCGGCAACTCCCAACCAAACGCCATTGCCAACTCATACCCCATTATCTTCTTCCCCTCAACCCGATACGGCTCTTTCAGGGTAGAGACATCAAACCAGCCCCCCGCTTCTGCATCACGCGCCGCTTCCCGTCCGGCATCATTAATCAGGCCATTGACCAGATGCAGATCAGCCCCTGTCATCTGTACTTCTGTGATGTTAATTAGTGGGGCATCTTTGGGCATATACACATGCGCTTCAGCACCAGCCCGGGCAGCATAAGCAGCTAAGGCACCACCCGCATTCCCGGCTGTGGGAATCACAAAAGCATGTGCTCCCAGCTCCAGCGCCCGGCTTACAGCAGCAGCCAATCCCAATGCCTTGAAGCTGCCGGTAGGATTTTGACCTTCATCTTTCAGGTACAGATGTTTTAATCCCAACTTCTCTCCCAGACGATTTAATTTCAGGACAGGTGTACCACCCTCGCCCAGGGTGACAATATAACGGGAATCACGCACCGGTAATAACTCACGAAAACGCCACATGGTTGCCGGACGTCGTGCCAATTCATCCCGATCAATTTCGGCAGCAGCTTTTTCCAGATCATATTGCGCCAGCAAGGGATACCCGCAGTCGGGACATAACCGGATAAGTTGTTCAGCCGAATGTGTACGGCCGCAATGGGAACATTGCAGATGGGTCAGGTAGTTCATTTTTTCGCCTGATTACAGTTGTATGTGAAATAATTCTAGAGGAAAACGTATGATACTTTTGCTGCTTCGGGAGCTGTTTGCTTGATGGCAGGTTTTTGTCCCAAATATTCCCGCAGCAAGGCTTGAATCTGACGAATATCGGCCGGTTTGCATAAAAAGCCATCGCATCCGGCAGCACGAGCCCGTTTTTCGGCCTCATCACTACCATAGGCAGTAACGGCGATGATGGGCGTGTGATGTAATGGCTCATGTTGGCGAATGCGTCGGGTCAGTTCGAAACCGGTTATTTCGCCAGGAAGTCGTAAATCCATGAGGATAAGGTCTGGGTGGGCGGAAACGGCCGTTTTCCAGCCACTTTCTCCATCCACAGCACCAATAAACTCATGACCTTCTGCTTCTACAATGCGTTGCACCAGCAGCATGTTTCGTGGATTATCTTCAATGTAAAGGACTCGCTTGCTCATTTTTCTCTCCCTAAGCCCATGCTCAGTAAGCCTCGCTTACAGTAACACGTTGCTTAGGGGAACTCAAGCCAATACTAGTTATAGTTACTATAGAAAATTTTTATAGATAAGGTGTAAAAAAAAGCACGGCCATTCAGCCATGCTCAATTTTTGCCGACTCAGTCGAGCGGTACAAACTTCGGTTTCGGCCGTACCCGCATCATAATCACCCACGCCAGCGCCATAAACAACGCACTAAACGGAAACAACCAACGATACTGACTACCAAACTGTTGCACAACCACACCACTCATCGTTGGCCCAACCACAGCCGCCAACTGAGACGAAAAATAATACAACCCTGTATATGCCCCAATTCGTCGTTCATCCCCATAGTCATATAGCAAAGGCAAGCTGTTCACATTAATACTGGCCCACAACCCACCAATCATAGACATAAACACAATCAAAGACGTTGCTCCCTGAATAAGAAAGTAACTAAGTGCCAACACCAACGTCAGCCCGACCAAACCATACAAAATAGCCCGCAACGCCCCATATTTTGTGCCCAGCCAACCAGCCGGTACAGCAAAAAGAATAAAAGACGCGGCTATCAATCCGATATATATCGAAGCTCGGCCGGGTGAGATACCCAAAGAAAACACAGCAAATGAAGACAACCCCGCTTCCAGCGCATAAAACCCAACAAACCAGAGAAAAATCCCCAAAAGAATATACAGGCTGCTTTTATCTGGATTACGCCAGATCACTCTCAAGTTATCCAGCACACCGCCAGGGTTTTCCTTATCCAGTTGGATATGGCGCGGTTCTTCCACCTTCCAGACAGCAATCAGGCCGGCCACACCCATCAACAGTGCACCGCCAATAAATGGGGCATGACGGCCGAATTGTTCAAACAGATAACCGCCGCCCAAAAAAGCAATGATACTGCCTATTCCCCCCATCAGGTTAATGATACCATTGGCCTTGCTCCGCTCTTCCGGCCGGTATAAGTCTCCTAACCAGGCCGCCAATGGGGAGCGTACAATAGCCATGCCGATATTGGTAATAAGAATAAAAACTGCCAAAGCGAACATAGTTTGGGCAAAAGGAAGTAGAATAAAACCAACTATGGCAATCGGCGCGCCCAGCAGTATCCATCCTTTGCGGCGTCCAAACCGGTTCCAGGTGTGGTCACTCTTGGCACCTATCCAGGGCTGCACAAATACGTTGATAATGTTGTCCCACGTCATGATGAAGAGGGCGATTGCGGGGGAAAGGGCAAAACCTTTTACATCTGGAATGGGACGACCTTCAGCCAATAGTTGGGCTTCAAATTGCGGGTTTCCAGCCTGTAGAAATAACGGAATGTATTGATTGAAAATAGGCCAGATGATGCTGAGGCCCAAGAGACCAAAACCAACAATAAATGTTTTATAATAATCAAACTGTCTGGGCTTGCTCTCTATTGCTAGCTCTTTCACAATTTCCTCCCGTTTTGTTGTTGCGGCCTTGAATTTATCCGTGCCCGGAACGGTGAGCACATTACGGAGAAATATATCATGGAATTGAGCCAAATTGAAGCATTTTTGGCGGTTGTTCGGGAAGGAAGTTTTACAGAAGCGGCGCATCGGTTGAATCTGACGCAGCCATCGTTAAGTGCACGTATTCAGCAATTGGAGCGGTATCTTGGGGGGCAGTTGTTTTTGCGAAATAAACGGCCGATTCAATTGACCACGTTGGGCAAGATTTTTTTGGATTATGCAGAACGGGCAGTGGGTATTCTGGAAGCGGGTTATACGGCCGTTCAGGCAGCCAAGACTGGTAAAATCGGCCGGGTTACTGTCACCTGTCCCTTTTCGTTAGCCACCTACCTCTTGCCAGAAGTCGTTCGCCGTTTTACATCGGAATATCCCCAAGCGGATTTACTCATTGAGGCTGGTCATTCGGAATTTGCTGTCAATCAGCTTTTGGACGGCGTTGTGGATTTGGCCTTGGCCGCGGCATTTCCTCGTTTCCTGGCACAAGCGCATACGCTGCTACGGTTACATGATGAAATGGTCGTAGCCACGTCACCTTTGCACCCGCTGGCACATGCGAAAGGGATACCTGTGCAGCGATTGTGGGATTTTCAGATTTTGATCATTCACTGGGGGGCGGCGTTTGATGCTTATATAGAAAGTTTGCGGCAAATGAGTGGCGGCGGGATGCACTCTGTGGTGCGTGTGCCTCTGGCAGCGGCTTTGCCGATGGCTCGTCAGCCCAATACGGTGACGTTTGTGCCACGGCGGTTAACGGCCGTTTCCGGGCTTGTGCCGCTCGACGTCCCGGACTTTCATTTCCCCTGGGATGCTGTTCTGCTTACCCGACACGGCCGTTTGCTTACTCCCCTGGAACAGGCTTTTGTGGATACTGTTTCGGCCGTCTGGTATAGCCACCAACCTGCCTGATATGACCACTACCCATACCATCCCTCCTGATAATACCCACCAGTTAGCCAGCTTACGACGACACTGGGCAGGCGTAATCGCTGTTTGGGGCATTGTGGTCATTCTGTTCTATCTCTACTTGCGAGGCTCCTGGCCATTTGCCCATCGTTGGCTGGGCATAACGGCCGTTTCGCTTATCTGGTGCGGGCGTATTGTCTGGCAAAACCTGTCCCAAAACCATCCAGCCGATTCGCCACACCTGTTTCCCACATTCGGTTTGGGAACCCTGCTCACACTCTGGCGCGGACTAGCCCTGAGTATGGTTGCCGGATTTCTCCTTTCTCCCTGGCCAAACGGGTTTCCCGGCTGGCTCCCCGCTCTTCTGTACGCTTCTGCCGGTATTGCCGACTACCTGGACGGCTATGTGGCGCGCATTACACACCACACCACCGTGCTGGGCGCGCAATTGGACATGGAATTTGACAGCCTGGGAATGCTGGCTGTCATTTTATTAGCAATCTGGTACGGACAACTTCCCTGGTGGTATCTGGGGTTGGGGTTAGCCCGCTATCTGTTTTTGGCTGGATTGTGGTGGCGGCAACGTCGGGGGCTTCCGGTTTACGATTTGCCACCCAGTGCCCACCGTCGTATGTTTGCCGGGTTTCAGATGGGTTTTCTCAGTGTCGTGTTGTGGCCAATTGTCCCGGCTGCAGGGGCTACAATTGCCGGTACAATCTTTGGGCTGGCTTCGGCAACAGGCTTTGGTCGAGATTGGCTTGTTGCCAGCGGACGCATAGACGTTAATTCGGCCGTTTATCGACGACGGATGCACATTCTGTCCTGGCTGGTACGGGGTTGGCTGCCGGTATTGGCCCGACTTTTGCTACTGCTTGCTGCCTGGATGATTTGGCAAAGTGAATCACATCTGCATTGGATGATGTTGTTTGCTGAATGGGGATGGCCAATGGCAGCATGGTGGGGTACATTCTGGCTGGTAATAGGCGGTGTGGGGATTACGGCCGTTTCGCTGGGGCTGGCCGGGCGAATCGGGGCACTTCTTCTCCTCTTTCCTGTTAGCTGGGACATCATGGCACAGGGACTGCTGGGTGCAAACAGCCTGGCACTTATCACTGACCTCTACCTGTTAATTATGAGTACGGGCTTCGGTTCGCTCTGGCAAGTAGAGGAAACGTTTATGACTAAGCGATTTGGCCGATGAACAAACAAACGCCACTTTTCAGGGTTGTTCTCTGGCTACTGACCGCTCTTTTGGTAGCCTGGGCAGCACGCCAAACCTCGCTAACGGCCGTTTGGAGAATACTGCGTACAGTTTCCGTCAGTCAACTTTTTTTATGGATAGGGTTAAACCTGCTGATAATTGGCACACTTGTAGGGCGATGGTGGCTTATTTTGCACGGAATGGGGAAAGCTGTACCTTTCTGGCAGATGCTGGCCTACCGGCAAGCAGGTTTTGCCGTCAGTTTGTTTACGCCTGGTCCCCAATTTGGCGGCGAACCGGTACAAGTTTTGCTGCTGACACGCCGACATGGCCTGCCAGCGCGTGTGGCAATTGCTGGCGTAACGGTAGATCGGTTGCTGGAACTGGTCGTTAATTTGGCGTTTCTGGCAGGTGGGTTGTGGCTGGTACTGGATGGTGGATTGTTGGGGAATTTGGGTGGTTGGAAAACGGCCGTTTTCAGTCTGCTGCCTCTCACATTTCCCCTTTTTTACCTTATCGGGCTCGGTGCAAACCATCAGCCAATCACTCGACTGCTGCTTCCTTTTAAAAGATGGCTGCCTGTTACCTGGTTACGTGTCATTATGCAAGCAGAAAGAGAAGCCAGCTTGTTTTGTCGTCAGCAGCCCATGTACTTTGCAGGCGCGGTGAGTGCTTCGTTGATTGCCTGGGGATGTATTGTGGCCGAGTTTGGCCTGTTGTTTCACATGCTGGGAGCAACCCTTTCGCCGGTTGCCGTAGTGAGCCTGTTGGTAGTCATGCGGGTGGCCTTGCTCTTGCCATTGCCGGGGGGGCTGGGGAGTGTGGAGGCGGGGTTGGTGTGGGCAATGAGCATGTTGGGCGGGGAAACGGCCGTTGTGTTAAGCGCGCTTCTCCTGTTCCGCCTGCGTGACCTTATTAGCGGCGGTATTGGGCTTTGGCTGGTCAATAGGCTCTTGCTATTCCCCGCAAAATCTTTTACCCTATCTCCAAGTGGGTCATCATCACCTGGCCCGGTTTTACCCACCCTACATAAACACGAGGAGGAGGAAATATGAGTAAATCAGTATCTATTGGCAAGTTACAAGTGGGTATTATTGTACTAACCCTGGCAACGGCCGTTATCCATCTCATGTTGGGCATCAACTTCAGCGACACCCTCTTTGTGCTCAACGGACTGGGCTATCTGGGCTTGCTAGGCGCGTTATATTTGCCCCTTGCCTTTTTGGCCGGATGGCGCAATACAATCCGTTGGGTACTCATTGGCTACACAGCGCTCACAATTGTTCTTTTCTTCTTCGTAAACCCTGACCCATTTGGTAGCGTACCAGGGCTGGTAACAAAAGCCATTGAGGCAGCATTGATCGCTTTACTATGGCAGGAAAAATCAGCCGGGTGATGAGCAAGACCTGAGACGTAACGGGGCGAGCAATAACTCGTCCCGTTTATTTTTTCCCCTGTTTGTAGCCAACAAAATCGAGTTGATGGGCTATATAAACCAGCTCGCCTTGTTTAATCTGGGCGTGACGCCGGGCTATCCACTGTTCAAAACGGGCAGGCTCCAGTTGTGGGTGGTTTTTTAAGGCCTGGTGGATGGTGTGAATGATAAAGTGGAGAAACCAGGCTTCGTCGGCGGGATAACGGCCGTTTTCCCCGGCAAATACCACCCAGTCGGAGCTACCTGCCGCCAGAATATCGCCGCCTACAGCTTGCAAATGAGCAAACAGATGGCGTCCAGTGTGGCTATCACCAGAGGGACGGCCGTTTACAAGTCGCTCATCCATTGTCTGGTGGTACAAGGTCATTACCAGTTTGTCGAACGATGCGTCAATTACCGGCTCCAAAATCGTCTCACCATCAAAATTAATGGTGAAGTAAAAAAGCCCTTTTGGTGGTAACAATGAAAACAATCGGGGTAATGCCGTAGAGACATCAACCAGATCGAGAAAGGCATGCGCTATCAGTAACGCCCACGTCTGTTTGCCCTGCTCGCGGGCAATAAAATCATACAGGTCAATCGCTTCCATTTGCACCCGCCATCCCGGAGGAAGGCTTTTCAAGCGTTGGCGGGCTACTTGTATGTTTTGGGGCATGGCGTCAATGGCATGGTAATCAACGTGTTGCCAGTCACTCCAGGTTATGAGTCGTTCGACCATTGTGCCGATGCCAGCACCAACTTCAAGGATGCGAAACGGCCGTTTTGCCTCCATTTGCGGCACAATCTCCACCAACTTTTGCCACACATCCTTGTTCAGTGCCCGATCATCCACCGTCTTCTTGGCCGCCAGATAGCGAACAAATTCATCCTCCATGCCGATTCTCCAGGTAATGGGTATGCAGTGACTCCAAAAACAATCGCGTCCGCGACATTGTTGTTTCCCAATCTGGACTCATCTGAAAATAGTGCCAGGCAGCCAGACTCATACGTGCTAAAAGGGAGCGGTCTGTCAGCCAGGCGGCCAGATGGTGTGCCAGCTGGCGTGCATCTTCAGGGGGAATCAAAAAGCCATTTTGCCCATGTGTAATGATTTCCCCCGCTGCGCCGGCGGTGGTGGCGATGGCTGGCAAGCCAAATCCCATGCCTTCCAGATAAACGATGCCAAACCCTTCGTAGGTGGAGGGTACAACAAGGGCGTGGCTATGAGCATATCTGTCAGCCAGGTGATGGTCATCTAGCAGGCCGTGCAGGGTGACACGGGCTTGCCAGCCATGGGCACGAATTTGTTGCTGAATGGTGCGTGTGTAGTGGGGATTAACGGCCGTATTTCCCACAACATCCAGTCGCCATCCACTGGCAGGTAAGTGTGTCAGTGCCTTTAATAAGGTATGCAGACCTTTTCGGGGGATCAAGTTTCCGACAAATAGCAAACGTAATTCGCCACTCTGGTGGGCACGGGCAAGTATGTCTCCTTGTTGGGGGTGGTGGGGAAAGCGATGACCGGATGGGGGCGCAACAACAAACGGCCGTTTGCCTACCAGTTTCTCAACTTCCTGACGGGTTGTCTGGCTATTGTAGATAAACCCGTCTACACTGGCCAGATACGGCCGTTCCACCCAACGATACAGCCAATTTTGCCACGCAGGCCGGGCTTCGGTACTACGCAAATGATGCACCACTGTTACCAGCGGTCGTCGGGATAGCCGTCGGTTAAGCCAAAAAAGTGCGGGATGGCACAATTCGTCCTGCAAAAGAATATCCCATGGGCCATTTTCCAGGCGTTGTTGCAGGGAACGATCAAAGTTCAGGCGCATAGAACGGCCGTATCCCCACCCATCTGGCAAAGAAATCAATTCCACCTCGTGCCCATGACGAACAAGATGAGCGACCAGCATCCGATCATACAAATAGCCACCAGAGACGGTAGAAAGACGGCCGTAAATCACCAGTCCAATTCGCATAGAGGTGAACCATCACCCAGCCGAAACCGGCACATAGTAACTCGCCCAGGCTATTTCATTCTCCCAAATGCGTACTTCCAGCCCGCGCAATAACTTTGTTCCAATTCGTGCCTCCAGCTGTTCGGCAAACAGGCGGGCAAAATGCTCAATACTTGGATTCAACCCGGCAAACTCCGGTAATTCGTTTAAGGTTTTATCCCGATAACGTGATACCAGTGCTTCCAGATGGGCTTCAACATCCACAATATCTACCAGATAACCATGCCGATCCAGCCGATCGCCATGCAAGCGCACTTCTACCGTGTAATGATGAGAATGCCATTCATTTTCTGCTCCCCAATCTCCACCAATCAGATAATGTTGGGCGACAAAATCGCGACGAACAGCCAGTGTGTACACATTTCCTCCCTAAATAAATTTGCTGATGTTTTCTATTGAGCCGAGACTATCCCAGAGGATCAGTCAAACAATTTTCTATTGTTGCTGATTGGTTGTGTGCCAATATTTGCGAATTGTTTGTAACAAGGTGGTGGCATTGTATGGTTTGGGCAAAAAACCGGCCACTTTCTGATCAATAAACTGGTGTCCCAGAGCGGTATTGTCGTAGCCGGAAGATATCAGAACAGGAATATTCGGGTTGATCTGGTGTAATGCTTTGAACGTTTCTATGCCATCCATATCGGGCATGGAGAGGTCAAGTAATACCAGGTGAATATCTTTCTGATGCTGTTGATAGAGGCGAATGCCGTCTTTGCCATTTGGCGCCGTCAGAACGGGTATGTTTTCTATGGCCAGGATGTCAGCGATGGCATCGCGGACTTCTTTTTCGTCATCAATAACGAGGAGTACGCCGGTGGAAGAGGGGGCATCCGGATGGGAAACGGCCGTTTCTCCCGTCATGCCATCTCCATTATCCACCGAATCGGCCGTTATAGCCGGAAAATACAAACGGAAAACCGTTCCTTCCCCTGGTGCGCTACTCACCTCAAGCCCGCCCTGATGCGCCCGCACAATCCCCAACACCACCGCCAATCCCAATCCCCGTCCTGTAAACTTGGTGGTAAAAAATGGATCAAAAATCCGATTCAGCGTATTTGAGTCCATGCCTTTGCCTGTATCGGCCACCGTCAATACTACAAACTGCCCTGGCTTGACTGCTTCTCCTCGATGTTGCCAATTATCAATCATAGCCTGCGTTACATCCTGAACGGCCGTTGATACAGTCACTTGCCCCGGACGATCACCAATCGCTTCTGCGCCATTGATAACCAGATTCATGATCACCTGCTGCAACTGAGCCACATCCACTTCAACAAAAGGCACACTCTCTGCCAATGCATAAGTCAAACGCACATTTTTGGGAACAGCCACTTCCAGCAAATGGATATTCTCCTGCACCAGCTGATTTAACGACACAGGCCGTAACTCTACCTGCCCTCGTCCAGAATAAGCCAACAATTGTCGGGTAAGCTCAGCTGCCTTTTCCGCCGCCTGCACTGCTTTTTCAATGTTTTTATAGGCTGGATGGTGAGCAGGTAATTTTGCCTGTGCCAATGAAGTTTGCCCTAACATGGCTACCAGCAAATTATTAAAGTCGTGCGCAATGCCCCCAGCCAGCACCCCCAAACTTTCCAGCTTTTGAATATGCCGTAATTGCTCTTCAGTCCGCTTGCGCTCGGTAATGTCTCGAATGAAGGAGCAACACAGTTCACGGCCTTCATACTGAAAGTAACTAATAGAAACTTCCACCGGAAAAAGACGGCCGTCTTTCGTCTGATTTTCAGTTTCTATAACCAGATGCCCCTTCTGCCGAATCTCTTCCCAGTGGGCTGGCCAGACCTCCCGTGTATAGTGCGGATCAATATCAGCAATATACATCTGGAGCAATTCATCCCGACTGTAACCAAGGCGGCGGCAGGCCGTTTCATTGGCATCTATAATACGGCCGTCGGCCGACACCGTAAACATCGCTTCCGGCGCATTATCGGTAGCAAACTGCAACAACTGAAGTGCCCGTTGCGCCTGCCTTCGTTCCGTCACATCCTTCTGAATCCCCCAAACCCGCACCAGTTTCCCCTCTTCCACCATTCCCACCAGCGTATTTAAAAAGAACTTCTCATTGCCGTGAATATCAAATTCACGCGTTTCCTCGTCCACAAGCCGGTACCCACTACGAATAAATTTACGCAAATACGCCTCATTTGCCAGATCTTCTCTGGGCAAAAAATCCCCCAGTCGCGCCCCTATCATAGCTTCCGGCTCATCAAACCCATACATTTGGGCCATCGCCAAATTACATTCAGCCAGATACGCATGTTCATAGAACAAATCCAATTGTTCATCCTCTGGCAAATCAACAGGAACGGGAGAACCCGTTTCAAATCGCCAAATGCCATCGGTATTTTGGGCAATAAAAGCACGATAGCGGGCTTCGCTATCATGCAAGGCACGACGCGCTTCCTGTTGTTCGGTAATATCCTCAACAATACCAATCCCCCCCAGAATATGACCATCTTCAGCCAAAACAGGACTAAACAACACGCGCACCGGCGTCACCTTTCCGGAAGTCACTGCCCGATACTCCCCTTCGTAGGTGACTGTTTCCCCAGCCAGTGCCCGCTTAATCGCCTGAATAACCTCCTTGTTTTGCAAATCCTGCAACAAATTCAATCCTATAAGCAAATCCATCCGGGAATCTAAAATCTCTACCAGGCGGTTATTACACACCTGCAAAATTCCCTCACGGTCAAAATGCAAAATACCCAATGGGGAGTGCTCAAAAATTGTACGATATCGCTCCTCACTTTCTTGCAATTGGCGAGTGACTGCCTGCAAACGGTGTGCATGTTCTGCCAGGTCTTTCTGTACCTCCAAAAGTCGCCGCCTTTCAACCAGCTCTGAAAGCACCTGACGGTATAACCTGTCCCGACTTTCGAGGAGAAAATAACTGAACAGCACCGCACCAAAGGTAACAAATGCTATTGTTATGAGCCGCCATTCCCAAATGGACAAATTCGGTGTCAGCACCTGAATTAGCAGCCCCAAAATCAAAAGGCTGAGCGGAACCAGCAAGACGACCAGCAGAATCTGGGCATTGCGCCGCTGTTTTAGCAAGTTCTCTATTCGCTCCACCGGAGATTCCGGCGCGAAAGTGGTTGTTTGGTGAACTTCAGAGAGTAGTGTTTTATGTGTGGTGCGAATATGTTCTGCTTCTTGCCAAAGTGCAGCAAGCAACGCTGCAAAAAGTGCAGTCGTGTTCATGTAGGCCCAGAGTAAAAGCAGGCTACGACCAGGTACAGGACGAACAAAAGGGCTGTTTCCGGCCAGTGTGCCCCACACAGCTAAAATAATAACAATAAAACTGGCGGTAGTGGCTTCACGGGGTGTAAAGCGTAATGCTCCCCATACTAATACAGGAAAAACAAGGAAAGCGATAAGAGTCAGTGCTGTTTCAATTGGCCCAATTGGTTGAATAAAGGCGAGCCAGCTTGTGGTGAAAACGGCCGTAATCATCCCCATTAATTCCACCAGACGCCACCCCCGCCAGCGCACATGCCGGTACGCCCACCAGGAAAACAGCATGGGCGAAACAACAATAATCCCCATGGCATCTCCCATCCACCAATAAAGCCAGTTAAGCATCAGTTCAGAGGCAGAAATAAAATTGGCTAACCAAAGCCCAGCAACCCCCAAAGTGGCGGCGATAATCGCACTAAGACCAGCACCGATTGTGACCAGACTTAACACATCCCGCACACGGTTCATATCCGGCCGAAACTCAGCCCAGCGTTGCAACAGGTATGCTCCCCAAAGCGCTTCCAGCACACTGCCTGATGAAGACAATACTGCAAACGGAATAGGGCTTCGCAAATAAAAATGTGCTCCCAATAACCCCAGAGCAACACCTGGCCAGTATCTGAGTCCACCAAGTATGATAGCCACCAGGGCAATGCCACTGGGAGGCCACAAAAGTGCAACAGAGCTTTCATTTGCCGACAGAGTTAAACCAATTCCGGCTGCAAGCATGTAAACTACAGCCAACAATAAATTTTTCCCTGCGTAACGAAGGATTTCTCGCCTGTTCATTTATTTCGCCCTGGTCTATGCTGCATAACAAATCTCACCTTTTCGCATTATAAAGGTTTTGCGTTCAAAAAAATATGGGAATTGGGCAAGGGTTGCAGTTTTGCTATTCAGTTTGATATTCAAAAATGATTTGTAATGTTTCTTGGGGGGCTTGTACAAGCGACTGGTAAGCCTGGGCAGCATCATGAAGGGAAAATCGGTGGGTGATGAATTGTTCTGGTTGAATGTGAGTTAACATTTGCCAGGCAACTTGCAAGCGGCGGTGTTTGTTCCAACGGCCGTTCCATTGTGGCGCGATATGGCTAACCTGACTGCTGATGAGTTGTATATGTTCCCGATGAAATCGCCCGCCTAAATGGAGGGTAACCGGGTGACGACCATACCAGGAGCCGACAACAATACGGCCGTTATACCCGGTGATCTCAATCGCCATATCCAGCGCTGCCGGATTTCCAGAAAGCTCATATACCAGGTCTGCACCAGCATATGAGTCACCTGTCTGCAAGATAGCCCGTACTTGTTCAGCGATCTTTATCTCCATTGGGTCTAAACTAATTGTGGCCCCTAGTTTTTTTGACCACTGGCGTCGCATGGGGTACTGATCGAGTGTAACAAGCGTGGCCAGGGGGAATTGTGTCAGTAGCGCTGTTGTGAGCAGGCCAATGACTCCTTGCCCCAATACGGCGACTTGCTCACCAATCATTGGCTGTCCATCCATGAGGAAAGAAACGGCCGTTTCCATATAGGGCAAAAAAACGGCCGTTTCGGCCGACATCCCATCTGGCACTGGCCACACATCAGCCAGATCCGCCACAAAAAAACTAACATGCGGCTGAAACGAAAATACCAGTCGGCCCAACCACGCCTTCGCCACCCCTTCACCTGCGGCCACCACCTGCCCCACAACTGCATATCCATACCGTAACGGATACGAAAATCGTCCAGCCAATGCCGGAATTGTCTCATCCACCGGCAAATCGGGAGGCCATTCTCCCCGATATAACAACTTCTCCGTACCAGAACTAATAGCTGAAATTACCGTTCGGACCAAAACCTGGCCCGCTTGTGGTGTAGGCAATGTTTCTGCCCGCACTTCCACAGAAAATGGACCAGTAAACCAAATTGCCTGTCGTGTTACTGCCACACCATCTCTCCACACAAAACCAGATCGTCGGCAAACCGATAGTGCCGAACATTGTGCAAACGGGGAAATCCGTATCCATTCAGACTGATTGTTTGCCGTACCACATTCAGGCCACCCATCATAACAGGCGCAATCGTGACAACAACCCTGTCGGTCAGGCGAGCCTGTAACAAACTGGTAATGACCGCCGCCCCTCCTTCCACCATCACATGTCGAATACCTTGTTCGTTTAGCCAGTGTAGTGCAGCCTGAAGATCAACACGGCCGTTTACATCTGCCGGCAGCCGTACAACATGCGCGCCTCGTTCTTGCAACGCCCTTTCACATACCTCACTGGCCTGAAATGTCGTCAATATCCAGGGAGCACATACCGGGTCTTGTAGCAAACGGGCAGTCAATGGCATTCGTAGTTGACTATCCAAAATCACAGGTTGCGGGTTGGGGCCGTTGACTAACCGCACAGTCAGGCGTGGATCGTCAGCCAGCACAGTGCCAATACCAACCATAATCGCATCATGGGCGGCACGAAGCTGGTGGGTAAGGCGCAAGGATTGTGGTCCACTCACAGGATAAGGTTGCCCTGGATAGGGGGTAATGGCGCCATCCAGGCTTTGGGCATAGCTCAGGGTGACAAAAGGACGGCCATTTCGGGGTTGGCCGGGCACCATTTGCGGCGGAAGTTGAACAGGGACAAACAGGGAAGTATCATCCAGGTGTAATTGCAACAAATGTCGCATACGACTGGCTTTAGTCTGCAAATAACTGGCATTTTCCGGCGTAACGGCCGTTTGCAACGGCACACGCTCCTGCACCACCATCCCAAATCGTTCCAACCCCTCTATCTTCTCCGGATTATTGGTCATCAACCGCACCGAACGCACACCCAAATCCTGCAAAATCAACGCCGCCAGCGTATAATCCCGCGCATCGGCTTCATGCCCCAGCATCAAATTCGCCTCAACAGTATCATACCCCATATCCTGCAAATTATAAGCCCGTAACTTATCCAGCAACCCAATCCCCCGCCCTTCTTGCCGCAAATAAATAATGACACCACGTTCTTCAGCACCTATCAACGCCATAGCCTGTGCCAGTTGCGGCCCACAATCACACCGCAACGACCCCAGCACATCCCCCGTAAAACATTCCGAATGAACACGAGTCAACACACCACGCTCCCCCGTAACCTCCCCCATAATTAAAGCAAGATGTTCCTTTTCATCCACGTTGGTGCGATACAGGCACAACTGAAACTCCCCCTCTTCCGTAGGAATACGCGCACAGGCCATCTGGTTAACAGTTATCCGGTTCATAGATCACACGTCTCCAATTATGTGATTTAATGTGGGTTCTTCTAAATTATAGGGGGAAGAACCACCAGGGAAGCAGAAAGCTTACAAAACAATCAGGAAATTTTCAAACAAATTTGTCCGTCTTTATA
>RFGV01000692.1 GCA_003696605.1 Chloroflexota bacterium | reverse complement strand
GGCGGTGATGGACGAGCTCACCCAGCCGGGGGTCCCCCCCCGGCACACGCGCCCCCGTCCTCATCACAGCCGGCAACTTTTCTACCTCTGCCAGCGTAAACGGCAGCAAAGTCACAATAAACAACATATCCAGCAACCGCTCCACCACCATCGTGGACAACCCACGCGCCAGACTAATCGGCGGCACATTCCCAATCAGCACCGCCCGCGCCACATCCCCCACACGGAACGGCAACAAATTAGTCAACATATAACCAATATTCTGAATATGAAACACCACCCGCCAGGACACCTCATTCCCCAGCATATACCGCCAGCGCATCGCCCGAAAAACCATAAACGCCAAAATTCCGGCCAGGCTTAACCCCAGATAATCAAAACGAGCCGCCTCAAGCGCATCAAGCACTTGCGCCGGTTGAATAAAAAAGAAAATAGCCGCCAGACTTGCCAGACTGATCACCATACCCAGCCAAAACTGGCGTGAATTTTTCCCATCCGCTTCCATAACAAACGGGATTATAACAGCGAATTCACCAGACGTTCAACGGAAACCCAAACAGCATGACACAAAAACCCATCTCAAAACACCAACACCCCGACAACCCATCTGCCGCAAACACGCTTTGCCCGACCACCATTCGCCAAACATGACCACTTTCTCATGCCAGATACCCTTGAGAGAAAACAGACACTCGATTATAATTCCACTGTTCAAAATTAATGGGTTGCCTGCTGGCTAATGTGGGGAGGGAAAATGACCCGCAGAAATATCATTCAGGTGCAAAAATGGCCACACAAACACACACCAACCGAAGATGAGTTGCGCCACCTTATGGAACAAAAAGGGCTGTCACCATATCGTTGGTCAGATGCACCCGGGGCCATTTACCACGAACATACTCACGATTACAACAAGGTGTTATATGTCGTTTCCGGTTCTATCACATTTGGTTTCCCCGTAGAAGGAGAACCAACTGTATTGCGAGCTGGAGACCGACTGGAGCTGCCAGCAGGTATTCGCCACAATGCCGTTGTGGGGCCAGAGGGGGTAGTTTGCCTGGAAGCCCGCCAGTAAAGCCTGCCTCCCAAACATAAACAACTTCAACAAATGGAGTGATAACAAGTTTATACAACAAGATTTAGGTTGTGGCTGACATCTCTGCCAGCGCTGTGCCGACACGTTTGGGTGGCAGCATCCTCCATCACCCAACTCCAACCAGACCAGACCTACACCCTAACGGGTTTCGTTGACCCAATCCACAACACCGGCTCCATCCAACTCACCTTCTTCACCCAAACCCAGACCATCACCCAAACCCTCACCTGGCAAGCAGACACCCAGCCCCAAACCAAAACCATCACAATAGGAGAAGGACAATGACACCAGAAAAAAGAAACAAAACCTACATCCGCACCAAAACCCTCAAAACAACCACCCCCTTCATCCTCGCCAGTCTCTTCATCTTCTTCCTGCTCACCACAACCCGCTATGCCCACACCCTCGCCCCCAATACACCACCCCCATACCCATACACCCCACCAGATGAAAACCCGTTCAAAACCGTACCAACCGTCATCCTGGAAGAAAAATACGGTGTCAAAATCAACCGCACCCCCCTGGAAAGCATCCTGCAAGGCAAAATCCCCTTGCTCGACCAGTTCGCCCCGCCCACAGGAAACAGGCCCAATGTTTCCTACACCGAAAACCCCCTTGACCTCTCCAAATACACCCACATCTACGTGGATGACGACGCCCCGCCAGGCGGTACCGG
>RFGV01000691.1 GCA_003696605.1 Chloroflexota bacterium | reverse complement strand
TTATTCGGGAAATTGCTTTAAATTCATAAGCGAATTTGTACATTTCCATTAATCTAGAAAAAACCATTTCACCTATATTCCATCCATGAACAAGGGGCTTGTAACCCATTTAATCCTGATTTTGCTCATAACCATCGAATACGGGTATTCGCAGCAATACGTATTTGCAACGCTCAATGGCTCACCGGTGATGAATACCAGCGGCTGGAATGTAGTCGGTGCAGCGGCTATCGGTGATACCCCCGGTGATGCGAATTCCGACCCGGATGAGATGATTCTCTGCCCTGCGGTTGGTAACACCAGTGGTGCCTGTTTCTTTGCCACCCCGTTGAATTTGAATATCTGCAATGGCTGGGTTGCCGAATTCGATTACCGGATGTATGATGGCACCGCTGCTGATGGTATTGCATTTTGCTTTCTCGCAAATCCACCTACCGGATATGTGACCGGTGGGGGTGTGGGCATCCCCTCCAATCCGATCGGGTTGATGGTGGTGCTTGACTCCTATGACAATGGATGTGGGCCCAACCCTGAATTGCAGATTTTCCAGGGCAATGGTACATCCAATTATAATGAATGCGCGGTAACGACCAGGCTGACCAATGTGCCAATCATCCGCCAGCCGAATTACAACCGGATGAAAATCAAATACCTCAATGGCAATGTTTCCGTTTATATCAATGGCACCTTTTATCTGAGCGCATACGTACCTGTCAACTATACCGGTTACCTTGGATTTACGGCATCAACAGGTGCAAGTACCGACAACCATTCCATCCGGAATGTGGTCATCTACACTTCACAGCCTGTTTCCGAGGCTGGCAATGATGCCGTGATATGCTCGGGGGCTACGATACAATTAGGCACTTCACCCATTCCGGGCTATTCCTACAGCTGGACCCCTGTTACCGGTTTGAACAACCCTGCGGCTGCGAACCCTTTCCTCACCTTGCAAAACTTTTCCCCCGCTCCCATGCAATATACCTATGTTGTGGTTACCGACTCGGGTAACCTGGGCTGCACATCCACAGATACGGTGCATATTACAGTTCTCCCACACCTTCCGCTTGATGCCGGAACTGATACTGCCATTTGTTCAGGCGAAAGCGTGCAACTTCAGGCATCCGGAGGGGTAAATTATGTTTGGTCACCGGCAGTGGGTTTGAATGATACCACTATTGCCAACCCGGTTGCTTCACCCACGGTAACTACAACATATACCGTTACTTCTTCGATATCTTCCGGCAATCTTGTCGTCAATGGTGATTTCAGCATGGGGAATAGTGGCTTTAACAGCGGATATACCTATGCCACGAACCTGCAACCGGAAGGCACCTACTGGGTGGGCCCCGATGCCAGCAACGTGCATCCGGGGTTTACCGGCAATGACCATACCACCGGTACCGGCAATTTCCTCGTGGTTAACGGAGCAGGGACACCGGGAGTCAACGTATGGTGTCAAACAATAAATGTCAAACCCAATACCACGTATAACTTCTCAGCATGGGTAAGCTCAGTAAATGCCAGCAATCCCGCCATACTTCAATTTTCGATTAACGGTGTCCAGCTGGGGCAACCCTTTCAGGCCCCTTCCGCCACCGGTATCTGGCAGCAATTCAATGAAATATGGTACTCAGGGAATACCACAACAGCCACGATATGCATTGTAAACCTGAACACCGTCCTTAGCGGCAATGACTTCGGTATAGATGATATCGCTTTTGAAACCTACTGTGAATATACAGATACGGTAAGGGTAACGGTTCGCCCGAGGCCCGTTGCCACGGCTGGCAACGACCGCTTCCTCTGCAGAGGCGACACGGTAATCTTACATGCAGGCGGAGGTGATGCATACCTCTGGGCACCCGCTTATGGCCTATCGTCTGATACAGCTACCCGGCCGGTTGCTTCCCCATCTGTAACCACTACCTATACCCTGACCGCCACAAATATCTATGGATGCCATGACACCGCAGAGGTTACAGTTACTGTTTGGGATAAACCGGTTGTGGGTATTTCCGGGCTCAGCGCTGCGTATTGCCTGTATGATCCGGCTGACATCCTCTCCGGTACACCATCAGGGGGTGTATTCAGCGGAGCGGTTGTTCAGGGCAACATGTTTGACCCTTCGGTGGCGGGTTCAGGCACACATGCGGTCTATTACAGCTACACCGACAGCAATGGATGCACTGCTGTGGATACAGCAATCACGGAGGTGCACGCGCTTCCGGAGCCGGTGATCAGCGGATTGGCTGTGTCCTATTGTATTGATGCCTCAGCGGTGGTGTTAACAGGCACACCATCAGGGGGAGTGTTCAGCGGAGCGGTTGTTCAGGGCAACGTGTTTGACCCTTCGGTGGCGGGTTCCGGCACACATGCGGTCTATTACAGCTACACCGACAGCAATGGATGCACAGCTGTGGATACAGCAATCACGGAGGTGTATCCCCTGCCGCAATTAACCCTTGATGGGTTGAGCAATGGATATTGCATGGACCACCCTCCAGTGGCCTTAAATCCTTCGCCCATGGGCGGGGTATTGACCGGGAACGGGATAACCGGCAATGTGTTCAATCCGGCTGATGCATCCCCTGGAATGCATACGATAACCTATCAATATTCCGATTCAAATGGTTGTGAAAATTCCATAAGCCAGACAGTTGCGGTATGGGCTTTGCCGGAATTGCAGCTTACCGGGAAAGATGTTTCCTGTTCCGGAGGCAATGATGGCTGGATCAGGGCAACTGTTACCGGTGGTTTACAACCCTATGGTTATCAGTGGGATGGCTATCCCGCTTTTACTGGCGCAACGCTGTATGGATTACCGGCAGGGAATTACAGCCTGACAGTCAGTGATCAGAATGGATGTACAGCATCCACCTCCCACAGTATTTCCGAACCACCGCCATTCGAAATAGATATTATGGCAACGGATACCGTTATCCGGCTTGGTGAAACGGTGTCTATGCAGGCAGTGGGCAGTTTTCCTGCCATCGCTCAATACCACTGGGAGCCTTCAGCTTATCTGGATTGCCCGGATTGCCCGGTCATAACAGCCAGTCCTGTCCACAGTGGTTATTTTATCCTTAATGCGGTTAATGATTCGGGTTGCTACAGTGTGG
>RFGV01000690.1 GCA_003696605.1 Chloroflexota bacterium | reverse complement strand
CCGGTACTGGTTGGGCAGTTGGTTCGGCGGGAGGAATTGTGATTTTGCTTATTATCCTGCCTCCAATTTTGATGACCCAGAGCAATTTGTTGGTTGTAAGAGGATCATTGGTGGCAACGGCCGTTTTCTTTGCCGTGGCTTCCATTCCCGTATTCCTGTGGCTCAAAGAACGCGCCCAACCCCAACCCCTGCCCTCAGGCAAAAATTACCTGACAGTAGCCTTTGAACAACTACGCGAGACAATCCAAACAGCACGTGGCTTCAAAGAATTCCTCAAATTTATGCTCGCCTACCTGATTTACAACGAAGGCGTCATCATTGCCCTTGATTTTGCTGCCATTCTTGGCGCCGTACTATTTGGCATGGAGCAAACAGGCCTGATAATCTTCTTCATTCTTGTTCAAGCCACCAACGTCATAGGCGCCATCCTGTTTGGACACTTACAAGACAGAATCGGTGGCAAACCAGCCCTTACATTTGCTATTCTGCTCATGGTCGCGTGTGTAATTGTGCTTTATTTTGCCCAAAATCAGACCCAATTCTTCATCATTGGGGCAGTGGTTGGCCTGGCCATGGCTGGTATTCAATCTGTTAGCCGGGCAATGGTTGCCACATTTAGCCCACCAGGAAAAAGTGGAGAATTTTTTGGCTTTTTTGCCCTCACTGGTCGTACATCTTCTTTTATTGGTCCTGCTGTTTTTGGTTGGCTGGCGGCAGAACTAACCAGATGGTATCAGGCACAAGGGCAAGATGTGGTTTTGGCTGAACAGGCTGGTCATCGGTTAGCTATCTTTTCCATCGCTGCTTTTCTCTTGATTGGCTGGGGATTGATGAGCCTGGTAGATGAGCAAAAAGCACGTCAGGCAGCCACAATGAATGTGATCACAGCAGATTAAAGAGTTGTTACAGAAAACCCCTTTCTGTCACGTGAAACAGAGTGACGGAAGGAGCGGAGTTTTACATGTCGCCAAAGGTTGTGTTAATTACTGGGGCGGCCAGTGGCATTGGTCGGCATTGGGCAAGTGTGCTATTGGCGCGAGGGGATAAATATCGGCTGGTGTTGACAGATGTTGATGAGGCGGGTTTACGGGCGGCGTTTTCGGCAGGAGAGGGCGTGCTATTACATGGAATGGATGTCCGCTCGGCGGAGCAGTGGCAGCGAGTGCTGGATGAGACGTTGGCGAAATACGGCCGTTTAGACTACCTCTTCAATATCGCAGGGGGTGGGCGTCCCGCCTTCTTCCTGCAACAACCGCTCGAAAACATCCACTGGATATTAGACGTCAACCTCAAAGGGCCACTAATCGGCATGAAACTCGCTGGCGAAATCATGCTCCAGCAAGGCCAGGGGCACATCATCAACGTAGCCTCACTGGCAGGACTTTCGCCAACACCAGGCAATGCCCTCTACTCCGCAGCCAAGGGTGGTTTGCGTAATGCTTCCCTCGCTGCTGCCATCGAATGGCGCAAAAAAGGGGTTGCCGTTACAGTCATATCCCCTGATTTGGTAGATACCCCCATTATGCAACGACACCTGGAATCAGGCGGGCCGGAAGTTGCCCTTACATACACCGGCGTCACATTAACCGTTCACGATTTAGAACATGCCTTTTGGAAAGCCATGCACAAACGACCACTGGAAATTAACATACCCCGTTGGCGCGGATGGTTGACCAAGCTCAATCATGCCTTTCCGGCCTTAATGTTGGTGCTTTACGAACCAATGAAACGGCGTGGGCTAAAGCGACTGGAGAAAATTCGACAAGAACGAGGTATTACTCCCCATGATTAAAAGAACCCGCTACCACAAAGTATTTATCACCGGTGCATCTGGCTTTGTGGGAAAATCCCTCATGCAACAATATCAGACATTGGGCGTAGAAACTGTTGGCCTGGACATACGAGAAGATATAGCCCAAGGGGTTGTATCTGGAGATGTTACCCAACCGGAAGAGTGGCAATCTCATCTTGTGGGTTGTGATTTACTTATTCACACGGCTGCTATTGTTACCAACAACGTGTCTCATGCCAGAGCCTGGCAGGTTAATGTGTTGGGTACACGGCGTGTGTTGGAGGCTGCAGCCAGGGCGGGGGTGAAGCGGTTTGTACATCTTTCCTCTTTGGCTGCTATGCGGTTTATTCAGGAAGACCGGGCTGATGAAACTGCACCAGTGATGCCGACGGGAAATCCTTATGTGGATACGAAGATAGCCAGTGAACATGCTGTTTTGGCCGCTCATGCGGCTGGGGAAGTGGCCTGTACGATTATCCGACCGGCTGATATTTATGGGCCTGGTTCACGCCCGTGGACGATTGTGCCGGTAGAGATGATAAAAAAGGGCTTGTTTTTGTTGCCAGCACATGGACAGGGGTTATTTCGGCCAGTGTATATTGACGATTTGGTGCGGGGGGTCATGATGGCGGCTGAAAGCGAGTTGGGAATAGGGCAGATTTTTATTTTGGGAGGGGAACAGGTGGTTACTTGTGAGCAGTTTTTTGGTTGCTATTATCGTATGTTGGGTAAGGGAAGACCGCCGGCTACGAATACGGCCGTAGCGATTGCCATTGCCGAAATAGGGCGGTTTATTTTTGGTTTGTTGGGGCGGCAAACAGAGTTGGGGCGGGGGGCAATGGAGATGTTGGCAAAAAAGACAACGGTGTCTAATGAGAAGGCGCGTCGTTTGTTGGGGTGGCAGCCAGAGATTGACCTGGATGAAGGAATGCGGCGCACGGAAGTGTGGTTGCGGGAGCGGCATTTGCTGGATTGATTAGTTGGGTGTAGGCAAAAGAGAAGAGATGAGCACAGGCTTAATACCGTAAATTTTTGTGCTGTTTGTGGTTAATTTGTTTTCAGAGGAGGAGATTGAATGACTGAAGTGACGGTTGCTGAATTGTTGGTACAGTGTTTGCAGGCCGAAGGTGTGGAAATGATGTTTGGCATTATTGATGGGTCGCATATTCCTTTTACGACGCAGGCGTTTCGTTATGGGATTCGACATATTAATTGCCATCATGAAGAGGGTGCGGTTCATATTGCAGAGGGGTATGCACGGATTAGCCGGAAGCCGAGTGTGGTGATTGGTAGTCCGGGACCTGGGGGGGCGAATATGCTGGCGGGGCTTTCGAGTGCGTATGCGGAGGGGCATCCGGTTATTGCGCTGGCAACGACGCGCCGTTCGGTGACGACGTATCCGGAACGGCCGGGGGCATGGCAGGCGACAAATTTGGTGGAGATGGCACGGCCGATTACCAAGTTTAGTGCGTTGGTGCGCCAGCCGGAGCGTGTGCCAGAATTGGTTCGGGCGGCATTTCGGGCTGCGTTGACTGGGCGACCGGGACCGGCTTTTTTGGCTATTCCGGATGAGATGTTGGGGGTGAAAGTGGATGTGGCGAAGGTGCGTGTTTTTGCGCCAGAGCGGTATCGGGTGACTCATATGGGTGTGGGTGATCCGTCGCGAATTGAGTTGGCGGCTGATTTGTTGGCGAAGGCAAAACGGCCGTTTCTCCATGCTGGTAAAGGCGTCTTGTGGGCCGATGCTGCTGCCGAATTTGTAGAACTGGGTGATTATCTCGCTGCCGGGATGAGTACCAGCCTTGGCGCCAGAGGCGTTGTGCCAGAAGACCACCCCCATTACTTCTTCCTGTTTGATATGCAGGCAACCGCCCTGGCGCGAAATGAAGCAGATGTCGTACTGGTTGTTGGTTCGCGTCTGGGAGAGTACGATGGCTGGGGCATGCCGCCCGCCTGGGGTGATCCTGACCAGCAAAAAACCATTCAGATTGATGTTGACCCATATTCCATTGGCCTGAATCGCCCAGTGGACGTAGGTATTTTGGCAGATGCCAAAGCGGCACTACAGGCATTGATAACGGCCGTAAAAGCCCGCACCCAGCCACGCAAAGAAATGGCAGACCTGGCCCGTTACCGGGAACTAACCAACCAAACCATGATGCAAGGAATGCAATTCCTCATGGGCGAACCAGAACAAGGGCTTAACCCGGGACAGATGGTACTCAGTGCACGTCAATTCTTCCCCAGAGATGCCATCACTGTGCTGGATGGCGGCAACACCACCTTGTGGGGCGTTGCCTATAACCAAATTTACCATCCCCAGAGCTTTCTCTACTCGGTCAAAATGGGATATCTGGGAACCGGATTGCCCTTCGCTATTGGTGCCAAACTGGCTGCTCCCGAACGCACAGTATATTGCATTACTGGCGATGGAGCAGCCGGCTTCAATCTGATGGAAATGGAAACCGCTTTGCGAGAAAATATTCCCATTATTGTTATTGTGGCTGTAGATGAAGGCTGGGGAATGGAACGGAGTGCCTACACATTTCAGGGATACCCGCCGGAAGAGCATCGCGGTATAGATATTTCCGGGCAGGTGCGGTATGACTTGATGGCTCAGGCAATGGGATGCTATGGCGAAAAAGTGGATGCAAGCGAACAGCTTATACCTGCTTTGGAGCGGGCAGTCGCATCTGGAAAACCGGCGTTGTTGCACGTCACTGTTGATCAGTTACTAAATGCCAATCCGCCAGGATACCAGCAGTTTCGCTATGTACGTACACTTTAGCTTTCAAGCAATTTGATAGTTTGGATGGGGGTGTGTGGTGATTAAAATGTGCGGAAGGCTGGTGGGAGGTGATCCCACAGGTTGAGATAACGCAAATGCCAGCGCCCCCGTTTCCATTCGATGAGATTGAGGGTGGTGTTGTATAGCCAGAAAGAAACGGTATCGCTGCCGACAGCTAACCGGAGCAGGGTGGAGATAAGGCCACCGTGGGCAATGGCCAGGACCGCTCCCTCATGGATTTCGGCATCGGCGATGAGGGCATCCAGCGCATGACGAACACGTTGCTTGAGTTGGGCATAATCAGGTGTGGGGGTGTAGGGGGTCGGTGGCTGGTAGGGGGAGTTGGT
>RFGV01000689.1 GCA_003696605.1 Chloroflexota bacterium | reverse complement strand
GTTCCCGGTTCACCTGTTCCGGAAAGCGGGTACGCAGACGGTCGGCAAAAAAGCGTTCGATGCCGGGTACGAGCAGGATGCCGCCAGAAGCGCGGCGCAGGCCGGCACGCATGGCTGCCAGCGGGTTTTCCAGTAATGCTGATTCGTTGATTTCGACGAGTGAGCGGAAGTTGGGGCCTTTGCCTTCGGCCAGAATTTGGGCCAGACTGTAGGCCAGGGTGCGTTTGCCAGCACCTTCGGGGCCAACGAGGATGACGTGGCGGGATTGGGAGAGTGAGAGGAGGCTGACGAGGTCGCGCAGGAGCGTTTCGCGCTGGAAAACGGCCGTTGTGTCTCCTTGCCTGGCTTCGGTGACGTAATCGCGCAACAGAGGTGAGCCATCCTGGGCGACAGTTTCCAGCAAGGCCAAAACGGCCGTGGCCGTAATTCCCATTCGTTGCAACACCCCATACGTCGTTACATTTGGCTGAGCCATCGCCGCCAGCGCATGCCCACTTGTTACCTTTAGCTCTTCACGCGACTGGGCTATCGTTAACCCCTCGTCCAAAACCACTAACATCTCTTCTGCCAGTGGCACATCCTTGCCAAAATCGTCGGTAAAGTTGAAATGTGCATCTCGCCCCACATTATGCCGGGCCATCATCTCCACTCGTCGCCGTAAATCTGTCCAGTCAAAACCGCGTTTTTTATGCAAGGCCTGTAAAATGTGATAAGCAGCAGATTCCTTCTCCTGTAAAAAGACCAGTAGCAGCAATTGAGGTGTTAGCCACTTGAGGCCGAAATCTTTCATTTTGGAAGCGGCCGTTGTCATCAGGCGGGAAAGTTCTGGCGAAGGAATGTTAGGATTTAGTGTACTCATAATTTCTTGTGCCTTTTCTCAAGTTTCCTGCTTGTTCTGCCAACTCACCATCTTGTCGGTATGCCAGCTGCAGAGGAACAATGCGCCAATAATTATGCAACGGTCAGCCTGCTTTCGCCACTTCTGACTGGGAATTGAGAACTATGACCTTTTCCGCATACCCAAAAGTTGTTCATTTGCGGTTTACTTGTTTAGAATAATCTGGTTGGCAAGAGTCAACAATAACAACACATTTTCCTGGCAGTTCGGATTGATACCGATTGAACGGGGAGGGAGCCGTTCTCAAGGGGGGGCGGCTTGTGTTGTTTTTAGGAAGAGGCAACGAGTAAATACGAGCTTTCGTGGCACAAATGCAGTTAGCCTTTGGTGAAAATGTTTGGTTTGGGGATTTCAAGACAGACTTTACAGACTTTTGTTAATTTTGCCTGGGTACTCAGTCTGGGTGTTTTGTTCTACTTGCTTTTTCAGTCTGTTCAGGCAGAAATTGTTATCACACCAACGTTGTTATGGTCGTTGTTGTTGTTTGGTGTGTTGATTGTCTTTAGTCTTACGTTGGGTATTTCCTCCGTAGGTGGCTTGCTTTCAGTGTATCCAATGGCGGCAACAGCCGCCTTTTTGGTTCTGGGGCCGGTGTTGGCTGGCTGGATTATTTATGTGGGGGCATGGTTGCATGGTGTCATTCGTTATTGCTGTGCGCCGACACTGGGGATGCCGCCTGAGCCTGACAGGAAGGATTTGGCAAGACGGACGGCTATTAACAGCTTTATGACGACTGCCAGCATGTTGAGTGGGGGGATTTTGTATGAAATGGCAGGCGGTGAGTTGCCGGTTACAGGGACAGTGTTTCATAGTTGGTGGCCGCTTGCATTGTATGGAGTTGGTTATTTTACGGTCAATCATTTGACGATTGCCGCTTATTTTGGGGTGCATCAGCCGGAATTGCTTAAACCTTACTGGCGGCGTGTGCCGGTGTTGCTTTTGTATGAGTGGCCGCCATTGCTGGTTGCTCCTTTTGGTGCTTTGGTTTATTCTGGGTTGGGGTTGTTTTATTTTGCATTGTTAACGGCCGTTATTTTTCTCGTTTCTTACATTACTTTTAATCTGGATAAAACACGTCGCCGTCTGGAGCGGCGGGTACAGGAATTGAACAGCTTGCAGGCTGTGGGACAGGTGTTGAGTTCTACCCTGCAACTGGAAACAATTCTGATGAGTATTTATGTGGAAGTGGAAAAGCTGATGCCGGCGACCACATTTTTTGTGGCGTTGTATGATCGGGAGGAAGACAGGGTTACTTTTCCGTTGGCAATTCAGGAAGGCCGGTTTGTGCGCTGGTCTGCCCGTGTGGGGGGGAATGGACTGACGGAATACATTATTCGCACAAAACGGCCGTTACTCGTCAAAAAAGAGCTGTCTCAAGTCATTCACGATCTGGGCTTGCAGCAAATCGGCGATCTGGCTGTTTCCTGGCTTGGTGTGCCCATGATGGCTGGCGGCGAGCCGGTTGGCGTTATCTCGGTGCAATCACTCACCCAGGAAAACGTTTATGATGTCCGCCACCAGGAAATATTGATGACGATTGCGGCCCAGGCGGCCGTCGCCCTGGAAAACGCCCGCCGATATGCACGTACCGACACAGCCCTGAAAGAACGTATTCAGCAACTAGACTCTATTATGTATGCGACGCATGATGGCTTGTTGTTGCTGGATTTGGGCTGGCGCATTTTGGCAATCAATAAGGCATTCAGTCGCTTGTTTTCCTTGCCAGAAACTGCCCTGGAAGGTGCACTTGCTACAGACTGGGAACACAACGGGCACACCCTGATTCACTTGATGGGATATACACCAGAAACATTAACGGCCGATTGCCAGAAATTACTTTCAGGCCGTGCCACACGCATACAGTCTCGGATATTTTTGCCGCACATAGAAACACACATGGAGCGTACACTTGCACCAGTTTTTGATCGAAATCAACAAATTTCCGGTTGGTTGCTGGTATTTCACGATATTACCGAACAGATGGAACTCAATCAGTTGCGTGAAGATATGACCCATATGCTGATTCATGATTTGCGTGCGCCTCTGTCAGTGGCTATGGGTAGTTTGGAAACTGTACGGCTCTGGTTAAAGTCTGGCAAAGAGGATGAGTGCGATGAATTGATAGATTTGGCTCAGTCGAGCCATGAGCGGATGTTGCGATTGTTGAATGATATGCTGGATGTTTATCGGCTGGAGAGTGGCAAGTTGTCACTCTATCGGCACGAAGTGCCACCGCTGCTTTTATTGGAGGAGGTACGCAATCAGTTGTTGCCTCTGGCGCAAGAGGCGAATATTCGTATAGACATTGAGTATGATGAGGATACACACTTTCCAGATTTGTTTATTGATTATGCCTATTTGTCGCGTGTGATGATTAATTTGCTGGATAATGCGATTAAGTTCACACCGGATAACGGCCGTATTCGTATGTGGATCAAGCCAGACGAACAGCCAGATTCCCCCACACTCTTGCTGGGCATCAGTGATAATGGCATGGGCATCCCGCCAGAAAAGCAAGCACTTATTTTCAAGAAGTTTCAGCATGACATCACAAAAGGGGGACGACGTGCTGGCACAGGTCTGGGATTGCCTTTCTGCAAGTTGGTAGTAGAAGCACACGGGGGGGAAATCTGGGTAGAGAGTGATGGTATCAACGGACATGGTACGACGTTTATACTTCGTTTGCCCATTGCCCTATCCAGTGCAGGCCAATCTGAAAAACAGGAATCCAGACCAGTGAATTAAACGGCCTGGATTCCCGGATTTTGTACTTTGTCGCTTTTGCGTGTTTGAATACCAGCAGGGTTTAACGGTCTCGGTTTAATACCAGATCAATGAGTGATTCCATTTCATCGCGGGCAGGGGAGGGGGGCAGGCGATACAGGGCTGTCCGTGCCCGTTCCGCCACCTCAATTGCTTGCATACGAGCGACATCTACCGCACCGGATTCACGTAAACGGGCTAGCATTTCCTGGAGTGGATCACTTTCAGCAACGGCCGTTACCGTTGGTTCTTCCAGTTGCTCCAGCACCACTTCCCCATTTTCCGTAGCCAGCACACCACGCCCCTGAACCAGATCCGTTCCCACCGGCTTCCCCAGCTTCTCCGGATCGCCAATAATGTCTAGAATGTCATCCACAATCTGGAACGTCAGCCCCAGGTTATACGCATACTCCCGCAGCGCCTCAACCATCTCCTCATCTGCACCAGCCAGCATGGCGCCCATCCGACTCGACGCTTCAAACAAACTGGCTGTCTTCAGGCTGATAATTTTCTTATAAGTCTCCCGATCCATTTTGCCGGCCTTGGCAGCAGCGGCTTGTAGCGTTTCACCTTCTACCAATTGGGAGCAGGCGTCAGCCATGATGATATTATACGGCGCACCGTATGGAGCCATCATCTGATACACCTTGGTAAACAAAAAGTCACCGGTCAGTAAGGCAAAGGTTCTGCCCCAGCGAGCATGAATTGTTACCTTTCCGCGCCGGGTCAGGCTGTGGTCGTTGATGTCGTCGTGAACAAGGGTCGCTGTATGTACCATTTCCACGGCCGCCGCCATCGGAATGACTTCTTCCAGGTTCTGACCACCTGCTGCCAGATAGGCCAGCATAACCAATCGAGGGCGGAGTCGCTTGCCACCAGAGGTGATAATGTGGAGTGAAGCATCTTCGAGGACGGTTACATCACTGTTGACAACAGACCGCAATTTTTCTTCTACGGCCGTTATCCCTTCTTGTAATAAATCACTTACCATAATATTTACCTTGTTCACAACTTTCAATTTTTTTTGAACACTTTAGTGGATTATAGAATAGTCAATATAAGCCGTCAAGGAATTTGTGAAAGAAATCTCAATCACCTGCCTGACGATAGCTCTCTAGAACTTGACTGATTTGTAAGCTTGCGGGCAAATTGCCAAAGATAAAGATTAGTTGCCTGTTTTGTTGGGCATGGCGCATAATACCCGCAGCGCCGCTATGATGATATAGGATATTTGCTGATTGGCAATGCTGGAGACATAAAGGGGGGAGCGGGAGAAGAAAATGGAGTTGCTCAAGCAGAAAATTTTGGCTGAGGGGAAGAATTTGGGGCAGGGGATTCTCAAGATTGACAGTTTTCTGAATCATCAGATTGATGTGAAGTTGATGGAGGCCGTGGGGGAGGAGATTGCCCGCCGCTTCAGACATCTGGAGCCGACTCGGGTATTGACGGCGGAAGTGAGTGGTATTATACCGGCAGCGATGGCTGCGAAGGCGTTGGGGGATGTGCCGGTTGTGTATGCCCGTAAACGGCGGCCGGTGACGATGCGGGAGCCGGTTTTTGTGGATTCTGCGCCCAGCCACACGAAGGGGGGTGAGGTGTTGTTGATGGTGTCGCCGGAGTTTTTGCATGTGGGGGACAGGGTGCTGATTGTGGATGATTTTTTGGCTTCGGGGCGGACGATTGATGCGCTGGGGCGTATTGTGCAGCAGAGTGGGGCGACGTTGGTGGGGATTGCAGCGGTGGTGGAGAAGGTATTTGAAGGGGGGCGGGATGTGTTGCACCATTGGGGGGTGCCGATTGAGGCGATGGCAACGATTGTGGATATGAGTAACGGCCGTATTGTTTTGGCGAATTGATTTTTAGAAGAGTTGCAGCATGGTTCATGATACGATAGTGATTCTCGATTATGGCTCTCAGTACAGTCAGCTGATTGCCCGCAGAGTGCGTGAAGTGCAGGTGTTTTGCCGTTTATTGCCCTGGGATACGCCGGCGGCTGAGGTGTTGGCCTATCATCCCAAGGGGTTTATTTTGAGTGGCGGCCCCAATAGTGTGTATGAAGCGAACGCGCCTTATTTGCCGTCGTATGTGTTGGAGAGTGGGGTGCCCGTGTTGGGGATTTGTTATGGGATGCAGTTGTTGACGCATACGTTGGGTGGACGTGTGGCAGCCAGTGCGGCGCGGGAGTATGGGCGGGCACAGTTGGTGGTGGATGAGGTGACGGATCCTTTGTTTTTGGGGTGGGAAACGGCCGTTTCTGAGATGCAAACGGTCTGGATGAGCCACGGTGATAAAGTAACTGTCTTACCGCCGGGATTCCGCCCATTGGCACATACGGCCAACGCCCCGTTTGCGGCTGCGGCTGACCCACAACGTCATTATTATGCGGTTCAGTTTCATCCAGAAGTGGCACATACGCCTCAGGGCAAACGGCTTTTGCGTAATTTTGTGCTGGAAATTTGTGGTTGTGTCCCAGACTGGACGCCTCGAAATGTGCTTGAGGAGCAGGTGGCAGCAATTCGGGCACAAGTGGGAAACGGCCGTGTTGTGTTGGGGCTAAGCGGGGGAGTCGATTCGGCCGTTACGGCCGCTTTGCTCCATCGCGCCATTGGTGATCGCCTCACCTGTATCTTTGTCGATCATGGGCTGCTACGTCAGGGAGAAGCCGAACAAGTTATCCGCACTTTTCAGCAGCAGCAAGGCATCAAACTGGTAGCTATCCGTGCGGCCGAAACCTTTTTGGAAGCATTGGCCGGAATTACTGACCCGGAAGAAAAGCGGCGTATCATTGGCGAAAAATTTGTCCGTATCTTTGAGCAGGAAGCACGCAAACTGGGGCAGGTAGAATTCCTGGCACAGGGCACCATTTATCCCGATATTATTGAGAGTGCAGGGCAGGGGAAAAAAGATGCCCACGTTATCAAAACCCACCATAATGTGGGTGGCCTGCCGGCGGATCTGGCGTTGGAGCTGGTAGAGCCATTACGGTTGTTGTTCAAGGATGAGGTACGTCAGATAGGCGAAGCGCTTGGCTTGCCAGAAAGTATAGTTTGGCGTCAACCGTTTCCTGGTCCGGGACTGGCCATCCGTTGTCTGGGCGAAGTAACTTGGGAGCGATTGGAGCGTTTGCGTGCAGCGGATGCAATTTTTTTGGCAGAACTGGCGGCAGCGGGAATGTTGCGCCATGATACACAGCAGGCATTTGCGGTTTTGTTGCCAGTAAAAAGTGTGGGGGTGATGGGAGACGGCCGTACCTATCAGGAAGTGGTTGCCTTGCGCGCGGTAACTACCGACGATTTTATGACTGCGGATTGGGCCAGACTTCCCTATGATTTATTGGCGCGAGTTAGCCAACGAATCGTCAACGAAGTGGACGGCGTTAACCGTGTCGTATTTGACATTACATCAAAGCCGCCTGGTACGATTGAGTGGGAATAGGCCATACAACTGCGAGCTTGTTTGGTACGTATTACATATAAATTGGTGACTATGGAGCCAGAATACAGTTCAGAATAAACTGACAGGAGGTAAATTGTGGATTACAGCGAACTGGTTTCACGCGCCTGGCGTATTGTCTGGAACAACAAATATCTGTGGGTGCTGGGTTTTTTTGCCGCCCTTGGTAGTACTGGTAGTGGCGGTTCAAACTTTAACTTTAACACAGGTAATTTTAGTGGCTCTCCCTTCTCTAATGTAAACCCCTCTGTTATTTTGGCCTTGGCCTGCTTTGTATTGGTATTGTCTATTGTTCTTTGGTTACTCCGCCTGGTTTCCGAAGCGGGTATGATTGACGCGGTTTATCGGTTGGATGAGGGCGAGACGGTCACATTGGGTGAGGCTTTTGGTACAGGTACAGCCAGATTAGGGCGACTGATTGGGGTGAACCTGATGTTGTACGCGCCAATGATTCTGGTTGGTTTGCCCACTCTCTTTTTGGTGCTGTTCGTGTCCTCATCTACTTCCTGGATGGGAGATAGACAAGATCTCCTTGATGTTGGGGCAGTTTTGGGCTTGTGCTTTTTGCTGCTTTGCTGTGTGCTTATTCCTTATCTTTTGGTGGTGGCATTTATTGTACCTTTTGCCACACGGGGGGTTGTTGTTCTCAATTTGGGGATAACTGACAGTTTGCGGCACGGGTGGCAGGTGTTGCGCCAGAATTTTGTGGAAATTTTTCTGTTGGCGGTGCTTTTCCTGGTGGTGAATATGGTGGTTGGCTTTATGATTGGTATTGCGTTTGTGCCAATTTTGTTTGGGCTGGTTATTGGTTTGGGGCAGTCAATTGAGATGGGGAGTTTGGGAACGGCCGAAATTTTGCTGTTTGCAGGTGCTTTCTTGTGTATGGGTATTATTAGTGCGGCCCTTCAATCTGTCATACGGGCGTGGCAATCGGCTTCGTTTACTCTGGCTTACAAGGAGTGGGTAGATAAGGTGTTGCCAGCGAAAGCCGTGATTGAGTAAGGGGGCAGGGGTGACATTGTCACATTTATTTGTGGCAGCCTGGCGGTTGTTGCGGCAGGATTGGTCTTTGTTGTTTTGGGGGTTTTGGCTGGCGCTGGGTGCAGTGGCGAGTGAGTTTTTTCTGGTAACGGCCGTTACCTTTTTCTTGCCGCGCCTGAATATTCCCACTCTGGAAAGACCCGTGTCTCCTGTGCCACTTACATCACAGCCGGAAGACCTTTTCTGGCAGCTCGTTCTGGGTTACCTGTTGCCACTTATTCAAGTTGCTTTGCTTTATTGGTTAGTGGCCAGTATGGCAGAAGGCGCGCTCATTCGTTCTGTGTGGCTGGCTACTCAAGGTCAAGAACGCCGTCTTACGCTGGTTCAGGCTGCCAGAGAGGGCTGGCAGTTGCTGAAACAGTTTGTGGCCATTGACACCCTGATCTTTTTCCCCATTTTTTTGGTGGTGTTTCTTTTATTGTTGGTTTTGGCCGGGGGGATAATTGGGGTGGTGGTGATGGTCATGCAGGGAGTTGCCGTCATGTGGGTGGCTGGATTGTTTGGGGGCGTTTTGCTGGTGTGTTTGCTGCCCCTGATGATGTTGTTGCTGCCGTTATGGGTGGCCACGGCCGTTATGCGCACGCTGGCGTTTCGGGAAACGGCCGTTTGGGGAGGCGTTCGTTCCAGCGTGGTGCGGGCATGGCAACTACTACGCCAGTATTGGCCTGCTATTACCATTCTTTTTGGTGCTGGCTGGGGCATTCGCTATCTATTTTCTCTGTTGGTACAACTCCCTTTGTTACAATTGGCAGCCCTGACCAATTGGGAGGCATCTCCCTTTTACCCGGTTTTGGTAGGTGGATTGTCATTGGTGATGTTGGGTATTTACACGGTTACTCAGACTTACTTCAGCATTGTTTGGACATTGGCTTACAGGAGTTGGCATGAGCAAACAAACCCGATTGGGCGTTGATACAGGTGGAACGTTTACAGACTTTGTATGGCTGGACGAAAACGGCCGTTTTCATGTACACAAGCAGTTAAGCACCCCAGAAGACCCTTCACAGGCGATTTTGACCGGTATTAACCAGCTAGGTGTACCGGAAACGGCCGTTGTCATTCACGGCAGCACCGTCGCCACCAACGCCCTGCTGGAAAGACGTGGTGCCCGCACAGCCCTCATTACCACCGCTGGCTTTGCCGACATACTGGCAATTGGTCGCCAAAACCGCCCCGACCTGTACGCCCTTGTCCCCCAAAAACCACAGCCACTTGTTCCCCGTCAATGGCGATACGAGTTATCCGAACGCGTTACTGCCCAGGGAGATATCCTCATCCCGCTTGATCCCAAAAGCCTGTCTGACATCCTTAGCCACTTGGCTGCCGAAAAAATCGAATCAGTCGCCATCTGTTTTTTGTTTTCCTACCTGCGGCCAGAGCACGAACAACAAGCACGACAGGCCATTCACAAAACACTTGGTGCAGATTTTCCTGTTTCCCTGTCTTCAGAAATTTTGCCAGAATATCGGGAATATGAACGAACAGCCACCACCGTCATTAATGCGTATGTTACCCCTGTCATGCGCCGTTATCTCACCCGACTGGCCACCCAATTAAAAAGCCGCCGACTGGCCATTATTCAGAGTAATGGTGGTGTTATTCCCCCGGAAACGGCCGCTTCTCAGGCCGCGCGGACTGTACTTTCCGGGCCTGCTGGGGGCGTTGTAGGGGCGCGATACATAGCCACTCTGGCCGGATTTGAAGAGATCATCACCTTTGACATGGGGGGAACCAGTACCGACGTCGCCTTATGTCCGGGGCGCATTCCCACCACGACCGAAGGGGAAATAGCTGGCATGCCCTTGCGTTTACCCGTCATAGATATTCACACAGTTGGTGCAGGCGGTGGCAGCCTGGCTTATGTGGATGCGGGCGGAGCGTTGCATGTTGGGCCACAAAGTGCTGGTGCGGATCCGGGTCCGGCCTGCTACGGCCGTATTCCGCCAAACTGGTCTCTCACTCTGGCTGGCGTTACCATCCGTCAGCCTGTCACTGTTACCGATGCCAACCTGGTTCTGGGGCGACTGGACGCAAACCATTTTCTGGGGCAAACCATGCAATTAGATTTAGTGGCGGCACGTCGGAGCCTGGCTGATCTGGCTGTGCAGATGGGGGTAGCAACACCGGAAGAGGCTGCCTGGGGTGTCATACAAGTTGCCAATGCCAACATGGAACGGGCAGTTCGGCGTATTTCTGTGGAACGTGGTTTCGATCCCCGACGGTTTACGCTAGTTGCTTTTGGTGGTGCCGGACCACTCCATGCCTGCGAATTGGCAGCAAGCCTGCAAATTCCGCGGGTGCTGATTCCGCCGGTACCGGGGGTCTTGTCAGCATTGGGGATGTTGGCTGCTCATCCAACACGGGATTATTCGCGGGCTGTGTTACGGCAGGTGGTGCAATGGTCTCCCGATTTGGCCGGGTGGCTGGGCGAGGTGTTTGCGGCGTTGCGGGCTAAGGCGCTGTCCGATATGGCGGCTGATGGGTATGATGTGTCGGAGGTGGTGTTTCGTTATGCCCTGGATATGCGGTATGTGGGGCAGTCGCATGAGTTGACTGTGCCGCTGGCTGTGTCGGCCGAGGCTGGGGTGGAATCGCCGGTGGAGGTGTTTCATCAGGCGCATGAGCGGCGGTATGGATATCAGAGGCCGGAGGCGGCTGTGGAATTGGTGACGGCGCGTTTAACGGCCGTTTTTCCCATTACGCCGCCGGCCATATTTGCCCACCCTGCCCAAAAGGATGATCCTTCTTCTGCCCGATTGGGTACAAAACAGGTCTGGTTTGATGGCCAACCAATAACCACATCTCTTTACCAGCGGGAGCGATTGCAACCGGGTAATCGGTTTGCCGGACCGGCTGTTGTGTTCCAATATGATACGACAACGGTTGTGCCGCCTGGCTGGGAAACGGCCGTTGATTCTTATGGCAATCTGGTATTGACAGCCAGGCCAAAGTGATACCAGTACCTGAACTTGACTGGAGGCAAAGCAGCATGGCATTTTATCGTATTCTTTCATTGGATGGGGGTGGCATACGGGGGTTATTGACGGCGATTTTGCTGGATCGGTTGGCGGAGTGGGAACCGGCATATATGAGTCGGGTAGATTTGTTTGCGGGTACATCAACTGGCGGGATTTTGGCGCTGGCGTTTGCGGCCGGATTTACGCCGCGCGAGGTGTATGAGATGTATGAGCAATCGGGAACGGCCGTTTTTGCCGACACACCTGCCAGCCCTAACCGCAAACGGGGTGAGACGGCCGCCTGGTACACCAACCATAACCTTAAAAGAGCATTACAATCTGTTTTTGGTGAACGTACGTTGGGTGATCTGCCGCGTCACGTGCTTGTTGCCGCCTTTGACCTGGATAACGAGGCGACAGGTCCTGGCAGTTTTCGCACCTGGAAGCCTAAATTCTTTCACAATTTCCCTGGCCCTGACTCGGACAAAGATGAGTTGATTGTAGATGTGGCTTTGCGTACCAGTGCGGCGCCTATTTTCTTCCCTATTTATCAGGGGTATGTAGATGGCGGAATTTTTGCCAAAAATCCGGCAATGTGTGCGCTGGCTCAAGCTATCCATCCGGAAACAGGTGGACAACGACTGGAAGATGTGATTTTGCTGTCGGTAGGAACGGGGCAGAATGCGCAGTTTTTGGCTTTGGCACCGGATGATGATGGAGATTGGGGGGTGGTGCAATGGAGTCAGGATATGCGTTTGTTGAATGTGACGATGGGGAATGATGTCAGTCTGGTGGATTTTCAGTGTCGCCAGTTTTTGGGAGAGCGTTATTTCCGGCTGGATCCGATGTTGTCGGAGGTGGTGCATCTGGATGGCATGGCGGAGTTGCGCCGGTTGGTGAGTGTGGCGTGGCAAACGGATTTAAGGGCGGCGGGGGCGTGGTTGCAACAGTATTTTGGCAGTTAGGGTCTGTTTCAGGGTTCTGGTGGGGAAACGGCCGTTTTTCCCAATGTCCCAATTGTTTCTTTTCGGTTTTGTCTGGCTCGGCTCAGATGAACATTGAACACGCCAAACACGACTGCCAGCCCCCCTGCGATTTGTCCCGTTGTTAATGTTTCACCCAGCAGGGGAACTGCAAAAATGGCGGTCAAAACAGGTTGTCCTAATGCCGAAGCAGAGACAATAGAAGCTGGCAAATGCCCCAAAGCATAGGTGAGCGAGAGTTGGCCAAGTGCCTGTACGAAAACGCCAAGGGCGACTAAATAGAGGTAAGTGGTGGGTGTGTATCCTGTAAGGGGTTGGCGCATTATCAGGGCAATTATCAGCAAGGCAAAGGTCGCACTGGCGGCGGAAAGCCAGAAGGCAGAAAGCGCATCTAGCTTTTGTCGGTTGCGTTGGGTGAGCAGGAAATAGCCCCCGTAGAAAAGGCTGGCCAGCCAGCCGAAGAATGTACCCAGGCCGACGTTGTTGAGAGCATCCAGCCCCAGAATAACGGCCGTTCCGGCCAGAGCAACCCCCAATCCCAGCCAAAATTGCCGATTCAACTTTTCCCGAAAGAAGAACATGGCACCCAGTCCTACCCAAACTGGTGCTGTGTTTGCCATCAGGGTCGGGTTGGTGGCCCCGCTAATCAAAATCCCCGTATTCCAAAAGGTAAGATCAGCGGCAAAAAACAACCCGGCTAGCAGAGCAATGAGAGATTCTTTGCGGGGCAGTTTTGGGTTTTTGCGGCGTTGTTGCCAAAAAATGGGGGTTAAAACGGCCGTGGCGATACCCATTCGATAAAAACCATTTACCGCCCCCGGTACATTCGCCAGTCTTACAAATATCCCCGACAAACCAATACCAAAAATTCCTGCTGCCAGAATCACATATGCCCGCCACACCTGTTGACCACCAGCTTTCCGCTTTGTCATACACGCCCTCACTCATTTCAAAATAGATAGAGGATGGCACTTTATCCCACTCCAAAAAAGCAGGCAAATAACCAGAAATTTTCTATATGCTTACGGGGAGTTAGCCCAAAATGGCAACATGAAGCCAATTAGCCCCCAGGCAAGCCACCGGGCGTAGGCGTATCGGTTGGAAGCGGTGTTGCTGTAAAAGTAGGGCCAGGTGTTGGTGTGCTGGTAGGGACAGGTGTATTGGTTGGCGTTGGGGTATTAGTTGGCGTATTGGTAGGCGGTACTGGCGTGGGGGTTGGGGTATCTGTTGGTTTAGGTGTATTGGTAATAACCGGTGTATCGGTTGGCAAAGGCGTGACTGTAAATTGCGGAGTAGGAGTTTGGGACGGCGTAGGGGTATTGGTTGGTGTCAGAGTAGGTGTGGAAGAGGGTGTATTGGTAGGAGTTGGTGTATTGGTAGGAGTTGGTGTGTTGGTAGGAGTTGGTGTGTTGGTTGGAGTCGGTGTGCGAGTTGGGGTAGGGGTACGAGTTGGAGTAGGGGTACGGGTTGGCGTAGGGG
>RFGV01000688.1 GCA_003696605.1 Chloroflexota bacterium | reverse complement strand
GCTACCCCCACCCAAAACGCAATTAACCCAACGGCCGTCGCCCTCCTCTCGGCCAGCATTTTCACAGAACCAGATGCCAATGCCACTGAAATTACTTTTGTGGATGCTGGTGATAGTGTTACCGTATTGGGACGTTCCCCCATTGGTCGTTGGTTCTACGTGCAAGACGATCGTGGCAACGAGGGATACACATACGCTCCTCGCTATGAATGGTCAGGTGACTTTGAGGCACTTCCCATCGTTCCCGTACCAACGGCCGTTCCGGCCACTACCCCAACCTGTGAACCAGGCCATTGCCCTCAACTCTTCCTTGACCTCTACCCCTTACCTGGCAGCCGATGCGAAAATAACGTTATCTACCGGACTATTTACATGCGTGGACAGGGAGGCGACGGCATTTACACGTACTACTGGAACGACGTCAAAATGGCTGGTCCTTTAGAGAATGAAGGGTTTGGTTTTGAAGTCAACAACCTTAGTGGGCCTCATGTCATTGGGCGGGGCAAAGTCGTTTCCGGAGATGGTCAAGTCGTCGAGAAGGAGTTATTTGTTTCTGACTTCACGTGTAATAACCAGTAAAAAGCCCATTTACCCGGTCTCCGCTTCTGCTCTACCTACTTCAATCCCTAATCGTGTGGCTGCTGTTGCCATCCCCACAAGCAACCAGAATGCAGTCACAGCATGATGAAATTCCAGGTTAAACAAATAATGGTCAAACACACCAGCGACCAATCCTCCCACCAAGGCTGCATGTAACCCTAACCAGATCGCATCCAGTCGCTCATGCCCTTTAAACCAATGCCGGTTAAAAAAGGCATATCCAAAAACCGTGAGCATGACAGCAAAAAAAGTAAACAAGCCCAACAAGCCCATTACCTGAGCAATTGTCAGATAAACACTGGCTACACCAAGATAAAGATCAATATCGGGCGTGCCGGCAAATCCTACGCCAAATAACGGGTATCGTTGTATCAAACGAAGTGCATCTTTGTATTCACCAAACCGCATTTGTGTCGCCAGGTCTTGTCCCTGAAATCCTTCAATAAAACGGGCAATGTAGCCCTGAGCGACAGGTAATAATAATAGCAATAAACCCAACACTACCATGTAAGGGAGTAGCCGCCGATAACGCATGACGGCCACAAAGCCTAATCCGGCAACCAGCCCCAACATAGCACCACGGGAAAAGGTTAGCACAAGGCATACATAAACAAGACCAATAATAACGGCCGTTCCCCACCGCGGAAACAACGGCCGTTTTGCCACCAACTGGGGTCCCGCCAATGCCCCAATCATCAGCAACAGCCCACCCAACACATTTGGATCCACTGATGTACCAATCGCCCGTTCCGACAGTGCCGGATTTTCCTCTATGTACCGAATCACCCAGCCCCCCGGATACCCTACCCGTTGTAACATATTCAACAGCGAGTTAGCCGTATCATCTGGCAACACCCATAACCCAATACCAACCGCAGCGGCTCCGGCACCAGCCAGTAAAATCGCTTTCACCAATCCTTCCAGCCGCTCCCACGAAGCACAATAATCAATCACAATCAACACAAAACCCAAACTCATTACCAGTTCAGCAAATTTACGCAACAAGGTAGGTGTGAGTGGGCCATTATTCAACCCAAAAATAAAGGCAAAAATCGCAATGAGAATAAATAATAACAATGGTACAGTTACTGGTGCGGTAACAATCTGCCGTTGTTGCCCGGTAACAACACCCAACAACCACACCCCCACCACAGCACCCAGAGCCACATCCAGGAAGGTTGGCGTAAGACCAATATCAATGGGCAGGGTGGCAAAGGGTAATAAACAGATAACAGCAATTACCCCCCAAAAGCCAATTGTAATGTTTTGCAGGACAATAACGGCCGTTATGCCAGCCACCAACACCGCCAGACCAGCCAAAGGCCCACCAAATCCCAAAATCATTCCACCCACTAACGCAGTTAGCCCCAAAACCAACCCTAATATCCAGGGGGAATCTGTTACGCGGTGAGGCGTAACGGTATATGTTGTATTCGTTTCATCCCGTTTTTTTCGCGTAAATGTTGCCATCAGCCTTACTCTACCCGCAAAAGTGTCAATTGCAAGAAATCATCTGTCAAACGGCCGTCTTCTGTCAAAATTTGCAGGCGATCAAATCCACCATCTGGTGTACGTGTGTACAATCCTATAATAATCGGATAAATATCCGGCGGTGTATCTGCTTGCAAAGCCAGCGTCATTGTAAATGGATATACCTCCCCCACCTGCCAGGCAGACGTACCTTCAGTTGGTGCCAGGTCTTGTGCCGCCCAACGGGTTGTATCCTCGTCAACAACCTGAGCAAAAAAAGTATAATCCGCAGACAACGGCCGTTTTACCTGCCAATACAAAGTCACCGTTACACTCTCTCCGGCTGCCACCCGTCGCGGCAACACCTCAAACCCGACCAACACCAGTTCGTCCTCAAAATTAACCTGCACCGGATTAGGATACGCACCCGGAACGGCCGTTAATTGCACATCGGCCAGCCGCACCGCATCGCGACCATCGGCCAATAACAACCGCTCTCCCGTCGCAAAATCATACAACCCCACCACCAACTCCAGATTCGCTGGCGCAACGGCCGTTTCGGGCACGTGCAACACATACCTATCCACCACCCTCTCTCCGGGCTGCATCAACGACGTCGCCCACAAACCCTGCCCAGGATACATATCCCTTTGCGCAATCGGCCGTTCCAACACCGGATCATTCAAATGCACAAACACACTCCAATCCCGTGACATAGGTGCCACAGCCTCCCATGCCAATTGCACCTCCAGGCTATCCCCCGGCAAAACAGCCAAATCAGATAATTCAAATCCTCTCAACCGCATTCGCTCACCAAACACCACATCCAATGGCTGCGCCAATTTCACATCATCCGCCAGAGGCAATGCATATGCCGGCGCAATCCACAAAAACGGAGCCAACGCCGCCACCCCCAATAAAAACAGTCCCAGGCCAGCCATTACAACCCGTCCGACACGTTGGGGCAACCAACCCACCAAACCCACTGCCAGCAATGTATTCAACGCCGGCAATGCTGAAAACACCAGCCGCCCCTGAGAAGACCACGTTACTCGCGCCCAATTGATCAGCCCATACACAATAGCCAGTGCCCACAACAAGGACAACACCAGGGGAAAATATCGTTCAACCAATACCAATATCTGTGCGGGAAACGGCCGTTCCCGCCAGCGCCAGCCCTGCACCTCACGCCCCAAAAATACCAAAAAACCGACCACGCCAACCACAACCACACTATTCAACACCCGATAAATCCACAAGGGCATGGGGACATTAACCCCACCAAACAGCCCCCAATAAGACATCATAAACCCCCACCGCTCTCCCCAAAGCTGAGCCAACGATGCCGGATGCGCCCGTTGCCCCAAAACAGCAATAAATGCATTCCACCCTTTCCAGTCCCCATATAAGACAACATTGCGGTAATACCACCAGCCAGCCACAGCCAATGCCGGGAGCAATATCAGCAACCAGTCAACTGTGCCCCGCCCCACCACAACAAACAACTTTCCCCAGGCAGACGGCCGTTTCTCCCGTTGCCATCGGCGCAAAACGGCCGTGCCCCACGCCAACGCCAACAACCCCACCCCACTAATTTTCGTCAATGCCGCCAGCCCAATCACCACACCCAGCAAAACCAGCTGCCCCCGATCATGCGCCCCCACTACATCACTGCGCACCAGCCGCACCATCAGCCATAATGCCAGGCCAGCCAACGGCACTATCAGATTATCATTATTCACCGCACCACTAATAAACAGAAACATCGGGGTAAACGCCGTAACGGCCGTTGCCCCCAACGCCACATCTGGCCGATTTGGCAATGCTTCCTTGGCTATGCGAAAAGTCAGATAAACCGTTACCGCACCTAACAACACCGAAAACAAACGCACCACCCGCACCGCCAACAACGTCCCCTGCCAGGGATTCGCCATTGGATCATGAACCACCAAATTGATATTCCCATCCTCGGTAATCAAACCATTATCTACATGCGGATTTAGCCGCCGCACCTGCGCCATATCAGACGTGTCAATCCAAAAAGTAAGCGCTGCCCCCAGATAATAGTACAATGGTGGTTGACTTGCTTCCTGCTTCCAGGGACCAGCCTGAGCGGGATCGAATACCTGCACCGGCAGCGGATTCCCATCAGCCAGGTGGCGCACCATCGGATAATGCCATAATTCATCCGACGCCTCAAAAACAGGCGTTTTTAGCGCGTAAATTCCCCCCAATACAAGAAATAAGGCCAAAATAATCGTCAATACTCGTTTTTCACTCATAGCGGGATGATTTTACCGGCAAAAGAGGAAGCTGCCACCTTTGTTTTTCACACGTTTTCCTGACGATCAGGTCAGAAAAATCAGGTGTTTGCCAGTAAAAACTGAAAGAATTCGGCCGTTTGTGCCGCAATTTTGTCCCATGCAAAAGCACGGGCAACGGCCGTTCCCCCCTCACCAAGTCGCTGGCGCAATCCAGAATCAGCCAACAACAAACGCAACGCCAATACCAACCCATTTACATCATCTACTGGAGACAGCCACACACTCTCCCCATGCTTCAACGCCGGTGTCGGCACAGACGGTTCCGTTGTCAACAACGGTGTACCATGAGCCAAAGCCGCCATTAACGTCCCCCGCCGCAACGACGCGCCATCCCGATATGGCATCACCATCAGGTCAACCGCCCGCAACCAAACCGATACTTCTCGCTCTGGCATAAAGCCAGTCCAGTGAACACGGCCATTTAACCCCAGCGAATCAATCAGCTGGTCAATTTTCTGCAAAAAAGTGCGGTTATTCTCCGTGTCGCTGCTACCAGTGCGCCCACCAATAAACACCAAATGCACCCGTTCATCCAATTCTGCCAATGCCCGCACCAGCAAATCCGCCCCTTTACTGGCATTCAAAAAACCAAAATACCCTATCAGATAGCCATCTTCAGGCAACGACAAGCTGGTTCTGGCTGCCGCAATTTCTGCAGGTGATACCTGATGGACTGTGATGTTGCTACCAATGGGAATTTCGCGTACATGGGGTATGCCTGCTGTTTTTAGGGCAGCAAAATCGGCCGGATTGGTGGCAATAACGCCATGTGCCTGGCGGGCCATAAAGTGAACGACCCACCGGCGCAGGGGACCAGCCTTTGGGAACAGGTATGGCACACGTAAATCGTGAAAGGTAACGGCCGTTTTTACCATTCCCTTCAACCGCCATGGCAAAAAATTAACCGCCGCACTACGCATGTTATACGCCGCTGGCTGATACTGCACATTCACCACATCCAGCTCATACCGCAACACCAAATCAGCCACCACCCCCACTGACGACCAGCGCCAACGACGAACTTGGGGATGCAACCAGCCAAAAGGCATTGCCACCGGCTCCAAAAGCTGGCGCACCTGTCGTTTTTCAGTTTTGGGGCGAGCCAAACGGCTGGTAATGACATGCACTTCATGACCGGCGTCATGCAACGCACATGCCAACTCATGAGTAAACGCCCCCACCCCCCCTTCCATTGGTGGGAATTCGCCGGTTACAAGACCAATTTTCAGGCCCATGTGCCGACGACTATTTCAGCAGGGTTTCATAGGGGCCAGGCACAGGATGCCCACGCCAACGTAACAACGACAGAGCATAAGTGCGTCGCAATGCTTCAAAGTCTGCCTTTTTGTAGGCTGCATCCTTTTTCTCTGGTTCTGGCCAGTTTCCTTCGGCAATACGCAAAAGGTCTTTATCTTCCAGGCCGTTTAACGCAAGAAGTTCTTTATGAAATACTTCAGGAACTTTTTGCAAGGTCGGGGGCATGCCAGACTTGATCGTCTGGATAAGGACACGTTCAAACGGCCAGGATGATGCCTCGGCAATCAACTTAAGTTCTTCATAGATGGCAACAGGAAGATCAATTTCTATTCGTGTCGTTTTCATGGCACACCTCATCTTGGTTACGCTTAAGTATGATACGACCTGGATAATATGTCAAGCGAGACGGGACTGATTGCCCATTTTGGTCTGGTTATTCACCAGCCGGATGCAAGCCAGACCGAATGACTTGCCAGTAGGAGCGAACTCGCTGCCAGCGCAACGGCCGTTTATGTCCAATTATCCCTTTGCCCGCCTCCAGACACATCTGCCAGACATACATTCCTAACAACAAAATTCGCAATCCTGCCGCCACCAGGCGACCATGATATTTGCGAAAATAACGCAATTTCGCCCGCTGAAAATTGATATGTCGGGCAGTAACAGCCTGTTCGCTACTTTTACCCACATGATGCATAACTTGGGCGTGGGGCAAGTATACCACACGCCACCCTTTCTGTCGGATACGTCGGCACCAGTCTAATTCTTCCGAATACATAAAATACCCCTCGTCCATGCCTCCCACCTGTTCTATCACTTCCCTTCGCACTAGCATACAGGCGCCAGTCACCCAATCCACATCGGCGATCTGGTCATCTGGCAAGTCCAGGGCATAGTAATGGTGCAACACTGTCCGGGGAGCAAACGGTTCCAGCCAGGTGCTTTCAAAAACGGCCGTGGCTAACGTGGGAAAACGTCGTCGAGAAGATTGCACCGTGCCATCTGGATTGAGCAGTTGAGGTCCAACTACCCCAACATCTGGATGCATATCCATATATGCCAGCATTGTAGCCAGAGCACCCGGCTGCACTTCTGTATCTGGATTTAACAACAATACATATCGGCCAGTTGCTACCCCCAACCCCAGATTGTTGCCTTTTGGAAATCCCACATTGTCTGGGCAGGCAATTAAATGCACTTCAGGGAACTCAGCACGTACCATTTCCGGTGTGCCGTCTGTGGAACCGCTATCCACTACCACAACTTCCGGGTGCACATCTTCTTCTTGCCGAATTGTTTGCAAGCAGACACGCAGTAACTCGCGCACATTCCAGCTAACGATGATTACAGAGAGGTCTGGTGATGTTTCAGGCATAGGACATCCGCGAAAAAAGACGAAAGGCATTTTGGGTTGTCTGACGAGCCAATTCGGCCGTTTCTACCCCACGGGTAATAGCCAGCCGTTCGGCCACAAGTGCCACATACGCCGGTTCATTCCGTTGGCCACGATGAGGATGAGGTGCCAGAAATGGTGCATCTGTTTCCACCAGCAACCGGTCAGCGGGCACACGGGCAGCAATGCGGCGCAATTCATCCGCCTTTTTGAAAGTGACAGGACCAGTAAAACCAAGGTAAAAACCAAGCGACAAGGCAGAAACGGCCGTTTCCCACCCTGCCGAAAACGAATGCAACACACCAGCCTCCGCACGCCCCGCCAGCGAAGACGCCGCCAACAAACGCAACACATCCTCACTCGCATCCCGATTATGCACAATCACCGGCAAACCCAACTCCGCGGCCAACTCCAGTTGCGCAGCAAATGCCCGATGCTGTACTGCTGGCGGTGTCCGATCCCAATAATAATCCAACCCAATCTCCCCAATCGCCACCACCTTCTCATGTTGCGCCAACCCCCGCAATCGCTCCACCCAGCCATCCTGCCAACCTGCTGCAGAATTAGGATGCACTCCAACCGCCGCAAACACCATCTCATACTGTTCGGCCAGACGCAAAACCGTCTCACAATTTTCCAAATCAATCGCTGGCACCACAATCCGCGTCACACCAGCTTCCCGAGCACGAGACAACACAGCCTCCCGATCTGTATCAAACCGCTCAAAATCCAGATGACAATGGGTATCAACCAACATACAGCAATTATACGTCCTCCCTTAAAAAATGGCAGACCATCACCCACCTGGTAACGGCACTTTCATCGTCTGCCAGAAAGCAAGTGGCCTTCGGGTCAAACAGATGTCGTTGAAAAAACATCCAAAACAAGAGTGCCCAAGGAATCATGGTATGGAAAAAGCGTTATGCCGTGCGGCAACTGCCCCGTTGGGTCATTGAAATTGAGCGGCCGATTTTCGACGTAGCTGTACCGGTTGAAGGCTTGCGGGTTGGCCGGGTCCGGCACAATGGTGTCGGGGGAGAGGAAGCGGGCCAGGGTGGGGGCGTAGTAACGGGCATTGTAATAGTACAGGCCAATGTCCATGTTCTCTCGCTGGCTAGTGTAGGCGTGGCTGGTGATGGGGTTGGGGCTGCTGCCCGCCCGGTAGCCGCCAAAGGGGAGGTAGCGGGTCTGCTGCACGGTTTCAAGGCTGGGCGGGCACCCAAATACTTGCTTGCATATGTTGCTCACTTGATACACCTAGAGAATTCAAATTCAAAATTTCTGTTGGACTATCAGGTACTTCAGGGTCAATT
>RFGV01000687.1 GCA_003696605.1 Chloroflexota bacterium | reverse complement strand
GTATGACCCTGCCTATGAATGCGGTAAGGGGGCTTATGCAAATGGCGGTGGTGGCGGTAACGACCATAATGCCGGGGGTGGGGGCGGCAGCAATGCAGGCGCAGGCGGCATTGGAGGGCAAAAGCTGAGTCCTTCACCATTTTACTGCTATGGGGAACATCCGGGTATCGGTGGATATCCGCTGGATTACCAGAACCAGCAGGGGAAAATTTTCATGGGAGGCGGAGGCGGTGCAGGTCATGACAATGATGTGAATGGCACATCTGGTGGTAATGGGGGAGGGATTGTCATTCTCAGCGCTCCCGTTATTACCGGCAACGGTTGGCAAATCAATGCTACCGGAGAGAGCGCGCTGCGCAGTGGAGGCGATGGTGCAGGCGGAGGTGGTGCAGGCGGTACGGTATTGTTATTTACTGACACTGTCGTCAGCCCGCTGTATGTAATTGTCAAAGGTGGTAATGGCGGAAATACGAACAATGCGGGGAGCAATCAATTGTGCCACGGCCCGGGGGGTGGAGGAGGTGGAGGTGTGGTCTGGTTCAAGTCTGCACAACCGCCCCCGATGGTTCAGGTGGATATTTCAGGCGGAAATGCCGGCATTACCACGAATAACAATGCAAACCCCGCGTGTTTGAACTCAACGAATGGTGCCATGCCGGGTGATTCTGGTGCGGTGTTGTTTCATCTTACCCTTCCCCAATCACATGTGCCTTCAAACCAGATTGCATTTGCCGGTAATGACACGGCAATATGCAAGGGCGATTCTGTGGTGCTGACAGCGGGTCCGGCTGATTCGGTGGTATGGACTCCTTCCAGCGGATTGAGTTGTTTCAACTGCCCGGCACCTGTTGCCTCTCCCGATACCACAACCACTTATGTGTTGTTTGCGTATAATGCCGGATGCCAGGGATCGGATAGTGTGACGGTATTCGTCTTGCCCCGCCCATCAGCTGATGCGGGGGAGGATACCTCCATGTGCACCGGGGATACCATCCGATTGTCAGCTACCGGTGGGCAATCCTACTATTGGTCGCCTGCCACGGGGTTGAGTTGTATCCAATGTCCCAAACCCTTTGCATTTCCCGTGGCCAGTGTGTCATATACCGTCAAAGTTGACAATGGAATATGTGAGGATACCGATACTGTGTTCATTCGTATTGACTCGGGCATCGTGTTGAATGCCTTGTTTACCGATACCGCTATATGCGCTGGGGATTCAGTTCACCTCTTTGTTTCAGGTGGTGTCGATTACAACTGGACGCCCCGGCTCCAAATCGATGATCCGTTTAAACCAGATCCTGTGGTTTATCCGGATGAAACCAGGGAATATCATGTCATTTCAGGAAATGGTTGTGGCTTTGATACATTGATTATAACGGTTACCGTTAAACCCCGGCCATCCTTGTTCATACCTGACACGGTTTCGATTTGCAAGGGAGATAGTGTTGAAGTTTACGCGATTTCTGGCGGTTCCATCCGGTGGTTACCCGCCATGAGTTTAAGTTGCACGCAATGCGATACAACCATCGCCTTTCCTGACGATTCGATAACCTATACGATAATTGCCGATTCGGGGGGGTGCATAACAACCGGAAATGTGCATATTCTGGTTAATGAACCTTTGGTGCCGGAAGTATCCGTTTCCAATGATTCAATCTGTGTGGGTGATACCCTGCATTTTTCCCTTACCGGAAACATTCCGGAATCATTTGCGTGGATGATTTACCCTGATGGGGATACCTTCCTGAACACTGCTGGATGGATGCTGCCTGACACCCATACGGTAATCCGGCTGAGCTGGCAGAATGCGGGCTGTACAGGGGATACCACACTCATGATTTATTCCGGGCAGAAGCCGGATGTACAAATCCCCGGAAATACCACCATTTGTGAGGGGGATACGGTGGCGGTGTATGTTTCCACGGATGGAGCAGTGGAATGGTCACCAGGTTTTGGAATCAGCTGTACCGGTTGTGTAACCCCTTCCTTTTATCCTGAAAACACAACCACCTATACGATAACATCTATGAATGGTCGCTGCCTTGCGGTTGACTCCCTCACCATCCACGTGCTGGAAAAGCCAACGATTGACATCACTCCGGATGACATCGAAATGCAGCAGGGAGACAGCATTATAATCACAATTACCGGTGCGGGTTATTATACCTGGCAACCTGCCACATGGGCATACCAGGCGAATAGCAGCAGTTTATGGGTAAAACCCGATTCTTCGGGTTGGTTCTATATCTATGGATATTCCGGTGGAGATACCACCGGGATGTGTGTAGCGAAAGACAGTGTCTTCATCAGCCTTATCGATGCATCGCCCCTGGCGTTGCCCACAGCCTTTACCCCGAATCAGGATGGTGTCAATGATTATTTCCGGTTGTTTAACAAAAATGGGTATACACTGGAATTTATCAAAATCTTTAACCGCTGGG
>RFGV01000686.1 GCA_003696605.1 Chloroflexota bacterium | reverse complement strand
GCGGTATGGTATGAACGTGAAGCATGGGATATGCTGGGACTACTTTTTATTGGTCATCCGGATATGCGGCGTATTCTTACCGATTATGGTTTTAAGGGTTACCCTCTTCGGAAGGATTTTCCATTGACAGGTTTCGAGGAGGTTGGGTACAGTGAGAAGCAGCGGTTACTTGTATACGAGCCAGTGGTCCTTGCGCAGGATTATAGGCTATATTTGTTTTCGGGGCCATGGTATCCAACGGGTAGTAGGACGGGTAAGTAGTATGATATCGATTTTGCGCTACATGCGGTTTGCTCCTTATATCAAAGGCTGCCTACCAGGATATCGTACTTTCCCAGGACGAAATCCGTTCCACTTGGTTTCTGTAAGTCCTTGGCCCTTGGTTGTCTCAATTGGCGTATTTGGCTTACTTGGTTCGGTTGTTGCGTGGTTAGGCTTAGTAGGGGGTGGTACCGTGGGGGTGAAAGCGGTAATAGTTGTGCTAGCACTCCTTCTGTGGTGGCGAGACGTTGTTATAGAGGCAACCTATGAGGGTGCACATACAACTGTCGTGACCTATCTTCATAGGACCGGAATGATTTTCTTTATTGTTTCCGAGGTCATGTTTTTTGTTGCCTTTTTCTGGGGATTTTTTCATTCAAGCCTATCACCTAGTATCTTTATCGGGGCGGTTTGGCCACCTCGGGGGGTTGAAGTGTTTGAGGCATGGGAAGTGCCTTTTTTGAACACGTTAATTTTGTTAACCTCTGGCGCTGGGGTTACAGCTGCACACGCTGTTATTGTTCACGGTATAGATTGGAGTAATATGCTACGAGCGCGCCCACTTGGCTCCAACGTTGGGTATTTCGTGCCTAAGCGTTTATTAAACAGGGGTGGTGCTCTGTTGTACCACTTTGGTTATGGTCTACCTAGCAAGCAATCTGTGGCCAGTGGTATTTCGGGCGGTGGTGTTTTTGGAGCTTTCGGTGTTCGCAAGACTATAATTGACCGGCTCTGTGCTATTTGGCTTGTTGCGAACGTCTGCGGTCAGGTGGTTTCACAAGGGCTTGCTGAGCCCCTGCTGCCTCGTGCTATTAATAGACCTGGTCTGCAAGCGGCTATGCTATCGTTATACTGGTATGTTATCACTGTAGCAGAGGCACATTTTCTTGTGTTAGCTTGTGAGTTTTATAATAAAGCTCTTCCCGTAGGTAGTAGGCAGCCGGTTACGGCGTTGGACGAAGTTCTTACACACCCTGTGCGGCTGTCTATACGTATGCTTGACACCTTGGGAAAGAGTGCTCTGCCCTTAGGTAAGCTGCTTACAGATGCTTTTATGCACAGGTGGGTGCGAATAGAGCGGTTGTGTGTGCCTTTATTGTATTATAGAAGGCCGCATGCGGTACTGGGACGCGCAATTGGTTTTTTGGCTTCTGAGCTTCCTTATACGATAGGACGCTATTTTGGTCACGCTGTGTGTACTAT
>RFGV01000685.1 GCA_003696605.1 Chloroflexota bacterium | reverse complement strand
TACCGTATTCTGCCCGAATCTTACCTCGGCAACCACTTCGGTTACCGGGACAGGTTGTGCCGGTGATTTCGTCATCTTACAGGCTACGGTGGATCAAGGGGTGATCAATCAGGACTTTACTTTGCAATGGTATGTCAACAACCAGCCCATCCCCGGGGCAAACACATTGACCTATCTGCACACCTTTTCAACGAATCAAACCTGTACGGAAGAAGCCCAGACCTTCCACGCAGAAATCGAGTGTTTACTGCCGGATGCCAGCCCTCCTTCCACATCACAATTGAATGCAGGGACGATCATCGTATTTCCAAAACCGGTAATCGGGCGCGACTTCAAACAAAGCAGCGACAACTGCACGGTGGCTCCTGTGGATTTGTGCGGAAATCTGTCCATAAACTACACGCCAACGGTAAACCCCACCCCGGGGTCACCTCCGGTAACGGTGACTTACAGTGTAGCGGTCAATGGCGCACCATCGGGTTGTGCAACCACAGGGAGTTATATTGTGGATTGCCCGGATTGCAGCACACGGGCAGGGGAAGGCATTACACCGCCAGATAATGTGTTTTGTTACGGAGAAACATTTCAGGTGTCGAACACCGGAGTCAGCCTGAGGAAGGGATATGTGACCGGTTGGGCACACACCACTCAAAATCCCTATTCCAACTTATTCAGTGCGGTTTCGAATGCGATATTGCAGGGTGACTATTTCGGACCGGATACCGCAAATTCAGTCTATACATTTGTGAATGGCACAGATTACCAGCCGGGTACACACTACTTTATTCCATTTGCCAGCCTGTTAATCGACAATAGCCAGCCCGCCTGGCAAACCAGCGGAAGTGCCGAAGCTACCGCCCCATTTGTTGGGGATGTGGCTATTATAACGGTGCCCTCAAATATCCCGTATTGCCCGGGAATTACGCGTTATAACATTACCTTCACGGCAACGCAGCAGAGTAATACCGGTGTGTTAAGTGCCATCGATTCGGTTGTGGGTAACCTCGTCTCCTACAACGGAGGGTCAACATCATCGTTAACCCTTACCAATAACAACTACATGGGTGATCCGCGTGGCGAAGTGGTCCGCCTGCATGTTTCGGGTAATTTATTCTGGGGGTCGATCGTCAACTACACATTTACCATAACATTTGTCAATCCAGTATCCTTTCCGACCATTTGCCCGGAATGCAATGATGTCGGGCAACCCGTTGAGGTTGAATTGCTCCCGCAAATCCAGCTGTCCCAGCCCGCCAATCCGCAGGTATGCGATGGTGCACCCTTTGATTTAACCACCCTGAACCCGCCAGCGAATGTGCCTGGCAGTTATATCTGGTTCGATGGAGACCCAAACAGTGGTGGAACGGTCATCACGGACCCCCGCAATGTGATTCCCGTTAACGGTACCCAGTATTATGTTGTCTTTGCCGCTGCCGCGGATTCCACCTGTACCGCACAGACCTCCCTTACTATCAGCACAATCGCCCCCCCGGTGCTCAACCC
>RFGV01000684.1 GCA_003696605.1 Chloroflexota bacterium | reverse complement strand
CTGATACGGCCGTTTGCTCTTCTTCTTGGGGAAACGATTGCGTTCTACCGGGATTATCAGTGACGATTGTCACTTTATCGCCAAAAGAGGCCAGTTCTTCATCCGTAAATTCAATGATGTCACCGGGTTGGTGCTGTTTGTCTTTGCCGTAATAGCATCCCGGCTTCAGTCTTACCAGTGTGGTCATATGTCCTCCATATTTGCAGTGGGGAAGGCGCCGAAGCGCCCGCCCCACTAAACGAGACTGGAATCAACTATTATGCGCCGGTGGCGTGAACGATGCCGGACTTGCCGGAATATTCAGCTTTGACACGTGGGGTCGCCACGGCCAAAACCTTGAACATGCCAACTAGGCCATCGGGGGACATCCACTCAAGCAATGTAATGTCCTGACTGTACGCCCAGTCAACCACGTCGCGGGTCATCTGAACCAGCACAACATTGCCGTCACTCAAGTAATCCGACGGGGCTACATTTTGAATCATCGGCAGTTGCAGGACGCGAGCCAGAGCGCTTTGACCGGAACCGTCGCTGTATGTTTCCAGCATTTGCAGGTACTGCGTATTAGCCACATACAGGTTGAACGGGCCGTAGTAGTTATCGTTGTTGGCTGCGGTCACCATACCCAGGACGGTGGGAACAATGTTGGTAATCGTGCCCCAATCGCCGCCGCCGTAGTTAGTAGCCGTATCGGTGTTGCGGTTCGGATGATTGGTGTAGCCATAAATGGTGTCGCTGTTGAAGGTCAAGGATTGCCCACTGAACAACATGGTTTCCAGCTTTTCAGCGACAACGCGGGCGGCCGCTTCAGCATTGGTTGTATCCAACTCATTGCCAGACAGACGGCCGGCTTCCAGATACCGTTTGCCGATCTGGAAGTCCTTGAACACGACCGGCACGGGACGGCCTTCCAGCTTCATGTCAACCAGATCGCCTTCACCGTTCGCACGGCCGGTCATGGTGACATCAGCAGCGGTCATTTCACTGGCTACATTCCATTGTGTGGTCAACACGCCCAGGGAACCAAGACGAGTGACCAGTCCGGCATTCATCAAATCCTGAACGCCACGCAGTCGTGTGCGAGCTGCGCCAACAATACGCTGGTCTAACAATTCCCATTCGTCCTTACGGAGCAGGGAATTGATATGAAGCCCGCGATTGGTGACGATACGCCCCAACTGCTTTGCTCCCATTCGTTTGTTGAATAACGGCCGTGCGCCATATTCTGCAATCTGGCCGACCATTTGATCTAGTGTGGTTACTTGTACGTCGCTCATTGATAACTCTCCT
>RFGV01000683.1 GCA_003696605.1 Chloroflexota bacterium | reverse complement strand
CCGCCGGCCTCTGCCTCACTCAAAAACTTCGCCAGCGTCTCCCGCATTCCTCGCAGCGCCATATCCCGATCCGCCGCGGCCCCACGCTCATCCTCGCGCTTTTCGTAATCAATCTCAGACATTTGTTACCTCCCGGATTTTTTCCTCCAACGCAAAAATCCTCTGCGCCAGTTGCCAGATTGCACCATTATGCAAACACAGCAACTGGCTCTCATTGTACATGCTGCCATCCTCTGAAATAATGCCGGCAGCTACCAGATCCTCCCGATTGTATTTCACAAACTCATCCCACCTGGACCGAATCACACTTTGCGCATTTAATTCCAGATCGAAAGTCCGTGCCAATGCCGCATCATCCCATGCATCTAGTGAAGCGTTACCCTGATCAGTGCCGGCTCGATGGGTGTCACCATTTCCTTTGATCAGCCATTTGGCTGTTCCATTGTTGGAAATGATGACCATGTTTCCTGTGCTGCCAATGGCGGTTGTACTGCTTCCGAGCTTTTTCTGTGCTTGAAGTTCAATAACCGCCCGGCTGGTCGCGGTATCCGTAGTGTCTTCTGTATTTCCCATTCCCCAGATCTGGAAACCTGTAGTTGCTGTTGTAGAACTCGATAGCCCCACCAATCGCGCCCCGCCGGCTCCACTCTCTGGACGTATTGCAAAATACACATCTGTATCTGCAATTGCTGTTACACCGTGGTTGACACCATCACTGGCAATAGCCAGGGCTTCATTTGTTGCCGACCCCTGATTGATGACCACGCCTGTTGTCATGTTACTGGAGCCGATATAGGTTCCCACATTCAACAGGCCGGCACCGGTCAATCGTGCTTTCTCATTAAGAGCACCATCATTTAACAAAAAGACCATTCGTGTTTTGTTGTCTGCGCCGGCACCATCGTGTTCCACCCGGATTTGAGCCTGATCAATTTTGGTAGGACCAACCTTGGTTCCCTGGAATCGCACAATAGCATCTCGTGCCCCATCCGCGTCACTGGCTGTGGTATTGTAAATATCCAGGATGGCCAAGTTATTTTCTTCAATTACAAGCCCCTCGTAAAAATGTGCCACGCCGTCCCAATCAATTCGCAATCTCTCTTGCAACCCACTGCCATTATTGTTCCAAATAGAGAAACGCGCCTTCGTATCATCCGCCGCCCCATCGTGCTCTACCAAGATCTTCGCGGCATCATGCGCGCCGGCGGTCACGGCCTCCCCGCGCCAGATGATTTCTGTATCCCGCGCACCGTCTGAACTGCTGGCT
>RFGV01000682.1 GCA_003696605.1 Chloroflexota bacterium | reverse complement strand
GTAATTCGGTTGTCATGGATAAATGCTCCCGGTTGCAGGCCGAGTAATACCCAAAGGGGCGGCGATTATAGCTTATTTTTTGTCCAATCGCATCGCCTCTCCCGGCGTTTTATGCCAACGTCTCGGCCCCAATGAAGCGCGAACACGATTCATGTCCCCGCAAGACAAGCCTGCCCAACACTTACCCAGAACGAGGCACGCCGGCCAGTCGCGTAAACAACAGCTCACTGCCATGTTGAAGTGAAACAAATTTCGCTATTCGAGCCATGACAACTACAATAAATCACAAGGCAGCACCAAGTGTTACGTGAATAACGTTATGGGCAAATCCCCACACGAGCCCCGCAATGTAGTAGACCGTTCAGAACACCAAAACCTTAATCGATGGTTGTTTCGCAGCATGGCTGTTGTGATCATCGTTCTGGCTGGTGTGGCCTATTGGCCATTCATCGTCCAACTTGGCAAGCAAGGCCAGGTCTGGTTTACCCAGCTTTTGGAACACTCAGCGAAAAAGCAGGCAAAGTCTCCAACTCAAAACCGAGAAAAACTAAGCCAGCCACGTACACAAAAATCAAAGCCCTCTTTGAACGAACGACGTACGCCACGGCCAAAACCACCGCCCTTACCACGGGCGCCACAACAAAAGGCACTGCCAGGCTGGCATATTTTGCCAAAGCGCCCAAACAACAAATCAGTGAACATTTTCGTGGTACGTCACTGGCAAGTGCGCGGTTACCAGATCGGTGCCTCACAACGAATGGTCAAGTTAACACTGAAGCACCAACGCTGTCGGCTCGATGCCGATCAATACCCAAAACATCATGGTGGCCGTGTGTATTACGGCCAATTATCACTTGGCGGCCGCAGTCATTGTGTCGCCATCACCGGCTTGGGCACAAAAGAAAAACCTTGGCTCTGGTGGGACCTCAATGGTGACGGACGATTCAATGATCCGGGAGCCATTTTCTCGGCGAAAAAAGCTGGGCAACTTGCCGTCCGTGTCGTCACAGAAATGCCTGATCCACAATTAAGGATGGCGCATCCGCTCAATCAAAAATACACATTTTGGGCGTGGGTGCGTGATACAAAAGCGGGCGTGATGCTGTACTACTATCCCACCACAGAAATCACTGCAGTGACCGAACTACCTGGCATGCCGCATCCAGTGGCACTTGTGGTGTCTGAGCAACGCGGACAGCGCGATGGTGACTTCACCGACGACGGTGTGTTTATCGATCTTGACGGCGATGGAACATTCAGCCGTCACGAATACCTGGCGCCTAATGCTGTCTTGGTCTCACCAGAGGGTATGGCGTGGCGCATTCGGGTAAAACCATAGTGACTCACACGCTGTAAACACCTCAGTATATTAGGTCTCATTCGAAGCCTCTGGGTGCTGCTCCGACTTGTATAGACAAGTTCCGGCAGGTACACTGTCGGCATGAAACAATACCAACGAATACAACAGTATATTCTGGATGGCATCGCGCGCGGTCGATGGGTAGCAGGCCAAAGGCTGCCCTCCGAAAATGAATTGGCCAAACTCCATACCACAAGCCGCATGACCGTTCGCCGTGCTCT
>RFGV01000681.1 GCA_003696605.1 Chloroflexota bacterium | reverse complement strand
GGGTTGAGGTTGAGGGAGGCGGGGTGATGGTGGGGGTGTTGGTTATGGTGGGAACGGCCGTTATTGTTGCTGTAGCTGTTATACCAGGCGTGGCTGTGGTAGTGGTCGTGGGTTGACTGGTAGCCGTTGCGGTTGGGGTGAATGTGCTGGTAGCTGAGGGTGTGGGAGTTAATGCTGGTGTAGCTGTTGTTGTGGCTGTTGCTGATGGGGTAGCAGTGAATGTTGGTATGGCGGTGGGAGTTGGTGTGTTGGTGCTGGTTGCAGGAGGTGGCGGTAACGGAGTAAAGGTGGCAGTTGGTGGTATGGGGGTAAATGTTGCAGTGGCTGGTGCTGGTGGTAACAAGATGCGCTTACCCGCGAGCAATCTTGTCCCTTCGAGGCAATTGGCCTGTTTGATTTGATAAATGGTTGTGTTGAAACGACGTGAGAGGGAAAAAAGCGTGTCTCCTGGTTGAATGGTGTATGGTTGCCAGTGGGCGGGTGCCAGGCAGGGGATACGGGTCGGGGGGTGTTGGGGTAAGTAGATTTGCATACCACTGACTAATAAATCCAGTTCCAGACAGTTTACGTGCTTGATCTCACTGATTGTTGCGCCTGTGTTGGTAGCCAGACGAAACAGGTTGTCGCCAGGACGCACAGTGTAGGCTATCCAGTTTTCCGGAATTGTGCCACAGGCAGGCACAAGAACGGCCGTTTCCGTAGCTGGTGTGTTTGTAACAGTAGGCACCAGCGTGAGCGTGGCGGTAGGCAATGGCAATATCGTTTGTACGGTAGCTGTGGCTGTAATTTGCGCCAGCGGCAAGGTGGTAGGGCGCAAGAGTCGCGGCAAACTGTCCTGCTGTGCCATGAGCAATGCCATGAACAACGTAGCAATTGTCCCCAGAATAGCCAGGATAGTTACACGCCAGTTATTTTCGCTGGTGGATGAGTTCATGCTTCAGTTTCTTGTTCGGGGTGTTCTTCAGATTGTTCGTTGGTGTGCAGCGGAAAGATAAGAGAAAATGTGCTCCCTTGTCCTGGTTCGCTCTCTACCCAAACACGCCCACCATGTGCTTCGGTTAGTTGTCGTACCAATGCCAGACCAGCGCCTGTATCACCAACACCTTTGATAAGGGGATCGGTTGCCTGGTATTGTGGCGTAAAGACACGTGAAATATCTTCGGGGGCAATACCTGTGCCATTATCTGTGATGGTAAGATGACAGAAGGAAACAGGTTCAAAACGGCCGTTTTGGTGAGGAGGCGGCAGGTTATCAGCATATGCCCGCACCAGAATTCGGCCGTTTTCTTGAGAAGAAAGACATGCATTATTCAACAGGTTCACCAAAATCTGGTCTAAAATAGGTGGAGGAATTGGTACAGGCGGCAAATCATGGCGAATATCCAGCTCCAGTTGCAGATTTTTCTCTCGAAGCTGGGTCATCACAGCCGAAACGGCCGATTCCACAGCTGACAAAACATCCGCTTCCGTCGCCAATACAGTCGTATCCACCTTCACACCAGTCGTCAATTGCACAATCTGGTTTAGCAACGCCCCCATTCGTTCAATATTCGCCTTAACCCGTTGCAGAAAATCCCGCTGCTTAGTACCCAAAATCCCCATTGTTTCTCCCAGCAGCAGGTCAGTATAACCGGCAATAGAAGTCATCGGCTGCCGCAGCTCTTGCACCAAAGAGACAATGACCGCATCAATTGGACCAGTCTTTCGGCGTTCCAGCTCCGATTCCAGTTGCATAATGCGCGCCTGAGCTTCTTCCAGTTGGCCAGAGTAGCGAGTAATCGTCTGCATTACCCACTCCGTGCTCAACTTATTTTCACTGGCAGCGGCCATGGCCATTGCCTCTTCTGCTTCGGCCAAGGCTTCATGCAGGGCTTCAATTTCAGCTTCCAATTCAGCAATACGGGCATCACCACGCTGCTTTTCCAGCTCCTCAATTGTTGCTGCCAGGCTAAGTGCCCGCTTGTTGGCAGCACGTGCTCGCTCTTCTGCTTGCTGCAAGCGCAAATTGGCTTTTTCCAACTGGGCAATCAAATGTTCCCGCTCTTCTTCCAGGGCGATAAGCCGCCCTTTCATGGCCGTGTCTGGTTCTGACGGTGGCGGGGGAGGTGGGGCAGAGCTACTGGCAGCCAATACGTGGGCATGAATTTGAGCGTTTTCGATGGCCTGCCCCAAAAGGCGCCCCATAGCTTGTGCCTGTTGTTGGGCTGAATCCGGCCAACTGACCTGATCTTCCGGTGCAGCCAGTAACAAGATGCCCACCGGTTCAGTGCGGCCTGTAAGGGGCTGAGCCATTAATGCGCCAAAAGCAGGTGTGCCCATTTCCTGATACCAGGCATAGAGCTGGCGTGCTCCCAGCCCATTAGGGTGAAGTTGTACTGTTTCCTGGCGGGTTATGGCCAGGCGGAAGGCTGGCCAGTCGTTCAGGTTAATCATCCAGGTGCGAGGCTGGTTTGTGCCAACCTGGGGGAGGTTGCTGGTCAGGTGTAGAATGTCGGGGTTTTCTTCGTCACGGACACCAACGGCCGTAAATGCCGGGTGTAGTTGTTGTTCGGCAAGCATTATGCCTGCCCGCAATACGCTGTCCAGAGAGAGGCTGGCGATAACGTTGGCGGTTTGGTTCATAACGGCCGTTATGGCTGCGGCGGGGCGATGTGCGTGGCGCAAAACGGCCGTTAATGTGTGGCGATATGCCTGTACAGCCCATAATGGTAACACCACCAGATGCCCCAACCGAATCCAGTAAGCAACATTCAGGTCTGGTGCAGCCAGGTCAGGATAATTCCAAAAATGAGCGGCATGAGCCAGCAAAAACAATGCCATCATCCCTTGAGGCAACGAAAACCAATAGCGACGCCGCGTGCTTAGCAGTGCCAGACCGGTTACCAAAATCAATAACTGGATAATGCCCCAAACAGTGGCCTGCGGAGAGCCATTATAAGGGATACCGGCGGCAGCTTGTGGCGGCCAGCTTTGGGCAAAAAACAGGTACATGACGATGAGGATAATTGTGGTAATGGCAGCGATGGTATCACCCAGATATGGCTGGCGGCGAGGATGGGGGATGAGCGCATAGGCGAGGAAAACGGCCGTAATAGTGTGAGAAAGCTGCTCCAACGGGGGCAAAACGGCCGTAGCTCGCGCCACATCTGCCCGCAAAACCAAACCAGCTACCATCACCCCCAACCGTGCCAAAAACACCACCCCGGCAGCCACAGCCATTCGTCGCGCCACCTGGTCTGTTCGGTCACGCCGCCAATGACTCCAGGAAATAGCAAATACCACCTGCAACGCAAAAAGCGTTATCAAGTGGTACAACATATTACCCGGCCAGACACTCAATAACTGAATAAACTGTTCAAGCAATGACATGAAAAATCAAAATACCCCAAACCTGTTTTCATGCTGAATGCCAACTGCCAGCTTCATACTCCTTACACTTACCACCATCGCATTATAGCATAACATAAAGCAGCCAACTGGCGTGTAAAAGGAGAGTGATTTTCCCACTACTTTGACAAATCCTGACCTATAACCCGATCGCGCAATTGGCCGCATCCGGCCTGAATATCAATACCACGGCGTACCCTTACTGTGCTGGTAATGCCATAGCGTGCCAATTCTGCCTGAAAAGCCGCCACCCGTTCTCGTGAAGAAGGGCCACCTTTGTAACCAGCCGTCGGATTGAGCGGGATCAGGTTCACGTGGCACAACATCCCTTGCACCAGTCGCCCCAAAGCTTGTGCTTGTTCGATGGTGTCATTTTCCCCTTCAATGAGTGCCCATTCAAATGTCAGACGACGTTTGGTCTTTTCCACGTAATAGCGGCAAGCATCCATCAGTTCGGCCAGTGGCCAGCGGCGATTGATGGGAATCAACTTGTTGCGTTCTTCATCAGTAGCGGCATGCAAGGAAACGGCCAGTGGTGTTTGGCGTTGTTCATCGGCATAACGACGAATGGCAGGTACCAGCCCTACAGTAGAGATGGTGATTTTGCGCGCTCCCAGATTAAAGCCGTTTGGGTCGGTCAGGCGGTCGAGGGCAGAGAGGGTGTTGTGATAATTGTGGAGGGGTTCACCCATGCCCATCATGACGATATTGGTGACGTGTTCTCCTGTTGTGGCCAGTTCACGCGCAAAATGCATAACCTGGGCAACAATTTCTCCAGAGGAAAGGTTGCGAAAGAAGCCCATTTGGCCTGTGGCGCAAAAGACGCAGTCCATGGCACAACCGGCTTGTGTGCTGATGCACAGTGTGCGCCGTTTTTCATAACGCATGAGGACGGTTTCGATGTATTGGCCGTCGGGGAGGCGAATGAGAATTTTTTTGGTCTGGCCATCTTTGGCGTGCAGGCTGGCGACGATTTGGCCGATGTGGAGTGTGGCGGTGGCGGCGAGTTTTTGGCGAAGTGTTTGGGGCAGGTTGGTCATGCTGGCAAAATCGGGGGCGTAGTGACGATAGAGCCATTCCCATATCTGGCGGGCACGAAAGGGAGGTTCGTTCAGGTCGCGCAGGAATTGGGTGAGTTCGTCGAAGGTGAGATCGTATAGATTGATGGTTGTGGATTGGTTTGTTTTGTTCATGGTTGTTTATGATTTTTTGGGGGAGGAAACGGCCGTTTTCTCCCCCTGTAAAT
>RFGV01000680.1 GCA_003696605.1 Chloroflexota bacterium | reverse complement strand
GAACTGTCGGAAATTCTGTATTCGCCATAGGGCAAGATGGGGAATTGAAATGTTCCGTCATCGGCGGTGAGCACAGTCAGCGTCATAACGCCCACTCCATCGTCGAGCCGTGTTGCATACACAGAATGGCCCGCCAGCGCCGGTTCGGCTGGTGAGTCCCACACGCCATTTCCGTTGGCGTCATACCAAACAGATCCTGTAATCGAACCGAATGGTGCAGCCATGGATGATGATGCAGCAGCGACGTTGCCGGCCGGCAGAATGCCGGTGGCAACTGCTGACACTGTGACCAATATCAACATAATGGCAACCATATGGTGTTGCCTGTCTGTCTTAACCATGGGATTACCTGTTCAATGAAGTGTTTCGAATAGATTCTTAGGCAGCGTAATTGTAAAGTAGTTATCGGTGCAGAGCGAATCTGGCGAGGATGGAAGATTTTATCGGATTTAAAACCATTATAACACACATTTGTTGATGGTTTTGTTAACTAGTTAACAAAACCGGATATCAGCGTGATATTTTAAGGTAAATTTAGCTCGATGTCCAATAAAAAGAACCCCTCCGACATTGGTCAGAAACCAGTTCGTCAGAAGGGGTTCCGGTAACTTGCGGTACTCTCTCGAGCCCCGTTAGGGCCGGTTTCCGAATTCGCAGGATGCAACGTTAACGGCAGTGGCGACTTCGGAGCGATGAGAGCGATAATGTTTTCGAGAAAGTACGCGCAAGATCACCGCATGGAAATGGGAAGGAAGATCTGGTAGCCCGGCGTAGCCAGGTCAATGCTGACGGCTGCGTTGCCTTCACCGATCGTCACCTGGACGGCGGCACACCCGTCGCACTGGAGCACATAGTCCCCAAACGGCAGGCCCTTAAAGAGATACGTGCCGTCCGTGCCGACATTGGCAAACGAAACCAGTGATCGGGTTGCATCGGACTGAACTTGATGCAAGGCAACAATCCTCTCGGTCGCCGAGGGCTCGCTGATCTCCCGCACGCCGTTGTGATTCAGGTCGAAGAAAACAGTTCCCGAGATGACGCCTGTGCCTGTTGTGGCCGCATTAGCGACAGCAGCTACAGACATTGTCAAAATCGCTGCAGCGAGCAGGGACAAGGCCAAATGGGATAGGGTGACAAAGTGCTTCAAAATCGTTTCCTCCGACATGCATTTCAACAAACAGCGTGTTCAGTACCAGTGTACTGCATTTTCGGCAAAATCCACCTGTCAGTTGTGTTACAT
>RFGV01000679.1 GCA_003696605.1 Chloroflexota bacterium | reverse complement strand
GCGTTGAAAGGTTTGTTTGATGTTTTGAAACTTGATTTTTAAACCAAATTCTAATCTCATGAAAGGATTGAATTTAGCTTCGAGTGTCAAAAGCCTGCTTTCGGCTGCAGGTGTGCTCGTGCTACTCATGCTTTTTTTTGGGCGCACCGATGCGCAAACACTGGATAGCAGCTCGCCGCTGACGGGAGTGGTCAGCAAGAACACGACGCATTTGTTGTCCAATGCCAATTGGGTCGGTGAGCAGGAGGCCGTGCAGGCATTGATGGATGCACGCGCACAAGTGGCCAACCAGATGGGTGCCGTGACGACCAAAGCCGAAAAGGCAAATCTCTCCGTGCGGTACGATTACTACTTCGTGCTGGTCAAGGAGATCAAGAACGGAAGTACGGTGCCCAATGCGGTAACGAATACCTACGACCGCCTGGCCGCCATGTGTGCCGAGATGGACAACCTGGTTTCGCCAGAATCCGTGCTTCAGGATGTCGTGACTGTTTTGACCAATTGATTCAGTAAACAACAAATTTCGACTCATGAAAAAAACGAATTTTACTCATTGGCTGATGTATGGCTGGGCCGCTGTGGTGGCTCTTTTTGCCGTACAGACGGCACAGGCCCAGTGTCCCGTAGGCCAAAGTGAGATTACCATCACTTTTGGCTCGGGTACCTGGAACAGTGAAATTGGCTGGGAGCTGGTCAACGTAAGTACGGGGCTGGTAGAAGCCTGCGAAGCCACCGGCTCTTTCTCGGCCAACTCCACGATTACCGTGTGTGTCATCAATGGCGACGAATACGAGTTCGTGGCCTACGACTCGTTCGGCGATGGCTGGAATGGCGCTACCGTACAGGTGGATGCCACCGAGGATGGCTCTGTAAACGGTGAGCCGTGGATGGCTGCCATCATCCCCTCTACCGTGCCAGATCCTTGTGGTGGATGTACCACGTCTTGCAACCTGGGGGGTGCTCCGGCGGGTGGCGGTGGTGCCGTGCCCACGGTGACGGGTGCCACCTCTTTTGTGGCCGGTCCGCCCCAGTGCGACCTGCTGTGTGATGCCATTCCCGAGCTTACGGGCCCCGGTGTGATCGAAGTAAACAACGATCCGGGCGAGTGTGGTGCGACGATTACGATCACCAATCCCGATGTGGATGGTGCCGGCTGTACCAGCTTTGCACCCATCCTCGAAGAATACTTCGATGCAGGTACCATGCCTGCCGGCTGGGCCATCGACGATGGTACGGGTAACCCGAACATCGGATATTCCGGCCAGTCTTCCGATGGGGCAACCGAGGGCAACGGCATTTACTTCGACTCGCAGGATATCGATGGCGGTGCCGACAACCCGAACTTCAGTGGCAACCGTCTCGAGATCAACGACGATGACTTCAACAACCTCGGCATCGGTTATGTGGTCACCCCTGCCATGGATGTGACGGGCTATAGCTCTCTGCTGCTGAGCTTCGACTGGCAGAATGAAGCCTTTGGTACTTCCGGGGCTGCATATGTAGATGTCTGGGATGGCACCTCTTGGGTGAACGTCCTGTTCTCCGATGTGGATGACCAGGGTTCGGTGGTCAACCTTGACCTTACGCCTTACATCAACAGCCAGTTTGCCATTCGCTTTGGCTATGATGACGAAGGTGGTTGGGCATGGGCTTCCGGTTTCGACAATATCGTCCTTTCCGTACCCAGTGGGGCACCGGTGGTCACCAATGATTACAACGGTACGGACAATGCTTCGGACTTCTATCCGGTAGGCACCACGACCGTGACCTTCCAGACTACCGATGCCAATGGTGTGCCGATAGAGTGCAGCATCGATGTGATCGTCAACGATGCTGAAGCGCCCACCATTACGGGT
>RFGV01000678.1 GCA_003696605.1 Chloroflexota bacterium | reverse complement strand
CAATGGGTCACTCCGTTTTCGTGTAGATGTTATTTATTTTCTTAAACGTTGCCATAACAGGCGCGCCGTGTCTGTCTTGTGCCATTGGAGGGCTGTTTGCCAAACGCGCCATTTGCTCTGCCAGTCAGTTGCCCATTGGGCGATTTCGATTCGTTCGCTCAGGCCATGTCGCAAGCGGTGGGGGAGGGAGGAGAACGGCCGTTGTTGTGTGCGTTGCAAAACGTACGCCAGGTCAAGCTGATCGATGCGGTGACGAAGACGGGCAGGAATCGTTTTTTCCAGTTGTGCCAAAATCACGGCAGGGACAGGGGCATGAACCAGTTTTTGTGCCAAAGTCAGAGCTGCATAGACATAGGGCTCGGCCTGACGGTCACAGGCACGAATAACCAGGGTTTCCCAATCAATGGAGTTGTTTTGGCAAAGGATGAGTATGTCGGCGAGTTGTACGAAAGAGGGGGCGCCCATGATGAGGTGAAAGGTGAAGTGAACGGTGATATGAAGCATCAGGTCGGTGGGGGAGAGCACCAGACAGGTCATACCGGGGGGTAGTTCGGCCGTTTGGGCGCGTGCGCGCATACCTGGTGTGATGTCCACACGTAGCCCATACCAGGATTCTTCTAGCGAGCTGTGTGGCTCGACAGGGCAGGCAAGGGAGGGTGAGAGGTAGGGGTTTGGGGTGGCATGCTCGGAAACGGCCGTTGGCAGTCGGTAAGCACTGGTGTGTTTGGTCACTCTGGCCCCCAAGTCGGCCGATTTGTGTGTACTCTGATACCCCAGATGGCGCAAAATCACATCTACCCGTGCCAACTCCTCTGGCTGAAACAATAAATCTATGTCGTTCATTGGGCGCAGGGCAGGCTCTTCATAGTAACAGGCTGCCAGATGAAGACCTTTTAGGGCAATTGGTTGAATATTATCTTGCGTGCAGGCTTGCAGAATAACAGCCAGTTGCTCATAAATCGCCTGGTTGCGGCGGGCTTGTGCTTTGCGCGTCACTGCCAGTTGAGCCATAGGACGGGGTGGGGGGGAGAAATGGTTTGTTGTTTGCCATTGCGTCAGTCGTTGGTGTAACAACGGTGCTAATCCAAGGCCAATTGCATGAACAACCAGAGCTTCCCAATCAATATCAGCAGAAACGGCCGTCCACTGCGGCGCCGTCATTGTTGGCTTAAGCGCATCCAACAGGTTTTGTACAGTTTTGTGGGTAGTTTCGGTCATGGCTTTTTGGTCAAAGAGAGGCACGTTACTACCCGCTACCTAATGAAATGTTGTGTCTTCCACTCGCGCAGAAAGACAAACAACGGATTTAGTGGCTGCTAAAGGTGACCTGTGTCAAGGTCTGGTGTTTGGTAACTTTTGGTTTTTTGTACATACTTCTCCCTCCTTTTAACGAGTAAACAATTGTCAGGGAAATAGAAGAGGGAATTAGTGACTGCTAAAGGTGACCTGTGTCAAGGTCTGGTGTTT
>RFGV01000677.1 GCA_003696605.1 Chloroflexota bacterium | reverse complement strand
ATCAGGAACAGTATTTTCATTAAGGCCGTTTTCGTTGATATAATTTTGTACAAGAGCGTCCAACTGAGCCCTATTCTTTTTTTCTTGTTCAATGCGATCGAGCTGGGCTACAGTTGTGTACAAATTCAACAATTGATTCAATCTGCTAAATTGGTCGATAGCCATTTATACACTCCTTATCCAAGCAACGATCCCACTTTTTTCATCACCGCATCGATCAAGGGCTGCATTTGCTGTGCTTGCCGCTGAGCTTCCAGATTTGCGAACACATCGGTTACACCTTGGCCAAGCAGATTGCGGCCTGTGTTATAAATACCAGCATTGGATTTATTAATATCCGTCATCAACGTTCCAAGATTAAGCCCAGTATTCGCTCCAACCTGAGCCATATCTTGGCCAAGGTTATACAAAGTTTTCATTGCATCAAATTGCTGTTGGTATCGTTTGAATGCAATATCATTCATGGTATCGGTAAGCAACTTTGCGGCGTAAGCACTTCTGTTACCGCCAGATGCCCGAAGCATTTTCTGCATATTATCATACGCCTTGGATTGCATGAAGGTCGTAGTTGGGTCTTGCATCGCAGAGATGGGGTCAGTCAATGCCATACCGAGCAATCCACCTCTAAAGTTAAGAGGGGCTTGCGCAGAAGTTGCGCCGAGTTTCACAGGAATGGGGGTTGTCGTTCCGACCGCAGGAGTATTAACGAGATCAACCAGACCGGTTCCTGCCTTATCCCCAAGCAACATTGTAGCAGCAATATCGCTGCCGAGATTTGTTCTTCCGACCGGGCCGGCTAAGCTAGTATAAAGGTTGGTCAGGTGTGGTACTTCTTTGGTGTTCCGAGCCAATATGGCCCCAATGAGCGGAGACAACGCACTGGCATTTATAGAGCCGTCGGACCCTCCACCCAAAATTGACGACAAGCCACTCTTCAACAGGCCACCGATGTCAAAGCCTCCGGAGCCATCAAAGAGAGAGCTTAGTCCCAATTTATCACCAAGACCACCTAGAAAGCTCTTTGCACCACCAAGAATACTATCCAAAAATCCACCGCCAGATGCTCCTGCCATACGGTCTGCTCCTGCAAGTTTAGTGTATGTACTTGTACCGCTATTCCCAAGTATACTCCCAACAGCGTTAGAAATTCCTAGTGCGGAAAGCCCTTTCCCCATAATGCCTTTGTTGCCGCCAACAAATGGGAGTGCCGCCAATGAATACCCACCAGTAAACGGCGCGGCAGCGACGGAGGCCAGAGATTTCCAAAAAGCAGACTCGCTACCCCCAAACAGTGGGTCCACAACAATATCATTAAAATTTTTATTAACCGTGTCGAGCGCATCAGACGTAGCACCAGGAACTGTATCCGACGCGTCAGATACAGCATTATGAATGGTTT
>RFGV01000676.1 GCA_003696605.1 Chloroflexota bacterium | reverse complement strand
TTTGAATACCTGATTTGAGCCATCAGGTCTATTAACCTTCGTTAAGAATCTGGTGTCAGGTCGTTCATTCTCCTACAAAATTAATCTTCATGCTTTACAATTTTGCCATCATGATAAAACTGCTAAAACTGGTCACAAACGCCCATGAATAACATTCATCCTTCTGTGTTGGCGAATATGTTGCGCGAAAGTATGGCAAAGGGAATGTCACCTTCTTTGATAGTATTCAGTAATAGTATGTCCCCTTTGCTGCGACGGGGTGATCAGGTATGGTTAACCAGCATCAACGAAAATGAATTACAACCAGGGGATATTGTCACCGTAGTGGCGCCGGAAGAATTGCTGACACACCGATTTTATGGTTTTCGTGATAATTGTCTGATAACAGGTGGTGATCGATCACTGGGTTTTGATGCGCCCTGGCCAAAAGAGGCATTGTTGGGGAAAGTGGTGGCTTGCCAGCACAACGGCCGTTTTCTCTCCCTGCTTATTCCTCCTGGCCGTCAACTTGCTCAATATCTGGGCTGGCTGGCCTACCATGAAAAACAATGGTTTTCTACACCGCCTACCCTAATCACCAAATTTATCCATCGTCTGATATGGGGTTGGGCGTGGCTGCTAACAACTTTTGTATTAGCCATACGCTCTTTTTGGCCAGTGCCGAACAAACCAAATCCGACCCCAGAGCATTGAGTGCCTATGCGACCCTATCGTTTTGCCATTTTGTTAACACTTGCCGGACTAACCTGTATTTTGTTGGGAACGGCCGTTTACACTGTCATGGGAGTAAACGACCGGGAAACAACACGTCAGCACCCCCTCAAACAACACCCCTCCATCCAGCGCGACCTCCCCGCCGCCCTCGACCTGACCATTACCCGAAACGGCATATACGCCATCACCGAACAAGAAATTCGCAATGCCAACTTACGCATTGACCAAATCAGTTACAACAACCTGAAACTCACCCACAAAGAACAAGCCATTCCTTTCTACATCGACACAACCAACAACCAAACCACCATCTACTTTTTTGGACAAGCCGTCACCAACACACTCACCGCCCCAGTAGTCTATCGTCTTGCGCCAGGCAAAGGAACACCCATGCGCCAGCTAAACGCTGCCCCCACCGGCGCCGCCTCCCCCCTTGTCCTGCGCCAATACCGTTGGGAAGAAAACAAAGACTTTCTGGCACAAGCCGCTAATGGCGATGCATGGATGGGCAACCTGATTATGGCCCCTGACCAATGGCAATTACCTCTTACCAATCTCTCTGTCAGCGGTGGGCCAGCTGAACTAACTATTCGTGTCTGGTCTGGCACACAAGATTACCAAAGCAAGCCAGATCATCACCTGGAAATAGCCCTAAACGGCCGTCAACTGGCCAGTGTCTTTTGGGATGGTATCCAACAAAGAACCATTCAACTCGATTTACCTGCCGGCATCCTGCAACCTGACGCCGAAAATCTATTAACCATCCACAGTCCTGGCGACACAGGCGCGGTCGGTGAAGCTGTTTATCTGGACTGGATACGCTTGCGGTACGAAAGCACAATCGACCTGACAAACGAACAGATTTGGTTTGCGGCTCTGGCCGAAAACACACTAATCAATAACACCAGCAATGATATTCTTATTTTTGACATTACCGAACCCAAAAGCCCTGCTATTTTAATCAACCTGAACCGATCAGAAGCTGGAACCAGTTTCGCCAGCCATCCAGAACGACAATATTTTGCCTTGCGTCGTGGCCAGGCATGGTCAACTACCATTCGCCCTGTGCCCCAATGGCCGGTGTCGTTACGGTCTGCCGAACAGGGTGCAGACTATATTGCCATTGTGGCCAATGTGAACGGGTTCGAAGAGGCTTTGGAGCCGCTGTTGGAATATAGAAGGAAGCAGGGATTGCGCGTAACGGCCGTTTCTCTGGCTCAGATTTTTGACGAATTCGGCTACGGCGAGCAAACTCCTGAAGCCATTCGTGACTTTCTGGCCTACGCCTACGCCAACTGGCAACCACCCGCACCACGTTATGTACTCCTGGTTGGCGATGCCACTTATGATATACAAAACCTGACAAACGGCCGTAACAAAAACCTCCTGCCCTCCCAATTCATCTTCACCGAATATTTCGGCTATGCCCCCAGCGATACCTGGTATGCCATCTTCGACAACACCCAAATCCCCCAAATGGCAATCGGCCGTTTCCCCGTTCAAACAATCAACCAACTCCAAACACTCGTCAACAAAACCCTGGCTTACGAAACCACCAACAACGACACCTGGCAACACCGAACCCTGCTGGTATCCGACGACGAACCATACTTCAACACCGTATCCAACCAACTGGCAGACCAACTCCAGGCCAGTGGCTACTACGTCCACGAACTAGACATGAGCCAAAACGAAAACATTCACTACGACATCATGAGCGCCCTCAACAAAGGCGTAGGCATCGTCAACTATACCGGACATGGCAGCGACACTTTTTGGGGAGACGAAACCGTCTTTCGGGCACAAGACGCCAGCCAGCTTACCAACAGCACCCGCTTACCCATCCTGACCACTTTTACCTGCATGAATGGGGCATTTGCCCAACTGCAAACTGACAGCCTGGCAGAAAGCCTCCTCTGGGCCAACAATGGGGGCATTGTGGCGGCTATCGCCCCCTCTGCACGTGCCCATGTAGAACATCAACTGCCGCTAGCCGGAAAATTCTATACCTATTTACTGGCTGAAAAAGGGGTAACGGTAGGCGAGGCATTACAAAGAGCCAAGGCAGAAGCATTGACGGAAGGCATCCCATCAGACGCTATCTTTACGCTCAATCTACTGGGAGACCCCGCCCTGACATTCCATCCTCCCAATTCAGAAGAAGAATAGCGAGCAGCTTTTAGAGGTGTATGCGCGCCTGCGTGGACAAAAGCTAATCCGTCTGTTCAGGAGCTATCAACTGGCGCGCTTCGGCAATCCAGTTGGCGGGGTCGCCTGCCTGCCAGTGCTTGAGGCCAACGATTTGGGCGATGCGTTCTGGTGTTTCGCGAGCCAGATCGGCGAGGGTGCGAACGCCAGCCTCGTGCAAGCGGCGCGCATAAACTGGCCCTATTCCCCGAATAATTTGTAATTGGCTTTTGCCGGTGTAGTTGAGTTGGCGCTGAAGGGTGGCTAATTGGGTTTGGAGTTTTTCCAGTGTTTCCTGACTGGTGGTGTACTTTTCTCGTGCATCGGCGAGTTGATGTTGTAAATGCTGGTTGTCGGTTAGTTTTTGGGTGAGTTGCTGGGTTTGGGTGGTGAGTTCGCGAATGCGGGTTTCGGCCGTTTCTAATTGGGCTTGCAAGTGGCGGGTTTCTACTTCCGCAGCAGTAAGCTGGCGGCAAATTTGTTCTTTTTCCATCCGCAAGGTTTCCAAATCAACAGTAGCCTGATGAAGCTGTTGTTGCAAGTTTTGGCGAGCAGTTTCGGCCGTTTCCAATTGTTGTTTCAGGGACTGGTTCTTTGTTCGCAATTCTTCGGTGAAGTCATTAACTCGATTAAGGTTACTTTGCAAGGTTTCAATTTCGGCCGTCGCCGCTTCCAGTTGTTCCTCAACTCCCTCTTTTTCCGCTTGCAACCGAGCGATGCGCTCTTGGGCAGCAGCCAGTTTGGCCGCCAGACTGGTGATTTCTTTACGTGCGGCCTGGAGACGTTGTTCGACCATATGGCGTTCGTTTGTAGCGTTCTGAAGATGGCGAAACAGAAAACGGCCGTCTATCCACAAAGCGGCCAACACACCAGCCGCCAATCCAACCAGTAACGCCAGAATAGCCAGCAAACTCACTCTACCCTGCCTTTGGAACTCAGGCGACCAACCGCCGTGCGTCCGCCAAAATTGCCTCGGCGCGTGCCGGCCCAATATCCAATAAAGTTGCCAACCGTTCCGGCGACAAATCGGCTAACCCGGCAATTGTCTGTACACCAGCTGCTTGCAGGCGCTGGGCAAAAACTGGACCAATTCCTTTTACTTGCTGTAAGTTCTCAGGAGAAACGGCCGTTTCTGTTGGTTCTGCCGGCACAATTGCTTCCGGTGTTCGCACCGACTGTAACCGGGAAACAGCCTGCTGGCGCAACTCCGCTTGCAGTTCCCGAATCTTTGCCTCGGCCAACGCCAACCGATCCAGCAAATCGAGCGCGCCATCCTCCGCCGATGTACTCTTATACCAGTACCAGGCAGCCACAGCCACCACCATGCCAAAGAGCAGGCCGATTATAAAATTGGAACTATGCTTTTCTTTCATCGGTCACTCCTGGGAACAATTAAGTAAGCAGACCAACCAATTTATGCCACATTATGTCACATTCTAAACGTTTCCAGGAAGAAACGCAACCCACCTATCCTATTCAGACAAGCCCAAACAAGCTACTCTTGCCTGGCACGGCTCAGGATAAATTGATTGAGTGCTTCGCGGGCAGCAGGCAAATGTTGCATTGCTTGCCAGTTACCTTTGATCGCTTGTGGGTGTTGGAGGGAAAGCAAGAGGCGGAATGGGTCTTGTGTCACAGGTTGGCCCCCTGCTTTGGTGCGAAGCCAAAACGGCCGTATCAGGTCAGCCCATTCTTCATAATGCACCCGTAACCAAGGCCACACTCGTTCGAATATCGGCTCAGCAGCTTCCACACTCATCTTTTGCCGGTAAACACCGACAACGGTTGCCTCCAATTCATCCCAATAAGCCACAAACTCCTTCAACCGCCGGTCAGCCAACCATTGGGAAAGAAAACTGGTAAACGGATTGCTCATACCTGCTCCTCTCAACGACAAATTAGTACAGGATACCGAAACGCCCGCAAGACATGATCGACTGTGCTACCCAGTACCAAATGCAAAACTGGTCGAAAACCGAAACCGCCCATAATGAGTAAATGGCTTTGATGGGTTTCGGCCGTTTCCAATACAGCCTGGGCAATCGATTTCTGCCGCAAAACATACTCGGCTGTCACCCCGTGCAATTCCAAGTAACTTCGGGCACGTTCTAAAGCTTCTGGTGATGTGTATTCTGTCTCTACTGTCACAACGGTCAGGTGCATACCCCAGCGCGCCGCCACATAAGTGGCCACAAAAAGGGCTTCATCTGCCTTTGGGCTGCCATCATAGGCCAGCAATGCCTTGTCCAGAAGAGGAATACGGCCGTTTGGCACAGCCAAAATAGGGCGTGGACACCGTTGTACGAGCTGAATAAATTTGGAACCAAGACGGGCAAGAGGCTGGTCACCACCTGGTGGCTTTTTTAAATTTACCACCACCAAATCAGCCCAAGACGCTCGCCGCAGGATAGTATCTACCACATTACCGGCCATTACTTGTAAATCACCATCTATCTCGGCATTGAGCACTCGCCGCTCAAAAACCTGCCGCACCTTCTGGGCAAGCAGCCCTTCTTTTTGGGCGGGGTTGTCAATGACGTGCAAACCATGAATACGGCCGTTTTCCAGCCGGGCAATCCGCACCACCCCATCCAACAAACGCCAATCTGCTTCCGAACCACGAATTGTCACTAAAATATCAGCAAACAGGCGATCGTATCGGCGCACCGCCAATCGTTGCCGCCGCCAAGAACCCGGTTCTGGCCCCTCTTCCAGCTCGCCCGGCACCATAGCCTCGCGTAACCGCGCCAACACCCCGCCCGAACGACTGCCAGACTCGGCCAACGAAGAAACGGCCGATGCCGGGTCAACATCCCACCCTAACGCTTCTTTTAACTCTTGTTGATGCAATGTAAGCAAAACGTACAAATCGGCTTCTGTTCGATCTGGGAAATCCTTCAAAATCCCCTGCTCTCGAATTAGCTGTACCACTGGCAAATACACCTTGTCATACCAACCGGTTACAGCTTCTGCAAGAGATAACGGCCGTTTCTGCACCACCTCTTCCTGTTGCCGATACGCCTCAATCTGAGCCCGCAACAACTGGTAATAGCCGGGAAACGTCATTGTCAAATCAGCATCTGGGCGCAACGTATCTAACCCCGTCGCCTGTAAAAACTCCACATAACGTTCTTTACAAATCAACTCATCCGGGTCTACATCCATCGTCAGGGGCACACGTGTCTGCACTTCTGTGACATAAGCCGAAATGGTTGGTGTACCCAACTGGCGCGCCACCGATACTCGATGATTGCCATCCTTGACAAAATAAACATCCCCCACCTTATATACCTCAATAGGTGGCAACCCGGTCATATCCATCACGGCCGCTTTTACCCGCGCCCATCGCTCAGCGTCACTATCCTTTTTGGGCAAAAATGTACGGGTAAAATCTTTGTACCGTCCTACACTGCCCACAATCGCATCCAGAGGAATTTCCTGTAACCCTTGCTCCACCATTCCGGTCGGCTGGAGCATTTGGCTGATTTCCTCAAAGGCTAACAAATCGGCCGATTTGCCAGTAAGTCGGGCAAGCAATTGTTGCAAGGCCGCCTGCTTGCGTGCCGCTTTGAAGTCTTCAATCGCTTGTTGATAGCTGGGTGTTGTCGGTTGTAGCATTGATCTCACCTCATTTGCTACAGGTAGGCTGTGAAAC
>RFGV01000675.1 GCA_003696605.1 Chloroflexota bacterium | reverse complement strand
CCCTCACCTGGTCGATGAACGGCCAGCCCCGGGCGGCGGATACCCTGCGCTTCACCGCCCCCGGTACCTACGAAGTAACCGTAAACATCACCCGCACCACCGGGGTAACCACGCCCACCACCATGAGCGTGGTGGTGGTAGGAGGGCAGACCTATGTGCCGCATAAGTTCTTTTACCTGAAAGACCACCTGGGCAGCACCCGTGCGGTGGTGGATATGAACGGGGAGGTGAAAGAGAGCTACGATTATTACCCCTTTGGGCTGCACATGCCCGGCAGGGTATACCTGGCCGGCCCGGCGGTGACCAAGAACCTGTTTACCGGCAAAGAACGGGATGCCGAGACCCACTGGGATTATTTTGGTGCGCGGTATTACAGCCCGGCGCTGGGGCGGTGGCTGGCGGTGGATCCGCTGGGGGAAGAATATCCTTCATTGAGCCCTTATGATTATGTAGCGAATAACCCCATTCTAAACTATGATCCTGATGGTCAGTTTATCGCAACTATTTCTGGAACCGTATTAGGTGCAATCGCTGGAGCTGCAAATGCCTATATCAACGGAGACAATGTAATAGCCGGAGCTATTGAAGGTGGAGCAGCAGGACTTGTTGCGGGCGCTGTTGTTGATTTAGCTGTTGCTACAGGTGGAGGTAGTTTGGTGGTTATGGGAGCATCAATTGCAGGTGGCACATTGGGAAGTGCAGCTGGTGATGTTGCAGGGCAAATTGCTACTAACGTTGTGAAAGGGCAAGATTTGTTGGAGGCGGCTAAGAATATTAATCTAGATCAGACTTTAGAAAAAGCTCAAACAGGCGCTAAATTAGGTGCTATCTCTGGAGCAATAGGCTTTGGCGTTGGTAAAGCATTAGGGGCTGCAGCGAGCACCACTAAAGCAATCCAAGCTACAATGTCACAAAACATCAACACTACAGCTGAAATATTAAATCGAATGGGAGCAAGCCAAGGTACTATAAATACAGCGGTCAACAAAATTGTGCAAGGAATGGGTCAAGCTGGACAAAATACAGCGAAGAGTATTTTACAGATTCAAGTTGTGACAACTGTTGCCACTGACGTGATGCTAAACGCTAGTCAAATACAAAGTAAGAGATGAAGAGGCAAATGAGGACTAAAAATAAATTGGTAGTGCTTATTACATTTGGATTAATGTTAATAGGCCTCGATTGATATTCAAGTCAACAGTTCCGGTAGAAGATGTTGCAATTGTTTCCTGCGAGATCTAAAAGATAT
>RFGV01000674.1 GCA_003696605.1 Chloroflexota bacterium | reverse complement strand
GTTTCACATGCCATTGGACGTGAAGCTTGTAAATATGGTGCATCAATTGCCAAAATTCATGTAGTTTACAGTGGGCTAAATTTGGAACAATTTCCCTTTGTACCTGAAAAGCCGGACAGAGCGAAATTGGAAATTATTTCCGTAGGCAGGCCCCATTGGAAAAAAGGATTCATTTATGCCCTCGATGCCTTCCGGAGGTTGAAGGGTAAAATTGACTTTCACTACACCGTTATCGGCGGATTCTGTCAAGAGCACGCTTTCCATGTGCACGATGCCGGATTAGAGGGGCAAGTTACACTCTCCGGTAGGCTTCCTTTTGAGGATGTACACCGCTATATGCAAAAAGCGGATATACTGTTTCTACCATCAGTGGAAGAAGGTATTGCCAACGTGGTGCTGGAGGCCATGGCGCTGGGCACCCCCGTGATCAGCACGGACTGCGGCGGCATGGCCGAGGTGATCGAGGACGGGGTAAACGGCTTGCTGGTGCCGGTGCGGGATCCGGGGGCCATGGCCCGGGCCATCCTGCATTTTGCCGATATGACCCCCGAAGATCGACTGCGCTTGGCCAGGGCGGCACGCAAGACCATTGAGGAGCGGTTTACGGTGGAGCAAATGGTAAAGGGGATGATAGAGCTGTACCATTCCTTATCCAAAAGTTTGTCCACAATTGACGAATCCACAGATTTCACAGATTAACTCAAATTTTTTTGTGAAATCTGTGTCATCAGTGGACACAAAGTCACATGCCGGAGAAATATCTATACCAGGACGAAACATACCGCATCATCGGCTGTGCCATGGAAGTGCACCGTCACCTGGGCTGCGGCTTTCTCGAAGCGGTGTACCAGGAAGCATTGGAGATAGAGTTTCAAAAGCAAGGCATACCCTATTGTAGGGAAAAGCAACTCACGATCCAGTACAAAGGAATTCCATTGCAAAAGACCTACATTGCCGATTTCGTGTGCTACGACAAAATCATCGTCGAGTTGAAAGCTTTGACCAGTCTGTCTTCCGAGCACATCGCTCAAGTGCTGAACTATCTCAAAGCCACCGGATACCGTCTCGGACTACTGATCAACTTTGGAGCACTGAGCCTCGAATACAAGCGGATAATTAGATAAGTCCACGAATTACACGAATGAACACAGATGAAGTCGCCTGAAAAAGCAATTTGTGATAATCTGTGTAATCTGTGGATAGGGCTGGTCCTTCCCAACATCCCCGCCTATTCCGAGACCTTCTTCCGTTCCAAAATACGCGGCTTGCGCGCGGCCGGGCACCAGGTAATTTTGTTCGTCGGTGGCAGGCCTTCGAAAAAAAAGTATGAGGGATGCCGAGTCGTGGCAGCGCCTCGGGTGTATCGCAACCGATTCGTTCAGTTGATGGCCATGCTCTTCCGGTTGGGCCGGTTGGGCATGACCAGTCCCCGGGTAGCCGGCCGGTTCCTGCAAAAGGAACGACAAAGTGGTCGTTCCTGGCGAGCAGCCATCGAGAACCTCTACCTCAACAGCCACATCC
>RFGV01000673.1 GCA_003696605.1 Chloroflexota bacterium | reverse complement strand
TGATAGGATATTCACCCACAATACCCATTCCACCGAGAATCTGTCGAGCTTCACGGGCGATGCGCAGGGCGATTTCCACATTGTTGCGTTTTGCCATTGAGATTTGCGCAGGGGTTGCCCGTCCTTCATTTTTCAGGACACCCAGACGCCAGGCCAGCAACTGGGCTTTGGTGATTTCCGTAATCATCTCAGCCAGTTTTTTCTGGATGAGCTGAAAAGAAGCGATGGGTTTTCCGAATTGGATCCGCTCTTTGGCATAGCGCAATGTTGTGTCATAACACTCCATCGCCACACCGATGATGCCCCAGGATATGCCATATCTGGCTGAAGACAGACAGCTCAACGGACCCTTTAATCCCCTGACACCGGGCAGTATGTTTTCTTTGGGTACCCTGACATTGTTGAAGACAAGCTCGCCCGTGGCAGATGCACGTAACGACCATTTATTTTTCGTTTCCGGTGTTGAAAATCCTTCCATGCCACGCTCCAGAATCGCCCCCCGGATGATGCCCTCATCATCTTTTGCCCAAACAATGGCGATATCTGCAAATGGGGCATTGGAAATCCACATTTTAGAACCGTTGAGGAGATAATAGTCTCCCATGTCCTTGAGCCGGGATTCCATTCCGGCTGGATTTGAACCGTGGTTAGGTTCCGTTAATCCGAAACAACCCATAAGCTCACCCTTAGCCAGGCGAGGCAGGTACTTTTGTTTTTGTTCTTCACTGCCAAATTGGTAGATGGGGAACATCACCAGTGAACCCTGAACAGAGGCGGTAGAACGGATGCCGGAGTCACCCCGTTCGATTTCCTGCATGATAATACCGTAGGCGATCTCATCCAGGCCTGCCCCTCCGTATTCCTGTGGAATTGTGGGACCAAATGCACCTAAATCAGCAAGGCCTTTTATCAAATGGGCGGGAAACTCAGCCCGCTGGGCATAATCTTCAATAATGGGTTTTACTTCACGGCTAACCCATTTCCTCACCGTTTCACGAATGAGTTTGTGTTCATCGGAGAGG
>RFGV01000058.1 GCA_003696605.1 Chloroflexota bacterium | reverse complement strand
GGGGGGAAGTGTGGGGAGAGGGGGTAGCCATATGGTTTGCCCGACGGTCAAAATATTGTTGACAAGGCAGTTCACACTGCTTATTTGGCTGACGGTTGTGCCTGTTTGCAAGGCCAGGTTGAAGAGTGTATCGCCAGCCTGAATGGTGTAGGGTTGCCAGCCGGGTGGGGGCGCGGGGGTACAAACGGCCGTTTCTGTGGGGATGGGAGTATTTGTGAGTATGGATGTTGCCGTAGCTGACGGGGTAGAAGAGGGTGTTTTTGTGTGAGTGGCGGTAGGAGTGGAAGTGGAAGTGGGCAAGAGGGTAGGGGTGGCTGTTGCAGAAGTGGTGGTTTGGATGACTTGAGCAGGTAGAGAAGTGGCGAGAGGGGATGGAGATGGGGATGGGGTGGGAGTGAAAACGGCCGTTTCCGTAACAAGAACAGGGGTAGGGGGCGGTAATGGACTGGAAGGACGCCCGTTGAACCAGAGCATTCCCGCCAACAACAAAATGATCACTCCGCCAGCAATGCCGGTTAATGGCCAGGGAATAGCCAATCCCAGGGTCCGTCTGGGCGGTGGGGGAGATTCTTCAGCCGCAATTGCCTCGTCCAGAGCCGCCAATAACGAATCATATGATTCATAACGAGCCCAGGTGTGTCGCCAGAGGCAGTTCTTGACCGCTTGATATGTGGCTGGTTGCAGTCCTGGACAGGCCTGGTCCAATGGAATTTCGCGTGGCAATGTGTTTGTTTCAAAGATGTCCCATTCGGAAATTGGCAATTTTGGGCGATGTCCGGCGAGTAGTTCGTATAAAATGATTCCCAGGGTGTAGATGTTGCTTTGGAAGGTGAGTGTTTGATTTTGTTTGTATTCTGGTGGGATGTAATCCAGTTGATGATCGGCAGGAAGAGTGAGGGGGAGAGGGGGAGGGGGGAGTGTGAAGCCGGTAATGAGTGGTTGGTTTTCTTCGGTAAGCAGGATAAGGGCAGGGTGCAGGTGGTGGTGAATCAGGTTGGCTGATTCGGCCGTTTTCAGGGCTTCGGCAATTTGTCGAACCAGGTGCAGGGCAGAAACAGGTGCAGGGGGTTGGTTTTGCCATTGGGCTATCTGGTCGGCGAGGGTGCGTTTGGGGGCTGGGGTAAGGATGGTGTAGGGGAGGCCTTCAGGAGTAACGGCCGTTTCCTGTACGCGTGGCAATGCTGGATGGGAAAGCTGACCTAGCAGGTCGGCACGTTTCAGGCAGCGACTCACCAGATCTTTGGCCGGTGCAGATTCAGAGAAAGGGAATTCAATGAGGACTGATTCGGCCGTTTTCACATGCCGCCCCCATAATATCTGACTTCCCGAAAGGCTGGTTAATTCCGTTTCAGCAACGTAGAGACCAAAAAGATTATTACTCAAGAGCTTGATTCCTGGTTTGGATTGGCTAAGTAGGCACGCCTGACACAACGATCTTCTCTATTATACACAGGAATAGAGGTTTATTTTCTTTAGCTGCCTAAAAACCCTCGAAAGTTTTGCGTAAGTCATTTTGTAAGTTTTTTGTGTTAGATTTGGGGTAGAAATATCGTCATTATTAAATCGAAGCCTGTTTTCCTCTTTGCTGAGTTGCATCAAGCCAGGAATGCAACGTACTCACATAGAAGCCCAGTTCAAAAGTTAATCAATATAGAATAGTGTAGTAGCGTATTTCACCAGGAATTATTCTCGTTGCCTGTGTTTTGTGGGCAACAAAAATGTAAGTTTATTACCCATTTTTGCCAGTATGGGCGGGATACGCAGCACAAGTTAGTGTCACAATCGAGTGGATTTGCTGCAATTGAGCCAGTGTATGGGTATTTTGGCTTGCCTGTTGCCTGGTAAAGAAGGAGTACAGGATGACAGAAATCAGTCGCGTTATCTCTAGTGCCAATATTCAGGAGGAGGGGGAGAAAGATCGACCTCTCTATTTTTCTCTTAAGCGTGCGTTTGATGTTGTGTTGGTTACTTTTTCGTTCTTTTTTCTCTGGCCGTTGTTTTTGCTGATAGCCATTGCCATTAAGCTGGATTCTCCAGGGCCGGTTTTGTTTCGACAGGAACGGATACGGGGGAAGCGGTGTGTGAAAAACGGCCGTGTTGTGTGGGAGCACGTCCCATTTACCCTCTACAAGTTTCGCACCATGCGTAACGGTGCATCTTCTGAATTACATCGGGCATTTATCCGAGCCTATATTGCTGGTGATGAGCAACGAATGGCTGAGTTGCAGGCAGAGAAAAACCAACAGGAACAGAATCGTTACAAACTGACTGGAGACCCACGCGTAACAAAAGTCGGCCGTTTTCTGCGCAAAACCAGTTTGGATGAACTGCCACAGATTTTCAACGTGCTCAAAGGAGAAATGAGCCTGGTAGGCCCTCGTCCTCCCCTGCCATATGAGGTGGCTTTATATCAACCATGGCATCGGCAACGACTAAACACAATGGCAGGAATCACCGGTTGGTGGCAAGTCAAGGGGCGTAGTGCAACAACCTTTGATGAAATGGTAGCGATGGATCTTGATTACATTAGACGGCAATCTTTTTGGTTCGATTTGTACATTCTTGCCATGACTGTACCGGCTGTTTTGCGCGGCAAGGGGGCGCGCTGATATGACAATTAAAGTAGGTGTTATTGGATGTGGGTATTGGGGACCCAACCTGATTCGTAATTTTGTGGAATTACCTGAATCCGAAGTTGTTGCTGTGGCCGACTTGCAACGAGACAGACTAAAGCATATCCAGAGTCGTTATCCCCAGATTCAAGTAGCTACGCGAGATTACACAAATCTTTTTCAGTTAGATCTGGATGCGATTGTAATTGCTACACCGCCACATACGCATTTCAGGCTGGCACGGGAGTGCCTGGAAAAAGGGCATCATGTGTTGGTGGAAAAACCGCTGACTACCAGGAGCCAGGATGCAAGGGAATTGCTGTTGTTGGCACGGCAAAAAAGCCGGGTTTTGATGGTGGGGCATACATTTGAGTATAACCCGGCCGTTCATGTGCTAAAGGAAATGGTTGCCAGTGGTGAGATAGGTCGTGTGCATTATATTGATGCAGTTTGGGCCAGCCTGGGATTGTTTCAGACGAAAGTGAATGTGGTTTGGGATCTTGCGCCACACGCGGTGTCTATTTTGCGTTTTGTTTTAGGGCAGGAGCCGTTGCAGGTTAGTACATGGGGGAGTGGATGTGTGCAAGAAGGGATTGCTGATGTGGCGTATCTGACGCTTGTTTTTCCGGATGATTTGCTGGCGCATGTACGGTTGAGCTGGTTGGATCCGTGTAAGACGCGGCGAGTAACGGTGGTGGGGAGCAAAAAGATGGTGATTTATGATGATGTAGAGAGCCTGGAAAAGATTAAGGTGTATGACAAGGGGGTGAAGGCGATTCGGCGAACGGATACGTTTGGGGAGTTTCAGTTTGCGTATCACTATGGCGATGTGGTGATTCCGTATATTCATTTTGAGGAGCCGTTGCGGGTGCAGTGCCAGCATTTTTTGACGTGTGTGCAAGAGGGGAAGGAACCGCAAACGGGAGCATTTAATGGGTTGCGTGTGGTTGAAATTGTGGAGGCGGCACAGGAGTCGCTGGCGCAAAATGGGAAGGTGATACCGGTGGCTTCGAGTTTGTATCCGGTGGTGGGAAACGGCCGTTTCCAGCAGGGTGCACTCAATGTTTGATATTCCGCCACATGTTCAGATTGATGGTTCTGTGCAGATAGACGACAACGTAATTCTGGGGTACATGACAGGTCGTCCTATTCCGGATTTTACCTTGCGGCTAGGTACAAACGCCCATTTACGAGCCGGTACTATTATTTACGCCGGGTCAACCATTGGGTATGGGCTGGAAACAGGGCACAACGTCATTATTCGCGAAGAAAACATCATTGGGGATGATGTGGGGATTTGGAGTAATTCGGTTATTGATTATGGATGTCGCGTTGGCAACCGGGTGCGTATTCATTCCAATGTGTATGTTGCTCAATTTACCACCATCGAAGACGATGTGTTCATTGCGCCCGGAGTAACTATTGCCAATGATCCCCACCCGCTATGCCCAGATTGTACCCGTGAGCAGGGACCAACCATTAAAAAGGGGGCGCGAATTGGGGTAAATGTGACGATTTTGCCGGGAGTGGTGATTGGTGAGTATGCTCTTGTGGGGGCGGGGAGTGTAGTGACGCGGGATGTTCCCCCTAAAGCAGTGGTTTATGGCAATCCTGCCCGTGTGGCCAAGTTGGTAGATGAACTGGTTTGCCCACATGATCCGGAGGGGCGGGCGTATGTAAACGGCCGTGATCGGCGAGCCAGACAACATGAAAAATAAACACAACGGGAGAAGTAAGAGGTGAAAAAGATAGAAGTACCATTTGTGGATTTGCGGGCGCAGTATGCATCTATTAAAGAAGATGTGGACGAAGCGATTGCCAATGTGTTGGCACGAGTTGATTTTGTGTTGGGGGAGGCAGTTGCAGCGTTTGAGTCGGCTTTTGCTGAATATTGCGGGGCGAAAACGGCCGTTGGTGTGGATTCCGGTTATTCGGCACTGGAATTGATTTTACGGGCATATGGTATTGGTCCTGGCGATGAAGTTATCACAGTGGCGAACACGTTTGTAGCTACGGTGCTGGCTATAACGGCCGTTGGTGCCCGACCAATTTTGGTGGATGTGGACCCAGATACCTGCAATATGGACGTTCAGCAGCTAGAGCGTGTTATCTCTACGGCAACTCGTGCCATTATTCCTGTCCATTTATACGGTCAGCCAGCACACATGGACCCCATTCTGGAGATTGCTCGCTACTATGACTTGCGCGTTATCGAAGACGCATGTCAGGCACATGGTGCTTTCTATAAAGGTAAACGGGCAGGAAGTTTGGGAGATGCAGCCGCATTCAGTTTTTATCCAGCCAAAAACCTGGGTGCATATGGCGATGGGGGCGCAGTGGTCACCAACGACCTGGATTTGGCCGATCGAATTCGTCTTTTGCGTAATGTAGGTCAGCGGGTGAAATATCGGCATGAAATTAAAGGCTTTAATCATCGGCTGGACACCTTGCAGGCAGCAGTGTTGTGTGTCAAGTTGCCCCAGTTGGATGCGTGGAATGCTGCCCGGCGACGAATAGCGGAACAGTACAATCAGTTGCTGGCAGGTTTGCCTGTAATTACGCCTCTTGAACCAGATTGGGCGACCTCGGTGTATCACCTGTACGTCATTCGTACAAATCAGCGAGATGAGATGCAACGTTATTTGCGTGAATGGGGGATTGCAACGGGATTGCACTATCCAACTCCCGTACATTTACAGCCTGCTTTTGCTGATTTGGGTTATAAGCCAGGAGATTTTCCAGTATCAGAAAGATTGTCATCTGAAATTTTATCGTTGCCAATGTATCCGGAATTGCTGCCGGAAGCGGTGGAGTATGTCGTAGAGGCAATTGGTGCGTTTGCGACAGACGTGCAGTTATCACACCCGGCTGTGACAACTGTAACGGGGGATTGACTATGGAATTGAGAACGTATTTGTCTATTTTGTGGCGACGGCGGTGGATTGTGTTGGTAACGGCCGTTATTACCACAGCCATCGCGGCGATTTTCACTTTTACCACAACACCCGTTTATGTTTCTGCCACCACATTGCGCGTGGCAACAATAGGTAGCGGCGTTATCGAATACGGCCGTCCGGATATCGGCTACACCGAACGACTTATCAACACCTACGCCCAAATCATCACCAGCGGCAGCGTTCGCAGCGACATCATGCAACAACTCAATTTAAGCGAACCGCCGGTTATCAAAGTAGAGCTCATTCCCGACACCGAACTCATCAAAGTCAAAGCCGAAGCCACCGATCCAACCACAGCCCGTCAGGTAGCCGATGCGGCTGCCTTTTTACTCATTGAGCAAAGCCGACAGCTATATAGCGGCAACGGGCAAACCACACAGGAAATTTTGCGCCAACAAATTCAGCAAATTGAAGGAGAACTCAACACAGCTCGCCAGGAATACGAACGATTACTCATTGAGGACCCTGACAATTCAGTGGCCATTACGGCCGCCAGCCAATCAATTGCCCTGAAAGAGCGTACTTATGCCACCCTGCTTGAGCAATACGAAAACGCACGGGTAGGAGAGGCATTACGGGCCAACACAGTTTCTGTCGTTGAGCCGGCTTACACACCCAGACAACCCGCTCGCCCTCGTTATGACCTGAACCTGGCAATGGGGATATTGGGTGGTCTGGTTGGTGGTATTGGCCTGGCGTTTTTGTTCGAGAATTTAGATACACGCCTCTACACCACACAAGAAATCGAAGAAACTACTCGCTTGTCCACATTGGGCAAGATTCCGGATGCTGAAAATGGCAAATTACAGATTGTTCATTTGGGAAATGGCTTTCAACCCCATTTGGAGGCGTTTCGGCGACTACGCACCAATATTCTGAGTCCTGACCAGCAACAAAGCCCCTATACGTTGCTGGTGACAAGTGCCGAACGTGGTGAAGGCAAATCTACTATTGTCGCCAATCTGGCAGTGATTATTGCTCAATCGGGACGGCGGGTGGCTGTGGTGGATTGTGATATGCGGTTGCCCACTATGCACAAAATTTTTGACCTGCCCAATGATTTGGGGCTGACAAGTGCGTTGGCCGAAGGTGTTTCATTGGTTGATGTGATTCAGGAAACAGCTTTTCCGCGAGTGGCTGTTATTCCCAGTGGTCCGTTGCCACCCAATCCGACGGAATTGTTAGGTTCTGCGCGGATGTGGGAGCTGTTGGCGGAGCTGAAGGAATCGTATGATGTGGTGTTGCTGGATACACCGGCATTGTTGTCGGTGACGGATGCGGCTGTGTTGGCGCCACAGGTGGATCATGTGATTTTGGTGGTGGCGCGTACGCGTTCGCGCCGAGAGGCTGTGGTGGCGGTGCGTGATCAGCTTTTGAATGTGAATGTTCGTTCGATTGGTGTGGTGGTCAATCGAGCAGAACAGAATGGTGTGCGGGCGTATTGATAATGGTGACACGTAGGGCGGAATGGGCTGGTGTATTGTTGTTTTCTTTGTTGTTGGGGGGGCTGGTGGTGATGGCTGGTGCGTTGCTGGCAGGTGGTGATGGGGCGGAAACAGCCGTTTTCCCTCGTACCACACTTTTCGATCCCACACCTATTCCTGTTGCCACTGCTTCAAATGCTACCCTTTCCCTTGACCTCGCCCCCACACGAGCCAACACCTTGCCCCAACTTCAACCTGCTTCTTCCCAAAAAGTTGATATAACCGATGTGCTCCTCCTTTATGACAGTGCAGCCCCCCAGCCTTTCGATACCAATTTTTGTCGCATTGCCACTTATTATGGTTTGTTGTGCCGCCGTGTGGATGTCAGCCAGGTGGAGTTGACCGATGACCTTTTGCGGGATCGGGCTGGTGATTATTTTCGGCTGATTGGTATTAGCAGCAATACATTGCGCCCAGCCAATTTTGATTCGGCGGAACTGTCGTTGTTGCGGCAGGCTGTGGTTTATGGTGGCGTTGGGGTATTTGTGAGCAAGTTGACTCGATGGTCGAATTTGTCTTCTGTGCAAGAGCTGACAGAGGATGGAATAACGGCCGTTATTTCTCCCGAAGATAGCCAGCGAGAATGGTACGTTACCACTGCCATGCCTCAGATAACACGAGAATTTACCGATCAGCACATTGAGTTTGACCGACCAATACGGCAGGCAGATTTTGCACTGGTGGCCAAAACGGCCGATTCCTTCATCCCCCTCATCACAGCCACCGACAATAACGGACAACCCTATACCATCTTTGCCGCACAGCCAATGGGGCAAGGCTGGATTTTTCTCGATGCCGGTATGCCTGCCGAATCCATTGACGAAGCAACCCTGACCACACTTTATTTCAGCCAGACCGACTTTACCAAAATCATCCCCCTCATGTTTGCCATGCGCTACATGCTAGGCAACGAAGTCTGGCACCGGGACGAAGATTACGCCAACCTCACCATAGACGACCCTCCTTTGCAAAACAACATGAGCGGCTCACTCCGTTTCATGGACTATCGCTTATTACTGGCCGAGATGCAACAGCATAATTTTCATACAACCATTGCGTTTATTCCACGTTACTGGGAAACGTCTGAAGGTGGCATTGTCTCTCTCTTTAAGCAATATCCAGAATACTTTTCCCTGGTGCAACATGGCAACAATGCTGACGGATACGAGTTTTACCGATACGAGACAGACGAAACAGACCAATGGCCAGCCCGGCCACTCTTTGAGCAAGAAGCCGATATTAAAGAAGGTCTCTCCCGTCTTATTTTGCATCAGTCCCGCACAGGTATTCCCTTTGACCGGATTATGGTTTTTCCTTGGGGTATTTCTCCTGCGCCCACCTTTGAGGTGCTTAAGCAATACAACTATCTGGCTGTGGTGCAGGGAAACATCAAACCGCTGGATGCCCCTGGTTCAGATCGGTGGGACTATCTGATGTATCCGGCAACGTTTGAATATGCCGGATTTCCCCTGGTTCGCCGTCGGCCTATTCCCGATCCTGCCTTATATGATCCGCTGACGCCCGTGTATCGTTTGTTTCTGGATAGGCCGGTTTTGCTGAATTCTCATGTAGGAGAGTTGTTTTCTGGTGGGATTGATTCGTTTAGCCCGATTGCTGACCAGATAAATGGGTTGTATGGCGATGTGACATGGCTGAGTTTGGGGAATATTGTGCGTCGGTTGTATCTGGAAAAGCAAAATGATGATGGGAGTGTGGATGTCTGGATGTTTTCCAGTAATCATTTGATTGTGGTCAATGAATCGGATGAACGGCGGGTGTATCACGTGCAGAAGGAAGAGCCGTTAAATGTGCCTATTAAAGATGTGGTGGTAAACGGCCGTTCTTTTCCTTATACCCTGGCTAATGGCTTTTTACGCCTCGATGTTGAACTTCCGCCACACACTACTATGGAAATAGTGATTCGTTATGGTCGTGCACTACAAGACGAAAAATAAGCGAACAGATGTGAAGCGGGTTGACTTCATGATCATTGGGGCACAAAAGTGCGGCACAACCAGCCTGGCTGCACAACTGGCTGCACACCCGCAGGTTTGCTTTGCCCGTATCAAGGAGCCGGGTTTCTTTAATGCTGTCACAGATTGGCAGTCGCGCCTGGATGAATATCACCGGTTGTTTGATCCTTTGCCTGGCCAACTGTTGGGAGAGGCTTCCACGATGTACACTTTTTTGCCGGAATGGCAAGGAACTCCAGCCCGGTTGCAGGCATATAACCCGGATTTGAAGCTGATTTACATCATGCGGCAACCGGTAGAGCGGGTTATTTCTGGTTATGCGCATGATCTGGTGCGGGGATGGATTAAGGAACCACCGGAAACGGCCGTTTTCGATTACCCCTGCTATATCAACCGTAGCCGATATGCCGTACAAATACGGCCGTATCGGCGCCACTTCCCCCCCGAAAACATCCTCTTGCTCATATTCGAGGACTACATAGCTGATCAGACAACCACCCTGCACCAGGTCGCCCGCTTTTTGGGCATCGATCCCCATGCCTTTCCCACTGATGAGCCAGTGGTACGGCATCAAACCACTGGCCATTGGTACTTGCGCCACGATACCATCCGAAAACTTGTCCACACTCGTGCATTTCAGGCAATACGGCCGTTTATTCCCGCTACCATTCGCCAACCAGTACGCCGTCGCCTTTCCGGCCATCTGGACAAAAAACCCTATTTTTCGCCAGAACTTCGCCAGCTTATCTGGGAATTTTTGGTAGATGATGTGCGCGTAGTGGAAACCTGGCTACAACGTCGCCTGACCATTTGGCGCAAAGGATACGACGTATGCGACTAAGCACCATTATTCCACCATATTATCGTTTGCGGCTGGATAAAAAGAGCTATACCCCTGGCCTTTGGGTACAGTACGATTTGTTCTTGCTGGTAGCCTTTTTCACAGAGTTGCTGACACCTTATTTTATCTGGAAGGGATATTTACCTGCTTCCTTGCGCTGGGTAGGGGACGTGGCCACGATATTGGTTATCGTTTTGGCTGTATTGCGAATGCTGGTATTCAATCGCATCCCCAAAGCGGCCGTTCTTATTCTGGGGCTTTCCACTTTGGGCATTGCTTCGGCCGTTTTACAAGGACAGGGATTAAGCGCCACCTTATGGGGTTGGATGCGTATGTTCAAATACCCCATGATGGGGCTTTATGCCTACCAACATCCCTACTGGCCAGAAAAGCTTGCCGGACAACTATGGCGATTTTGCATGTGGCTACTGGCCGCCAACCTTCTGTTCCAGCTATGGCAATATCTGAATGGACAAACACCAGGGGACGATCTGGCCGGAACATTTGGCCGGCGGGGGGTCGGGCCACTTATCTTCTTCCTGGCATTTGTGATTTGCCTGGCTTTAGGAAACTGGTTGGTAACTGGAAACTGGCGAGTTTTGCTATTCGCTTTGGGGTGTGGTATGGCAGCCAGTGCCCTGAGCGAAATCAAGGCATTTCCGGCGGTGCTTGTTTTGTTGGGATTGGGCACATTATCCGTTCACATGATTCGAGGCGGTCAGGTGCGCCGATTGATAATTTACGTTGTTTCATTTGTTGTAATTTCTTATGCGTTTATTTCTCTATATAACATTGTTATTGCCGAGGGAAGGGGGAAGCGCCGATTTGAAGAATACCTGAATTTGGAAACAACGCTGGAATATCTGGATACGGATGGCGGGCGAGGCGGCGGGCGGTATCGGCTGGGGCGCAATTTTGCCTTGCGATACGGCTGGAACATTATTCAGCAGGATGGCGTTACCTTTTTATTTGGCACAGGATTGGGTTCGCGCAGTTCTAGTGTTTCGTTGGGGATAGCTGGTCAGGGGTTGTTGCAAGGGTATTACGGGCTGACATCGGGAACAAGTCTGTTGGTGATGATGCAGGAAATGGGGATGACGGGGCTGGCAGCGTTTGCTGGTGTTGTGTTGTGGCTTGTGGGGCGTTTGTGGCGCGAAGCAATGCGGGCGCAGCATACTGATTTGGCGATTTTGTTGTATGGGACGTTGTTGTTTACGCTGTTTTGGCCGTTTTGGTTGTGGTATCACCGGGTGTGGGATTTTGCTGTGCCTATGATTTTGTATTGGTGTGTGTTGGGGTTTGTTTTGAATCAGGTTCAGAGGGTGGAACCGGCTGGGGAGGAAGTGGCATGAGGGAAGAAAAACGGCCGTTTTTGCTCTGGGTTTCTACCATTAATCCCCGCACCAGTCTGGATGCTATTACCTGGCTGGCCACATCTGCCGAACTGCACCAGTTGGGTTGGCGTGTTTGCCTGATCGGCAAGGGAAGCCCGGACCGTTATACACGCAACGGTGTAGAGATTTGTTGTGTTCCCCATCCCCCTGTGTATTTTTGGGGGCAATGGGTATTTCATTTGGGGGTGTGGCGTCTGTTATGGCAGATGATTCAGGATGTGGATGTGGTGTTGTTTCATCAAATTTCGGCATTGTGGCTGTTCCCGTGGATGCTCTGGCGGCAGATGTGGGGCGAAAAACGGCCGTTTTTTGTCATGGATTCACGCGATCTTCCCGACTTCAGCCAGGGCACGCTCAAATTACGCCTGCGCCGACAACTTTACCGGCTTGTGTATCGACTGGCCACACGTCTGGCCGATGGACAAACCGCCATTACCCCGCGTATGGCCCGCCTGGTGCAAATTCCACCCCACCAGCTATGGGGTATTTGGCCATCTGGCGTCCTGCCAGAACAGTTTGCTCCCTGCCAGCAACAGCGACAATGGCCTGCACCAGACGAACCAATTCAGCTCATTTACATCGGCCGTTTAATGCGAGAACGAAATCTGGCCCCGTTAGCAGAAGCTGTTATTGCTGCCAATAAGGAAGGCGCACGTTTCACACTGACGTTAATTGGCGATGGGGATGATGCCGACCGATTGACGGCATTGGCAAAGGCCAACAAGTCAGCCCTGACTGTGCTGCCACCAATACCCCACACCGAAATCCCCACACGGCTGGCGCAGGCGCATGTTGGCGTTACTTCGCTACCAGCCCATTCGCTAATAAAGTACCAGGCATCTAGCCCGGTCAAGTTGTTTGAATATTTGGCCGCGGGGATGCCGGTTTTGGCTATGAGGAATGTGTGTCATACAGAAGTGGTGGGAAACGGCCGTTTCGCCTTCTGGATAGAATCCCCAGACCCTGTACACATACGTCACACTCTGCACCAGCTTTGGGAAAACCGCCAACAGCTGCCCCGCCTTGCTGCCGACGCCGCACAAGTTGCGCGCCAATGGACATGGCAAGCATCTGCCCAAAAGCTGCATCGCGCCTTATTGACAGGATCATTAGCACATATTCCTGCCAATCAGCCAGAGGTGCAATAATGCGAATTTTGATGATCAACAGCTTCTTTTATTTGCGTGGTGGTGCCGAAAGGTGCTTTTTAGACCTGATGGCTTTGCTTGCTGCACACGGACACGAGGTCATCCCCTTTTGCATGACAGATGAGCGCAACAGACCAACACCATATGCTTCCCATTTTATCAGCCACATCAATTTCCCGGAGCGATTGCGGCAAGGTGGAAGCTGGCGGGACAAATGGACAGTGTTGGAGCGCGTTGTTTACTCCCGCGAAGCACGAGATCGCCTGGCGGCTCTCATTGCCGAAACCAAACCAGACATTGCGCATGTTCACGGCATTGCTCATGAAATGTCCCCTTCTGTGTTGCCCGTGCTGCGGCGGGCGGGTATTCCGGTGGTACAAACGTTGCATGACTATAAGCTGTTATGCCCGAATACCAGTTTTGTCTCAAACGGCCGTATTTGCGAAGCGTGCAAAGGACATCGTTATTACAATGCCGTCCGCTATCGTTGCAAACGCGGCTCCCTTGCTGCCAGTTTATTAGCCGCTCTGGAAGCGACCATACACAAGGCATGGCGGATTTATGAGCGTAATGTGGATGTGTTTATAACGCCCAGTCAGTTTTTGCAGCACAAGCTGAAGGAATATGGCATTTCCAATCCGGTGGTACATATTCCCAATTTTATAGATGTGGATCGTTTTCGGCCGTGTGATGAGCCTGAAGATTACATTTTGTTTAGTGGGCGACTGGTGGGGATTAAGGGGATTAAGACGTTGTTGACGGCAATGTGTGAAGTTCGGCAGGCTCGCTTGTTGGTGGCTGGTGATGGTGAGTTGCGGACGTGGGCAGAGGCGTTTATTCGCAAGCATGACCTGACCCATGTAGAACTGTTGGGGCATTTGAAAACGGCCGAATTGGTGGACTTGATTCGACGTGCCCGTTTTACCGTTGTCCCTTCGGAATGGTATGAAAACTATCCCATGTCAGTATTGGAATCACTGGCTTGTGGCACGCCCGTAATTGGCTCCAGAATTGGCGGGATTCCGGAATTGGTGCATGAGGGGCAAACGGGGTTGTTGTTCAGGCCCGGCGACACGGCCGAATTGGTGACAAAGATACGGTTTTTGTGGGCACGCCCCGAACTGGCCAGAGGAATGGGGCAAAACGGCCGTTTGCAAGTAACCCGCGTGAATAATCCGGAGCGACATTACCAGCAAACGATGAGTCTGTATCAGGAATTGCTGGCCCAAAAACGAGCAGCACATGCAACAGAAACGGCCGTCTTTAGTGCAGGAGAGTGACCAATGCCCAAGAAAATCGCTTACATAGGCATCAAAGGCTTGCCATCACAGGCAGGCGTCGATCGTGTTGTTGAAGCCATTGTACGGCGACTGGACTTGCAACGATACCAGCCAGTAGTCTATTGCAGCCAGCGACATGTACCACCCCACACATACATCCCTGGCGTGCGCCTGGTGCGGATGCCCTTCCTGCCAGGCAAGCATTTACACGCCTTTTCTCTGTACCTGATTTCTGCTTTGCATGCCCTTTTGTTTGGCAATTATCACATGGTACACGTTCATAATGTGGAAGCATGTTTTGTGTTGCCATTGCTGCGCCTGCGGTACAGGGTTATTTCCACTTCGCATGGAGCAGCACAGGCGCGCGAAAAATGGGGGCGTGTAGCCCGAAGGCTGATTCAATTGATGGAATACCCGTTTGTCATGTTGTCTAATCAGCGGACAACGGTTTCTTTGCCACTGGCAGAGTATTACAGGCAGCAATATCATCGGCCTGTTGTGTATTTGCCGAATGGGGTGGCTGAAGAAGCAGAGATAGATGAGGAAACGGCCGTTTCCCTTATGCAGCGGTATCACATTCAGCCCGGCCAGTTTATTCTCTTCGCTGCCGGACGCATCATTCCCACCAAAGGTTGCCATCTCTTGCTGGAAGCCTATCGCCAACTGGAGACAGACCTGCCACTGGTTATCGTAGGAGATATGGGGCACATTCCGGCATATGAGCAAAAGCTGCGGCAAATGGCCGACGAACGTGTCCGGTTTGTGCCGTTTGTTGCCGACAAAGGTACACTGTTTGGTCTGGTAAAAGCGGCGCGTTTGTTTGTGTTCCCCTCCCTGGTAGAAGGAATGTCCATGATGTTGCTGGAAACGGCCGTATGTGGCACACCTATCCTGTGTAGCGACATTCCCGAAAACAAAGCCGCCTTCTCCGACCAGCTACTTTACTTCCATTCGGCCGATCCTGATGATTTGCGGCAAAAACTCACCTGGGCACTGGCACATCCTGAAGAGATGCACCGTATGGGCCAGAACGCCCAAAACTGGGTACGAGAAAACTATCTCTGGCCCCAAATTGTCCGGGCATACGAGCGGCTATATGAGACGGTGTAAGCCAATTTGTAATTCTCATCAGATAACCTGAATATAAACGCTTTACTCTCATCGTTGCCAGAAACAAGCAGGTTGTTCACAAAAACTTGATATGCCGAAAGGCGAACTGAAGCATGAAATGCACCGCACGAAAGGATGAACCATGAACCCTGAACATCCAAAAGTCAGCATTGGGCTGCCTGTATTTAATGGAGAAAGGTATCTGGCACAAGCCATAAACTCGATTTTGGCACAAACATTTACCGATTTTGAGCTGATCATCTCTGATAATGGCTCAACTGACCAGACAGAAGCCATTTGCCGGGCGTATGCTGCCAAAGACGGCCGTATTCAATACGAACGACATCATGAAAATCGGGGGGCAGCCTGGAATTATAACCGTGTCTTTGCCCTGTCGCGTGGTCAATACTTCAAGTGGGCTGCCGCCGACGACTATCTGGCCAATACTTTTTTGGAAAAGTGCGTTCAGATTTTGGATTCACGTCCGGAAGTCGTCCTGTGTTTTTGCTGGTTTGATGATGTGGACGAGCACAGTCAGCGGATTCAAACCCGACAGGCAGTTACCCGTGCTGGCTTGCCACAGCCCCACGCCCGATTTCGGGACCTGGCTCTGGTGCGTCCGGTGTACACGTGTGAGGAGGTTTTTGGGCTTATCCGTCGGTCTGTCCTGGTACGTACACGCCTGATTGACTATTTCCCGGATTCGGACCGCACTTTGTTGGCGGAGTTGGGGTTGTATGGGCCATTTTACGAGATTCCGGAAGTGCTTTTTTATCATCGCTTGCATAACCAGAGCTCAGTGGCAGAACGGCCGTCTCGCCATCAACGTGTTGTCTGGTTCAATCCTGCGGCAGCCAACAGGCTGGTTTTTCCCAACTGGCACCAGTTTTGGGCCACGTGGCGTGTTATCTGGCGAGTGCCTCTCTCTTTGTCAGAACGGGCAAAATGTCACTGGCATATGGTCTATTGGGTGTGGCGTAGTCGCAAACGGCTGTGGCATGATTTGGTTTGGGCATGGCGTTGGCTCTCTCGTCGCTATTTGTCGGCGGCGGCCTCAAAATCGGGCATGCAGGATGAATATTCTGAGGTGGTAGATGCTGCCAATTAGTGTGGTCATACCTGTCTGGAATCGGCAGGAATTGGTGAAGCGGGCGATTGAAAGTGCCTTGCGACAAACATACCCACCAGCAGAAATTGTGGTGGTGGATGATGGCTCTACGGATGAAACGGCCGTAGTGGTACGGGCATATGCTGATCGGGTACGATATGTGTTTCAGACCAACAAGGGTGCAGCCGCAGCCCGAAATCTGGGAGTGGAAACGGCCGTTTCACCCTGGATTGCCTTCCTCGATTCCGACGACTACTGGCACGAAGATCACCTGACCCATATCGCTGCTGCCATTCAGGCCACAAACGGCCGTGCCCGCTTCTACTTTGCCGACACCATTCGTCCCCCCAACGAGCCACAACATCGGCAATGGGAACGCGCCAGCTTTCACATCAACGAACCCCATTGCTACGTGGACGATGCCACTGAATGGGTACTTATGCGGATACAGCCCATGATGCTTCAGTCCACCGTTTTTCGGCGAGATGCCTATCTGGAATCGGGTGGTTGCTGGCCACGCCTGCATACACGGGAAGATACCCATTTGTTTCTGAAATTGGGATTAGGCGGGGCGGCCTGTGCTGTCAATAGCATTGGGGCAATCATGACCGCCACGGCTAATGAGCAACGATTGACGGCTTCCCATGCGCCGCTGGCTCAGGATGGGCGGTGGATGCAGGTATGGCTATATCGGGATATTTTACGTCGTTTTTCACATTTGCCTGCTGCTCACAGGCAGGTGTTGCAACGGCGTCTGGCCGGTGCATATTGGGGATTGGCACGGGTGTATTGGTATCGGCGTCAGCCAATAACGGCCGTTCTTCGGGCTATGCACAGTTTTTCACTCGATCCAGTCGGTTTTTGGCAGCGCATCAACCGCGCTCGCCACAGAGTTGTGTGAGAAAACCATGCATATTGCACTCTTTCACTTTTATTCCCGAAAACCAAATCCTGTTTATCAGGAATTGGCGAACGCGCTTCGTCGTCGTGGCCATACAGTGTGGGTAGGTACCCGCACCGACACTGGCGACCTCCATTGGTATGATGGCAACCAGCAATTTGCGGTTATACCCGGTCCCTGGCATATTTTGCCCTCCGCTCTTCGGCGTGTGCCATTACTTCGCGCCTTGTTTCTCCGCCTTGGCTACTTCTTGTTTATCTGGCAAGTGCGCCGTTTTTTGCGCCAGCATCGGCCAGATATTGTCCAGGTGAATACCAATCATTTTGCGTGGTTGTTACCTTTATTTATGCCACCCCGTATGCGGTTTGTGTATGACATTCGCCAGATAAATGAGGCGGTTAGCAAGGCGTGGCGTGTGCGATTAAAAGAGCGGGCACAAATAACGAGTCGTCAGATTTACACCCGGTTTGTGTATCCGCGCACTTGTTTTTGCCATGAAGCAGCTGCCCGACGAATTTTGGGTGAGGATTGGGCGCGGCGAGGGGTGGTTGTGCCTGTTGGGGTGGATTTGGCGTTTGTGCGTCAGCCGTATGTGCGTGTGGTGGCTGATGATGAACGAGTGCGGTTTGTTTATGTAGGGACGTTGAGCCGTTTGCGAAATCTGGAACGGGTAATTGAAGCGGCGGCGCTCTTGCGGCAAAAAACGGCCGATTTTTGTGTGCACCTGGTTGGGCCGGATACAAGCGATGGGTATTACCGGCAGGTGGTGGATAAGATGGGGGTGGGGGATGTGGTGGCGATTTTGCCTGCTGTGCCATATGAGCAGATACCGGCGTTGTTGGCAGAGTATGATGTGGGCCTGGCATATGTGCCTGATCGACCGACCTGGCATTATCAGCCGACGATAAAGGTGCTGGAATATCGGGCGCTGGGATTGCCTATTCTTTCTACGGATGTGGCAACGCATCGGGATGTGGTAATGGCAGGGGTAAATGGGTTGCTGGTGGCAGATACAGCAGCAGCGTTGGCCGAGGGGATGGCGCGGTTTGTGCTGGATCGGCCGTTTTTGCACCGTTGCCGACAACGGGCGCAGCAAATGCGGCAGGGGTTGTCGTGGGATGATGTGGCGGCCATGTATGAGAGGCTGGTGTATCGGCCGTTATTGGGAGTGGACGGTCAGTTGACGAGAGAAACCATATGATTATCAGTCATCAGTATCGTTATGTGTTTGTAGAGTTGCCGCGCACTGGCTCCACAGCGGTTAGCCATGAGTTGTGTGAGTTGTATGGGGGTGTGCCGGTTTTGTATCGACATGCCACGCTAGAGGAGTTGTGGCGAATAGCTCCTAAAAAAGTGCGCGATTATTTTGTCTTTTCGGGTATTCGCAATCCGCTGGATGATGCGGTGAGTCTTTATTTTAAGTATCGAAATGATCATAAGGGGCAGTTTTCGGCGATTGATAACGGCCGTTTCTTTACTCGTCTGGTTAATTTTCCGCGTTTGCGCCGCTTTCGGTACATTCGTCAGCAAGATGCCGGGTTTGCTGCTTATTTCTTGCGATTTTATAGCTGGCCATACAACAATTGGAGCGCAATCACACATTCCCGTTGTGATTTTGTGATTCGATTTGAACATTTGGCGGCAGATTTTGAGCGTGTATTGAGGCTGATTGGTCTGGAGCCACAACGGCCGTTGCCAGTGGTGAACAAAACAGCCGGCAAACGCCAAACGTACCTGAGTTATTATGACACCCCGGAAGTCAGGCGTCGGGCTGTGCGTGTGTTTGGTCCGTTCATGAAAATGTGGGGATATGAGTTTCCGCCGGAATGGGGGGATGTATCTGTGCCGCATACAAGCTGGTTGTTGTTTCATTTGTTGAATGGGGTGCGTGTGCCTTATTGGAAATATGTGCGGCCATATGTGTTGATGCGTGTATTGCGAGAACGAGGGCAAGAAGTACGGCCGTTTTTGGAGACAACATCATGAAAAAATCATCAACCATTTACCACCCAATTTTTATTGTGGGTGCAGGACGGTCTGGTACGACATTGCTCTACAACTTGTTGGCCATGCATGAGGATGTGTGCTGGTTTTCTAACCTGACAGAAAAACGGCCGTCTTGGCCCTGGCTGGCAACTACTCATCGTCTGGTTGATCTGCCTGTTCTGGGGCAGTGGATGAAACGGCAGTTCTGGCAGCGAACCCGACCATCGTTGCGCCCCAGCGAGGCCAATCGGATTTATCATGCTTATGTGGGGTTGGATAACGGCCGTTTTCTCAGCGAAAACGACCTTACCCCCCAAATAACACATCGCTTCCACCACATTATCCAGACACACCTGTACTACACCGGTAAAACCCGATTCCTGGCCAAGCAAACTACAAACAACCAGCACATACGACTCATCAATGCACTTTTTCCCGATGCCCGCTTTGTACACATTATTCGAGATGGGCGAGCGGTGGCGGCCTCGTTAGCCCGAGTGCGTTGGTGGCCACATATCCGAGTGTGGTGGTTAGGGCAAACCCCGACCGATTGGGCAACTGCTGGCAATGACCCAATTGAATTGTGCATTCGCCACTGGCAACGGGATGTCGCTGTTATTCTGGAAAACCGGCATTTATTTGCTGACCGGTATCTGGAAATCCGTTATGAAGAGCTTGTCGAGTCTCCCGGCACCACGATTGGCCAAATTTTGGCATTCGTTGGATTGGCAGACACGGCCGAATTTCGCCGCCTTTTGCCTGCCCGCTTGACTAACATGAATCACAAATGGTCACATCAATTAAGTGCAGCCCAGCAACGAACGATTATGCAAGTGGCTGCAAATATGCTGGCTCAATTGGGGTACGGTGTGGAGGAGGTGGCGTGATGACAGTGGTGCAAAAACTAGGCCGACTGGACCGTATCATACTGACTCGCCTGGGGCGGTTGTGGCGGCGTTGGGTAAACCGTCCTCAACCTGTATCTGGTCTGCCAGATGGGCTGCCCTGGTTGGTGGTGGATAAGGTGTGTCGGGAGTTGCTTGGTTCGCCTTTGCAAAAAGCTGCTCATGTGCATTTGTCGGGCTGGAAGCAAGCCGGGGCGTTCCGTGTGTATGTGCGGGCGGTAAACGGCCGTTCCCATTCTCTCATCTACAAAAATGCCATCTACACCGAATCCCACATACCTGCACTTGCCGATTTTCCGGTATGCCCTGGCTTGCCGGAATTCCTGGCCTATTCTTCCGAAACACTTCAGCCATATATTCCTGCTGTCTATCTGGCGCAAGAGCTGGTTCCCGGCCACCATTATCGGTATTTGCTTGAGGATTTGGGGCGCTGGTATGAACCATTGAGCCGCAATCAGGCCCGACAGTTGCGCCGCCGTTATCGCTGGGTGTTGCAAGCGGTGTCAGCATTGCCCAAAGTGCATGAACGGTTGTTCTGGTGGGCTGGTGCAGTAGGTGAGTCGTCGCTTATCCGGTATGACCAGGCGTTTGCGGATGCACTGACGGTTTATATATGGACAAATTTGACGGAGTATCTGGAGCATGTGCCAGAAACGGCCGTTTCTGTGCTGATGGATAACTGGATTACGTTAGCTCGCCTGCTCATTGCCGATGAATTTCACGATCCAGCCAGGCTCCAGCCCATTCATGGCGATTTTCATGTGACCAATATTTATATTCAGAGGCGTGTTCCATTTTTCTTTAAGTTAATTGATTGGGAGTGGGCTGGTATTGGTTTGCCTCATACAGACCTGGCAACGTTGTTGAACCGTGCTCCTGTCAGTGTTGAGCAGGATGCATTGGCTGTGTATGCTGCACAAAATACGGCCGTTTCTCTTGCCCAACATCGTCGCCTTTACGAATGGTGTCAACTTGAACGTGGACTGATGGACATCGCTTTTCTCGCCCGGCAGCAATTATACGGAACACGCCCAGTCACCTGGATACCAGCCTACATTCACCAATCTGCCCTGCGCGTACAACGGGCAGTCAATTATTTGACGGGAGGTGCGCCATTAGCAATCTGAAATTGCAAACAGCACGTGGCACGCTGGCCATGACGGCCGTTACCTTCCTCATTCGTCCCATCAACATCATCTCCGGCATTATCATGGCCCGTTTACTCGACCCCCACGATTTTGGGGTTGTTGCTTTAGCCATGCTTGTTTTCACCGCCACCAATTTATTCTCCGGCCTGGGTATGGACTCAGCCCTGATACATACCAAACTCCCCCGCCGCCAGACAGCCTTTCCTGCCTTTCTGACCAACATGATAATCAGTTCCCTGCTATTTTTACTTGTTTTCCCCAACGCGCACTTTTGGGCTGGGTTGCTGGGCAACGAAGAAGTTGTGCCGGTAGTGAGGGTGCTCTCCCTGCTCATTTTGCTGGACGCCCTTTACATCATTCCGGCAGCGTTGCTTCGCAAGGATTTGCGTATCGGTTGGGTTAGTACGGCTACCTTACTGGCAGAAATTGCCAATACAACTCTTTCTCTCACGCTGGCCTGGCTCGGATTTGGGTATTGGAGTCTGGTGTATGGCAAGATCATCGCTTCAGTCACGCGCAATTTTGTGGTATGGCGTGCCTGCGAGGGGTGGGATTGGATCATTCCGCGACGGTGGCGTTGGGCTGACTTGCGTGAATTGTTGGGGTTTGGCATACAAAATACCAGTAGTGGCTTCTTGTCGTTTTTCAATTCCAACTGGGATGACTGGCTGGTAGGGCGGGTGCTGGGTACAACTCCCCTGGGGTTTTATTCCAAAGCGTACAACTTGAGCAACAAGACGATTACTGGATTTAACCGACGGGTAATGAGCGGGGTCTTTTTTCCGTCGTTTGCCCGTATTCAGGATGATCGTCCCCGTTTGGCGCGACTGTACTTGAAGACGTTGGGCATTGTGGCGCTGGTGATGACGCCGATGGCACTGGGGGTTTTGGCTGTGGCTCAGGAAGGTGTGCCAATTTTGTTGGGGGAGAAGTGGATACCTATGATTCCAACGTTGCAAATTTTTGCCCTGATGGCATTGATTCGGCCGTTATCTGGCACAACCTCTCCCTTATTCCAGGCTGTTGGTCGCCCTAATTATAACGTGCATGTTGGCTTGTTGTTGCTGGGGGTGATGGCACCACTTGTTTTGTTGTTGTTGTCACAGGGAATTGTAGGGGTGGCCTTTGCTGTTACTTTTGCCCATTTGGTGGGGCTGTTGTTTAACGTTTATCAGGCCAATCGGATATTGCCCGGTGTTGCTCCCCAGATGTTGCGGGCAGTGCTGCCAGCGCTGATTTCGGGTGGAATGATGGTTACGGCCGTTTATGTCAGCAAGCCTTTTCTGGCCGATTTTGCTGGTGGTCAACACAACTGGCTTACCTTAACAGGCATGGTTTTGGTGGGAGCCGTTACATACCTGGCTATGGCTTACCTGTTGCAAAAAACACTGATTCGGGAAGCGGTGCTTCTGTTTTGGCAAGTGCTTCAACGACGCCGACGCCGGGTGGCGGGGCGGCCACAAATGGAAGGGCAGGGGGTATGATGGTGCTACGTACATTGACAAACGGCCGTTTCCTGTGGGGAATTTTGCTCTTGCTCTTGTGGCGCGAAGTAAACGCCTGGACAGACACGCCACCCGTGCAACAATTGCTTGCACCAACTACTGCGCCCGTGATTACCATTTGGTATGGCGACACACAGAAATTTGGCACGCCTGGCAATCCCCAAACCCTGATCAACATTCTGGGCAATGTATCCGATGCTGATGGGATGGCTTCTCTCAAATATTCGCTTAATGGGAGTTCCCCAACCGAAGTTAGCATTGGGAATGGGGCATCTACAAGCAGTGTGTTGGCCATGGGGTTAAGTGAGGGTGGAGAAACGGCCGTTTTCCCCACTGCACCTGCTGATAACCCCCGCCTCGTTTCCCCAGGTGATTTCAACATCGAAATCAGCACAACCTTGCTCATTAGCGGGGTGAACACCATCGTGATTACCGGTACAGATACATTAGGGGAGCAGGCAGTCAAAACAGTCGTTGTGCAGTACACATCAGGGCAGGTTTGGCCATTACCGTATTGGATCAACTGGGCACACACAAACGCCATCACAGAAGCCGTTGAGGTGGTAGATGGCCAATGGGTATTGACAAATGGTGGTGTCAAAACGGCCGTTACCGGTTACGATCGCCTTTTAGCCCTGGGAGACATCACCTGGGACGACTTTGAAATCACCGTACCCATTACCATCCACAACTTCCCCAAGTCCAATACTGGTGGCGTAGGTATTCTTGCCAGATGGCAAAGCCATTTTGTTGAGGCAGGTGAACAGCCCGGAACCGGTTGGTGGAATCTTGGGGCGTATGCTTATTATCGCAACCGCAGTCAGGCTAACGGCGGGCCACATCTGGTATTACGCACCGGCAAAACCGATCTGCAAACCAATTACAGCGTTACCCTCACTTTAGGCACACCTTACTATTACAAATTGCGTGTGCAGACCAAATCCCCTGGCTTAAGTGGTTTTTATAGTTTCAAGGTTTGGCCAACAGGACAGCCAGAACCGGCCACGTGGTATTTTGAGGTACAAGACGGACCACCAGAAGAAATGTTCAATGGGTCTGTTTTGCTTGTCGCCCATGAGGCTGATGTTACTTTTGGGGATGTGACTGTTTTGCCACTGATCGAAGTGATGACTGGCACAGTTGGAAATGGCTCTCTCCAGATTACACCGATTTTGTCTGGTACATCGGCCGCATATGTGTATGGGGATGTGGTGACTTTTACGGCAACGCCTGCCAGCGGCTGGTTGTTTTCTGGCTGGAGTGGCGATATGACTGGCCAACAGATGACGCAGGTTGTTACCCTGACTCAGAATGTTTCCATTACGGCCGTTTTTGAGCAAAACCAGCCACCCCAATTGGCTACCCTGACTGACGTGAATATCTTTGCCAAAGAAAGTGTGACCGTAACGGCAACGGCAACCGATCCGAATGGAACAATTCCCACACTGACAGCCAGTCCTGTTCCCGATGGCGCTCAGTGGACGGACAACGGTGACGGAACGGCCGTTTTCCAATGGACACCCACCCCAAGCCATGTTGGCCAGTACACCATTACTGTAACTGCCTCTGATGGGGTATATACCGACACTGAAAACTTCCGAATCACCGTCCAGCCAGAACCCAACCAGCCGCCACAACTGAATGCTGTGCCAGACCAGAACGTATTTGCTGGTGAAACCATCTCCCTCACAGTGAGTGCAACCGATCCGAATGGGACAATTCCCACACTGACAGCCAGTCCTGTTCCCGATGGTGCCCAGTGGACGGACAACGGTGACGGAACGGCCGTTTTCCAATGGACACCCACGTTAGCTGACGTCGGCCAGCACACCATCATGGTCACAGCATTCGACGGAGAAGACACAGACACAACAACTTTTCAGATTATTGTCTCACCCCGAACCACCTACCTGCCTTTCATAAACAACTTATCACCATAAGTGCAGAGACCTTTATTTTTATAGTCAGATTTGGGGTGAATACTAGATTGTAAATGCTTAAGAAACCCGTTAGTTTGAGATAAGGAGGCAACAATGAAAGTCGCAATACTTGCAGGAGGTAAAGGGTCTCGTCTGGCGGAAGAAACCTCAATTCGCCCCAAGCCAATGGTTGAGATCGGCGGCAAGCCCATTTTGTGGCACATCATGATGCATTATGCCTGTTATGGGTTTAATCATTTTGTCATTGCTTTGGGTTACAAAGGGGAAGTCATCAAAAAATACATGACAGATTACGCTGCCCTCAATGGTAACCTGACGGTCAATCTTCGTTCCGGCGAAGTAACCATGCACGGTGGAATGCGTCCCGATTGGACTGTGGAATTGATTGATACGGGTATGGAAACGATGACTGGGGGGCGAATCAAACGATTGCAACCTTACCTGGGAAATGAAACATTTATGCTTACCTGGGGAGATGGGGTGTCTGATGTTAATTTGCGAGAATTGTTGGCCTTTCATCGGTCGCATGGCAAGCTGGCTACACTAACGGCCGTTCGTCCACCTGCACGCTATGGCCATCTTGTCTTCGATGGCAATCGCGTAGCGGAATTCAACGAAAAACCCCAAATCGGCGAAGGCTGGATCAATGGTGCGTTTTTCGTGTTGGAGCCGGGTGTGTTCGATTATATTGACGGTGACGACACCCAGTGGGAGCGCGAACCACTGGAGCGATTGGCACGGGATGGCCAGCTCATGGCATACAAGCATACTTCATTCTGGCAGTGTATGGATACCTTACGCGAAAAGCACATTCTGGAAACCATGTGGGCTTCCGGAAAAGCCCCATGGAAGATTTGGGAAGACTGAATTTGTTGATTGTTGCGCGAAAGCGTTCAAGTTAGTCAAGGAAGGAAAAAATGCGCGTTTTAGTAACAGGACACAATGGTTACGTAGGTACAGTGATGACCCCTATGTTGGTAGCAGCCGGACATGAGGTGGTGGGACTGGATACTAACCTCTATGCTGGCTCAACATTTGGTGAGGAAAATGAAACCCGGTTGGTTCCGGCATTGGTGAAAGATATTCGGGATGTTGAGCCAGCCGACCTGGAGGGGTTTGATGCCATTATTCATCTGGCTGGTCTTTCTAATGACCCGTTGGGAGACTTGAATCCGGATTTGACGTATGAGATTAATTTTCGGGCGTCGGTGCGGCTGGCGAAGCTGGCCAAACAAGTGGGGGTTTCTCGTTTTATCTTCTCGTCTTCGTGTAGTAACTATGGGGCTGGTGGGGAGGATTGGTTGGATGAAAATTCGCCATTTAATCCGGTGACGCCATACGGCCGTTCCAAAGTGATGGTAGAACAGGTGGTATCCAGGCTGGCTGATGACAAGTTCAGCCCTGTTTTTTTGCGGAGTGCTACGGCTTATGGTGTTTCGCCACGTCTGCGTTTTGACCTGGTGTTGAACAACCTGGTAGCCTGGGCATACACGACAGGCCGGGTGTTTCTTAAGAGTGATGGCACACCCTGGCGACCAATTGTTCACATAGAAGATATGTCGCGGGCATTTCTGGCTGTGCTGGAAGCACCCAGGGAATTGGTGCACAACGAGGCGTTTAATGTAGGGCGACCAGAGGAGAATTACCGGATTAGAGAATTGGCTGAGATTGTGGCGGAGACTGTACCGGGTAGTGTGATTGAATATGCAGAGGGGGCAGGGCCGGATAAGCGATGCTACCGGGTGGATAGTAGCAAGATTGCTCGTGTGTTACCGTCGTATCAGCCATGTTGGGATGCGCGAATGGGGGCCAAGCAGTTGTATGAGGCGTATCAGCGGGTGGGGTTGCGGCTGGAAGAGTTTGAGGGGCCACGTTATCGGCGTATCAAGCATATCAAGTGGTTGATGGAAAACGGCCGTTTGTCCCCCGAACTTCGCTGGTTACAACCTATACCCGCCTAAAGGAGATAAGATGATACACCATGACGAGACACAATGCCGCTCTTGTGGCAGTTCTGAATTAAAAACCATTCTCTCATTTGGTATCACACCACTGGCTGACCGCTTGCTCACAGCCGACAAGCTGACAGAGCCGGAATTGTTGGCGCCACTCACCCTTGTTTTTTGCTCTGATTGCTCTCTGGCTCAAATTCGGGAGACAGTTGATCCGGCCGTGTTGTTTTACGCCGAATATCCATACTTTTCATCAGTTTCTCCCTCGCTGGTAGCCCACTTCCGTGAAAGTGCCCGACACATTATTGAAACGTATAACCTGAATGAACAAAGCCTGGTTATTGAGGCTGCCAGCAATGATGGATATATGTTGCGCAATTTTGTAGAGCAGGGAATTCCTGTGTTGGGAATTGATCCGGCCAAAGCACCGGCTGAAGCCGCACAGGCAGCAGGGATTCCTACGTTGTGTACTTTTTTTGGGCGAAAACTGGCGGCTGAATTACGGGCACAGGGAAAACGGGCAGATATTTTTTTGGCAAACAATGTGTTGGCGCATGTGCCTGACTTGAATGGTTTTGTGGATGGTATTCGACTGGTATTGAAGGATACAGGAACGGCCGTTATTGAAGCACCCTATGTCGTGGATCTCGTTGACCATTGTGAATTCGATACAATTTACCATCAACACCTTTGCTATTTCTCTGTTACAGCACTCGACCATCTGTTTCGTCGCCACAATCTTTACCTCAACCACATCAAGCGTGTTCCTATTCATGGTGGATCATTGCGCCTGTTTGTTTCCCCATTTGAAGATGTGCAGCCATCTGTTGTGGATTTGCTGGCCGAAGAGCGGGCGCGGAAAGTGGACCAGATTGATTTTTATCAGGACTTTGCCAATCGGGTGGCAGCACTCAAGCAATCTTTGATGACAATTCTTTGTCAGCTCAAACAAGAGGGAAAGCGGATTGCAGCTTATGGGGCAGCGGCTAAAGCGACAACCTTGCTGGCTTATTGTGGCATTGATCGCACGCTGGTAGATTATGTCGTGGACCTGAACCCGTACAAACACGGCCGTTTTATGGGGGGAAACCATTTACCCATTTACCCTACCGAAAAACTGCTTGAAGACCAACCTGACTATGTACTTTTACTGGCCTGGAACTTTGCCGAAGAAATCATGCATCAACAAGAAACATACCGGCAGCGCGGTGGTCAATTTATCATTCCCATCCCTGAACCACGCATTGCCTGAAAGGAAATGATTTGGGCAAGTAAAGTTTGGGTGCCAGAGGAACTTGTTCAGAGGAGAAACTTATGCAACTAGCTATAAACTGTCCCGGGTGTGAGAGCGAAAAACTGTCGCTTTTCTACGTGGCCGAAGATGTACCAGTACACAGCGTTTTGTTGATGCTTACCCGTTTGGAGGCAGTTACTTATCCACGGGGCAACATTCACCTGGCTGTGTGTCAGGAGTGTGGTTTTATTACCAACATTGCTTATGAACCTGCACTAAATGAGTATTCGCCCCGCTACGAAGCTACCCAAAGTTATTCGCCTACCTTTAACACATTTCATCGCCAATTGGCACGCCATTTGATTGAACGGTATGACCTGCGCGGCAAAGATGTCATTGAAATTGGGTGTGGGCAAGGAGAGTTCCTGACGTTGTTGTGTGAAATGGGTGATAATCGGGGCGTTGGGTTCGATCCGGCATTTCGGCCGTATGAGATGAATAGCTCAGCTGCAGACCGAATAGAGTTTATTAGTGACTTTTATTCAGAGAAGTATGCTGATTATCATGGGGATTTTGTCTGTTGCAAGATGACCCTGGAGCATATCCCTAAAACGGCCGAATTTGTCAGTATGGTGCGTCGTTCCATTGGCTCTAAAACAGATACCATCGTCTTTTTTCAAGTGCCAAACGCTACCCGCATTCTGCGAGATGTCGCTTTTTGGGATATTTATTATGAACATTGCTCCTACTTTACCCCTGGTGCGTTGGCACGTTTGTTTCGGCTATGCGGTTTTGAGGTAATAGACCTGGCCGCAGAGTATGATAATCAGTACCTGATGATTGAAGCCCGCCCTACACAACGGCCGTCTTCCCGCCTATTACCCCAAGAAGAGCCGGTGACACAGGTTTTGCAGGATGTTTCTCACTTTAGCACATATTACCCGTTGCAAATATCCCGCTGGCGGCGTGTGTTGGATGAGATTCAGGAAAAAGGGGAAAGAGCGGTTATTTGGGGAGCTGGTTCTAAAGGGGTTTCGTTCCTGACTACATTGAAAGTGACGGATGAAATTGGCTATGGCGTAGATATTAACCCCAAGAAAAAGGGGACATTTATGCCGGGAACTGGCCATGAAATTGTGTTACCGGAATTTTTGCAGACTTACCAGCCAGATGTGGTGATTGTTATGAATCCGGTATATTGTGATGAAATCCAGGCTGATCTGGAGAGGCTGGGTGTGTCGGCGCGTTTGCTAACGGTGTAAACGGCCGTTTCTGGAGGTTTTCCAATGGGTGAGAGATCCCCCAATATACTTCTTATAGTCATTGACTGTTTACGAGCTGATCGGACTTTTGGTCCAGCGCGAACAGCCAAAATTCCCACGCTTAGCCGATTAGCCGCAGAAGGCACGCTCTTCACCCATCTCATCACTGCCAATTCCATGACCATCCCGTGTATGACCACCACATTTACCGGTATGTACCCGGTGGCGCATGGGGTGCGGGCTATGCAGGGCTTTCGGGTGCATGACGATATTCCCTTATTAGCCGAACAACTGCAAGCGTGCGGGTATCACACCTATGCTGAAGTATGCAATCCACTGAGTCCCTATTATCGTCTGGACAGGGGGTTTTCTGTTTACAATTTGCGGCGAGGTGTCGAGGAAAGCTTGCTGGGGAAGTGGGGGGATGATTTTTTGGCGCGAATGGCTCGTGGAGAATATGCTGAGCCCTGGTTTTTGTATTTGCATTTGTGGGAAGTACATCAGCCGCGGCAGGTATTACCCCGATTCGATCGGCCAGAGTTTGGTGCGACAAGTTATGATCGGGCAATTTCAACATTGGATGCCCGCCTGGGTGAACTGATGGCAGTGTTGCCTGCCAATACCACTGTGCTGGTGACGGGTGATCATGGGGAGAAGATTCCAGAAAATGTGATGGAAGCCCGAATTGAGCGGTGGAAACGGCCGTTTACCCGCGTCAATCGTTTCAAGAATCCACTTGCTCGTCAGGCACGCCGCCTGATTGTGCGTGGTCGCAAACTCTGGTATGCTGCCATTCGCCGTTTACATCGGGCAGGTCTGGTAGAAAGCCCACTCATCACTGTTACCGGACATGGCTATCATGTATATGACTCCCTGGTGCGGGTGCCCCTGATAATATATGGCCATTCGGAACTTGCGGCAGGCAAGGTAATAGAAACCCCTGTGCGCCAAATCGATCTGATGCCGACTATTCTGGAGTTGGCAGGCATTTCGGCCGTGCCAGAAACCGTAGAAGGCGAAAGTGTTCTTCCCCTTATTCATGGCCACGTTCGCCCTGATGTGCCTGTTTTCATCGAGACTTGCCAAAATACCCGTGAACCATCCGGTTTTGCGGGAGTGCGAACTCGCCGTTGGAAGTATGCGGCTCACGTGCACGATCCGTCCGTGCCAGAAGAATTGTATGATCTGACGGCCGATCCGGAAGAGCGACATAATGTGGCCACCCAATATCCAGAGCAAACGGCCGAATTTCGTGCGTTACTTCAACAACATTTTCAGCGACAACCCTATACCGGTGTGCGGCTGGATGAGGAGTTGTCTGCTGAGGAGTTGGCCCGCCTGAGCCGACGGCTGGAGAATTTGGGGTATATTGAATGAGTGGTAACCTGACCTGGCGGGTTTTACTGAACCGGCATTATCTGGCTTTTGGGTTGTTTCGTGTGTACAAGCGGATTTATCAGAAGGTGATGCTTGCACGAAACGGCCGTTTGACTACATTGCTCATTTTGGGTTGCCAGCGTTCTGGCACAAGTCTGATGTACTGGATTTTTGAGCGAGATCTGAATACTCGAATTTACCGGGAATCAAGCAATTTGTCGTCTCAAGATCGGCCGTTGCGACTGCGCCTGGACCCTTTGCCGGAAGTGCGGGCAAAAATTGAACGACACAATGCACCTTTGGTGGTACTCAAACCATTGGTAGAGTCGCAAAATGCACATCAGTTGTTGGCCGCATTGCCTGATGCCCGTGCCTTGTGGATGTACCGACATTATCGGGCAGTGGCTGTTTCTAACCTGAAGGCGTTTGGTGAGAGGAACGGAATTAATGATTTGCGCCCGATTGTGCAAAATGAGCCGGGAAACTGGCGGGCGGAAGGTGTGTCGGCAGAAACACGGGCTACAATCGCGCGGTTTTTTGCTGAAGATATGCCTCCCCTGGATGCGGCAGCGTTGTTTTGGTGGGCACGAAATCGGCTGTTTTTTGAGTTGGGGCTGGATATGGAACCACGAGTGCGGTTGTGTCGGTACGAAGCTTTGGGGCAGCAACCGGCGATGGTGATGCGGGAGATTTATGCGTTTGTGAATCGGCCGTATCCGGGAGATCATATTGTGCGTGATGTGCATCCACGAGCAATTCAGCGGGGAAACACGGCCGTTCTTTCACCAGAAGTTGAGGCTTTATGTGCCGATTTGCTGGTAAGGCTTGACCGGGTATATGAACAAATCGGGCGTTATGAACAAGCATGAAGCCAAAATAGCTTATATACGCATGTTACCAGGCCGTCCATACGCCAACCAGATTATGGCTTCTGTGTTACAGGCCAGCTTTCCGGAAATGCAAGTTGATGTGGTAGATGTTATTGATTTGTTGCGTTCGCACAAATCTGTGCTGGCAGGAAACTTGTGGCCGTTGATACGAGAATATGGTGTGGATATTCTGACTGGGCGCAAATCCTGGTCACGTTTTTTTTTGGTAACCAGTTATATGTTTCGGCAGATTCGCCGGTTGTTGCGGCAATATTTGGCTACTGAACAGTATTTGTTTACTTTTCAGATGCAGTCGTTGTTTGATGCCAGTTTGCCGGGAGTGCCCCATTTTGTGTATACAGACCATACGGTGTTGGCCAATTTGTGGTATCCACAAATTGATTTGCGGCGGGTGCTTTATTCTCCGGCATGGATTCGTCTGGAAAGGGAGATTTATAAACATGCGCAGCTGATATTTGTCCGAAGTGCCAATGTGCGCCGTTCGGTTATTGAGCAGTATGATGTATTGCCAGATAAGGTGATATGTGTGTATGCAGGGAGTAATGTACCGATAACGGCCGTTTCCTCCTCTCCTCCTTATCACAAAAAACATATTCTTTTTGTAGGTATGGATTGGGTACGCAAAGGTGGTCCTGATCTTGTGGCTGCATTTCGTCAGGTACTCGTTCATCATCCAGATGCGCGGTTGACTATTGTAGGTTGTCGCCCTGCTGTTGACGTGCCTAATTGTCGGGTGGTTGGCCGTGTTCCTTTGCATGCCATGAGACAGTTTTATCAGGATGCTTCGATTTTTTGTATGCCCACCCGGCTGGAGCCATTTGGCGTGGTTTTTGCAGAGGCGTTGACGTATGGACTGCCGATTGTTGCCACGCGGGTGGGGGCTGTGCCCGATATGGTGCGAGATGGTGAAAATGGGTATCTGGTTGAGCCGGGAGATGTGTCGGCACTGGCAGCCGCCCTGGATCGGTTGCTGGCTGATGGGGAGCGACGGCGTTTGTTTGGTGAGCGGGCACGGGAATACGCGCAGCGTTATTCATGGGAACGGGTCGGGCAAGAGATTCGGCGGTGTATTGAGCCAGTTTTGGCTGGGGTGTGGAGATGAGAAGGTTGGGTTGGGGGGTGTTTTGGGTATGTTTGTTATGGGGCGTGATGACGGCCGTTTTGCCGATGAGGGCAGCACCAATATTTGCTCCTTCTGGTCGGGTGTTTTATGTGGCGCCGGAGGGGAGTGATGAGAATGAGGGGAGTCAACAACGGCCGTTTCGCACCTTGCAACATGCCGTTATGCAGCTTCAGCCTGGAGACACACTTTATATTCGTGAAGGGACATATCCCGAACAACTCACCCTGACGACTTCTGGCACACCTGAACAAGTCATTTTTATTGCTGCCTATCCGGGCGAGCAACCACGCCTTGATGGACAAAATCGTCTGCCGGAAGGAAAGGGAGAATTTGCGCCTCTGCTCAAAATAACCGCCAGCTATGTCACCATTAGCGGGCTGGAAGTAGCCAATAGTACCGGTCGGGGCGTTCTTATTGAGCAAGCTAGCCACGTAACACTTTTGGGACTAAACATTCATCATAACTGGAAGGATGGCCTTCAGGTCAGTAAAGCAGACCATATCGTGGTGGAAGATTCGCTGGTTTGGCAAAACATTCAGGCTCGCCCCCAGGCAGGCATTATAGGTGGTTCTGGATTTGCTTTTGTAGAAACACGTGACAGCGTTGCCCGGGGGAATCAGGTATATAACAATTTTGGTGAAGGACTGGTGGCTGGCCGCCGGACAGAAAATATTGTTTTGGAAGAAAATGTGGTGTGGGATAACCGGCATGCCAATCTTTATTTGCTGAATACCCGTCATACTGTCGCTCGCCGCAATCTGGTGTATTGCACAGATGATCGTACATTTTGGCGAACGGGGACGGGGGAGGCGTTGCGAGCAGGGAATGGGTTGATTTTGCAGGATGAGGTATTTGAGATTGACCCGGATGTGCCGGTGAGTAACGGCCGTATTGTTGTCAACAATATTGTGGTTGGTTGTGGTCTGAATTTTGCCATTTTTACTCAACATCCACAGGCGGGTGTGCGCAATGCGCTGATTGCCTACAACACTTTTGTAGAGGCGCGTGGTGATGACCCGGAAACGGTTCGTGCTGTGCATATTGCTCCTGGCCAGCATGAGAATGCCTTGTTTGTGAATAATCTGATTTTGCAAAGCACAGGACAAGTGGCAACTGGGTTGGGGGCAGCGGATGATGCGATTCAGTTTTCACATAATTTATACAGTCGGGATGTGCCAGCAGCATTCCGAAGTCCAGATGATGTGATAGAGGACCCACTTTTACAACGGCCGTTTATTCCAAACACGCGCACCCGCCTCGATCCTGCATGGTATAGCCTGCAGACGAACTCTCCAGCCCGCGATCGGGCAAAACCGCTTTCGGATGTAGTCACTGATTTTGGTGGGCGCAGCCGTTCAGAACGGCCGGATATTGGCGCATGGGAGTTACCAGAAGGAGACACCCGGCCACAACCGGCAGGGTATGGTGGGGAAACGGCCGTTTCTCCAACTCGCCCGCCTGCCTCACCTGTATTTTTGGGGCCGATCTTTTTAATTTTCCCCATATTGCTTCTTCTTTTGCTTTTGCTTCGGTTATCACGTCGCTAAAACTGACTCTTTTTTCCTATTTCCCTGGCAGCTTCTCCCTTGTATAGTGGGGACGCAACTTCACACAATCATTCCTCATTATTGCCTTTCTGTTTATTGCCCCTGCAAATTTGACCACACAGCGTATTTGTTTGTGTGTACATCAGGTGCAAAGTTTCCCCGATAGCATCTCCCGCTAAATGGAGAGATGCCAATGAAACTGAAAAAATTGCTGAATAAGTATGAATACTGGCCAGGTGAATGGATAAAATGGGGCATAACGGCCGTTTTCCTCCTTGGCATTCTGCTTACCTTGCATCCCGGTGCCAATGCAGCTTCCCCCACACTTTATTACGTCTCCCCTGCCGGCAATGACAATAACCCGGGGACATTCGATAAACCATTTGCTACCATCCAGCACGCCGTTGATCAAGCAACGCCCGGTACATATATTTACGTACGGGGTGGCATATACACAGAAAAAATCAATATCACCCGATCTGGTGAGCCAGGCAACCCCATTGTTATTGCTGCCTTTTCCGGTGAAGAACCAATCATCGACGGAGTGGGAAAACTGCCCAACGAAGGGACATACACCCCTTTGGTTCAAATCAAAGCCAACCACATCATCTTTCGTGGCTTTGAGATCCGTAACTCAACTGCGCGAGGATTACAGGTTTTTCAGGCTGATGATGTGCTAATTAGTAATGTAAACACACACCACCACTGGAATGTGGGGTTGCAGGTGGAATCTTCAACCAATGTTTTGGTGGAAGACTCGGTAGTGTGGCAAAACATTCGCGCCCGGCCAGAAGCAGGCATTATCGGCGGTGGTGGCTTTCAAATTCGGGAAAGTGACCAGGTAACTGCACGACGAAATGTGGTATTTAACAATCATGGCGAAGGGTTAAGTCCGTTTCGTTCTACCAATATTATTGTAGAAGAGAACATCATCTATGATAATCGACATGCCAATCTGTATCTTTCGCTAGACCAAACGGCCGTTGCCCGGCGCAATCTCATCTACTGCACCGACAATCGGGAATTTTGGCGCACGGGCGGAACAGGCACAGGTTTACGCGCAGGCAATGGCTTAATCATTAACGATGAAACTGGTGGTGGCTGGCCAGAAACCGGCAACAACCGCACAGTCATCAATAACATTGTCGTAGGGTGCGGTGTCAACTTTGCCGTATTCACCCAGCGACCAGATGCTGGCCTGAAAGGAGCTGTGATAGCCTTCAACACCTTTGTTGAGGCACGAGGAGATGCTGGTAGCGAATATTCCAACATCATCATCATGCCCGGCGATCATACTGGTGCAATATTTGCCAACAATCTGGTCTGGCAAAGTGATGAATATATAGCCCGCGGAGATGGCGCATCAGACCCAGACATTGTATTTAGCCACAATCTATACACCCAACCAGTTGAATCGGAGTGGCTGGCAGGCGGCGGAATGATAGCCGATCCTCTGCTGGTCAATCCAATTATTATCAATGGGAACATGACCATTGACGCCAACTGGTATCACCTTTTAGCTAACTCACCGGCACGAGACGCAGGGGTAGCAGTTACAGGTGTATTAGGGGATTTCCATGATTTAATGCGAGATGATTTGCCAGATATTGGAGCGTTTGAATATGGTAGCACCACGCCTGTTTCAGCCGTAGGCTTGCCCGAACGTTTGTATATTCCCCTGCTAAGTCGGTAAACAGTAAAACCCAAACCCGTGCCGGTCAGAAAATACTTGTTCCGGCACGGGTTTTTAATTACTATACATATCATTTTGAAATACAGACATTTAAACAAATAATTGGACCTGGAAAAGATGCCCCCTAAAAAAGCAATTACTCCCCAAAATATTTTTTCACTAGATATTTTTGTTTTTTTGCTGGTAGTACCAGCTCATATAGTCAATCAAGATGCCTTTTTAGTAGTTGTTGTCTTGTTAATATATTTGGTAGTGAGCAGTTTGCTTCCATTGAGTTCGCATGCCACACAACCGGAAGTTAAAAGCCGTATAGGTTTTGTGCTTCGTTTGACCTGTATATGGATTGCTATTACGGCTATAGTTATTCTTCCTACCATTATGAATATCGTGGAGCGTCAGACGACACCAGTTGAGGAGGATGGATATTCCCCCGCAAACATTACGCTTTCTGACAGTGCATTTCAAACAGAGTTGGCGTTAGCTTTCCTTGAGCAGGGGAGAAATCCGTATGTTGAGAGTTACGCGGATACTCCAATGCGTTTTTATCAGTGGCAAGATATTACGGATCCAAATTGGCAGGATCCCGCTTTGCACTATTTTGTATATTTTCCAGGCTCTCTATATATCTCGTATCCTATTTATAAACTTACTCAGTCATTGTTTTCGTTCTACGATCAACGAATTGTTTATCTAATTCTTTATGTGTGTCTTATCTTTTTTTTGCCGCTTCTGGCTGAATCGCCAACTCACAAATTGGCGTTGGTTAGTGCAATTGGGCTAAATCCACTTTTTACCGAATCGGTAATACCCGGTATGAATGATGTTGCTCCTCTTTTGGCTATTGTGATAGCTATATTATTTTTGCAAAGAAAACATATCTTGTGGGCGACGTTTTTTTGGGGAATTGCCTGTGCGCTCAAACAATATACCTGGTTAATGACTCCATTTTACTTTTTGTATGTTTGGGAACAGGCAACGCCCGAAAAACGAGGGCAACAATTGGTAAAGGTGGCTGGTTTAATGAGCGGCATTGTTGTTTTTTCTGTTTTGCCTTTTGCTCTTTGGAATTTTGATGCGTTTTACACAGATACTTTTGCTTTTCCTGCCGGACGAGCGGAGTTTCTTTATCCTATTCGCGGGTTTACTATAGGGCGTTTGTTAATGGGGGCTGGTGTTATCCCTACTTATATTTCTCCCTTTCCTTTTCAGTGGTTACAGATTTTAGGTGGAGTGCCTGTATTGGTTGGTATGTTGTGGTATCAATATCGACGTGGTTTGGGGGGGATGCTTTTTGCATCGGCCGTATTTGTTTTTGTTTTTGGTTTTCTTTCGCGCTTTTTTCATCATAATTATGTTGGGGTTGTGCTAATTTTGGCCACTTTGGGGTTGCTGCTTGATTTGCAAAAGGATCACGGCCTCCAATTATTGTCTTTGCCAGAATGATGTGATCCTGGTTTTTCTTGCACCTGATGAAACACGATATTGGGATATTTCCCATTGCGGGATTGTTTGCTGCCGGTTATCATGTGAACAAGGGAAGATGTTGGTGGGTGTAATTTGCCGGTGGTAAGGGGAATGGTGTGATGGGTATGTTGACTGAGAGTGGTGTGGTGTGTCCTGTTTGTGGGCGGGGAATGTTGCAGGTTTTTGCCCGGTTAGAAGGGGTGCCGGTATTTTGTAATGTGTTGTGGTCGTCGCCGGAGGCGGCTCGCACTGCCCCGCGTGGGGATATTACGTTGGGGTTTTGTGGGGTGTGTGGTCATGTGGCAAATACGTCTTTTGAAGTGGAGAGAATGGCGTACACGGCCGTTTATGAGAATTCGCTTCACTTTTCTCCCCGTTTTCAGCAATATGCGGTTGAATTAGCCGAACGGCTGATTAGTCGGTATGGATTGCGTGGCAAGCAGATTGTGGAAATTGGGGCTGGGCAAGGGGATTTTTTACGGTTATTGTGTGAATTGGGG
>RFGV01000672.1 GCA_003696605.1 Chloroflexota bacterium | reverse complement strand
GTTCCGCAAGCGGATCGCCTGGCGGCGTAACATCTGCTGGGCCGGTCGGCCTACGCTGCGAGCGTCGATTTTGTCCATGGGCGCAGTATACCAGAACCGGCCTATTTATCCGCCAAGTTAATAATAACGGCAACAGCACAAACCAATGTCGCAACGTAGGACAAAAGCATACTTAAAGCGGCACCGAACACCCCAGCGAATACCATAAAAGGCACACACGTAACAACAAGCAATACAACCCCCACGCCGTAGATTGGCACCACGGTCCTGACACGACCAGAAGACTTAAGAAACGTCAGCAGTACGACTGTGATCGCCGAACACGAATACATTAAGCCAAAAACTGGCAAAAGAAATTTATGTTCAATATATTTCCCATTGTAAACGAACCAAAAAATTTGGTCAGAAAATCCAGAGACCACTACTGCATAGAGAGAAATTCCGCCACCAAACAAAGCGGCGGCGTGAAAAACCCGTTTCGGCACCAAATCGTCTGACTGATTTGCAGAACGTGCGAACACAACCATAAGAATATTTGCCAGACTATTTAAAGCCAAAAGCACCGGCCTGTAAATATTTAAAATACTGGCGATCACTGCACTATTTTCTAATCCTAAATATATAGGCACAAGAAAAAAAACGACCTGCCCCGACATGACATACATCAAAGTTGACAGTACATTCCATTTCCCAAATGACCAATGGTCCGCCAAAACATTGTTGAACCTCAAGCCCTGGTCACCATATTGGTGTAAATTTAACGCCGCAATAACAACCAGAGAAGACACCAAGGCCGCAACAGCTTGCGTCAACAGCGCAACGAATACAGAGACTCGCCCAAATTTGTATACCACTGAAAGACCGGCGATTAAACACAACAGGTTCACACCGCTTCCGACCACAGCCCACTGTGGGCGCAGCTCCACATACGTAGCGCGCCGGGCAAACCAAAGGAGCAGCAAGAAAGGCGTTGCTATCGCAAGCCCTAGTAGTGCTCGAGACAAGGGAACAGAGCGGAGCACCAGTGCCCCTGCCCCCAGGACGAAGAACATGACCGCTGAAATGCCCCAGTGGCCCCACATCAGCAATCTGAAGTACTTGTGCAGGCGGGCTCTGTACTTCCCCGCCCCGAATACCATCATAGGTTCGGTAAGTACCGCTGTATGGAGACTAGCCAACAGGTAAAACACGGACAGGGCGACGGTAAAGGCGCCATACTCCTTAGGAACAAGCCAACGAGCAAGCAGAATGTTCACTAGAAAGTTGGCCGCAGAAAAAAGACCCTGGTCCAAGACGGCCCCCCCCCCCTTCACAGCCCAGCGCCGCGCGGCAGACC
>RFGV01000671.1 GCA_003696605.1 Chloroflexota bacterium | reverse complement strand
TTTTCACGCAGGGTGAGCATGGAAGAAATCGCAGAAAACGACTATAATTTAAACATTACGCGTTATGTGAGCACAGCCAAACCCGAACCTGAAATCGATTTGCAGGCAGTCCATAAAAGCCTCGTACAGATAGAACAAACCATTGAACAGGCGCGCAACAAACACAATGCGTATTTAAAAGAATTGGGATTGCCGCCTATTTAAATAATTTAATACACCCCAGCGCATTACTCGCTATCCGGCACCTACACAACAACCGGTGCAGCTTGCCCTGGAGTCCATCCTGGCTGCACCACAATGCAGTGAGCAACATTGCCCCAACACTGCCGTTGATGGTCGGTTCAGGAAATTTAAAGCAGTATTGCTGCTATATTGACCCCTCATTCCCCACCCGCTTAGTGTCATTTTTACACTTAATAAAAGGAATTCGTATTTTAGCTTTATGAAAAGGTTTCTCCTGATATGGTCCCTCGCCATTTCGATGCTGGCATTGCAGGCGCAATGCCCCGGTTTAAGCGACAATATCAACCCCTGCCAGTTGCCGGTAACGCTCGATGCCGCCCCCTTGCGCGTTTTCCTGTGCGGTGATTCCCTCGAAATCATCTATGATGCCACGCAGGGCCAGACCCAGCTGGTCGGGGCTACGAAAGTGTATATGCACTCTGCGGCTGAGCTGGTGCCCTTTGGCGGATGGCAATATACCACGGGCAACTGGGGGCAGGACGATGGCGTGGGGCTAATGACCAATATAGGTCCCAACCTCTGGCGTATCCGCATCCATCCGAAAACCTATTACAACTATCCCGGCTGTACGATCAACGGCATTTTTATGGTCTTCCGCAATGCAGATGGCACATTGACCGGCAAAGACAGCAACGGCAACGATATCTTCCTCGATCTCACTGTCAATCCCCCGCAATCTGCCTTCTCCGGAGTAACCGCTCAATGGTTGATGAATCCCGGGGTTCAGTATCAATGGTCGACAGGCGATACCTCCGCAACCATCACGGTCACCACGCCCGGGGTTTACTCGGTCACCCTGTCAGACCAGCACGGATGTACACACGCAGATACCGTAACCATCGGAGCCGCCAGCACCCCAGCTCTCGGCAACGATACCGTGATTTGTGCCCCGGCCATCCAGTTAACCCTCGATGCCGGCAGCGGATACACTTCCTACCAGTGGATTACCCAGGCGACAACCCAGGCGATTACAGCAACTGCCCCCGGGTTATACTCTGTGACAGTTACCGATGCCAATGGCTGCTCCGCTGTGGATGATATCTTCATCGCCCGGTCCACGGTCAGCGGCTTTTCCCTCGGCAATGATACCGTTGTGCCACCAGGCACACCCGTAACGATTGACGCATCGGTCTTCCTGCAAACGGCCGGTGATTCGCTTATCATCACCTATAATGCCTCGATGGGGCAGAGCCAGCTCGCAGGAGCGTCAAAGGTATACATGCATTCGGCTGCCGAGCTGGTGCCCTTTGGCGGATGGCAATACACCACGGGCAACTGGGGGCAGGATGACGGCATCGGCTTGATGCAAAACATCGGTCCGGACCTCTGGCAAATCACCATCCATCCGCAAGCCTATTACCGCTATCCGCCCGGCAGCAGCCTCAACGGCATTTTTATGGTCTTTCGCAATGAAGATGGCACCT
>RFGV01000057.1 GCA_003696605.1 Chloroflexota bacterium | reverse complement strand
CTCCGTAGACCCGAAAGAGGAAGCAGAAATCAACAAGCTCCGTGCCGAAACAATCAGCATTCTTGCCCCAGGCGGTGCGACTGATTTTTATGTACCGGATGTCAACGAGGTCAGGAGCCTTGCGGGGTTGCCCCCATTGGCCGATGAGGATCTGGCAGAAATCGACGGCATTCTCGACGAAGAGGATGCTGCCGATGGGGAAATGCCGGATGACATGATGGGTAGTGAAACAGCGGACGATAACACGATGGACACTGGCGACGAAACGGCCGTTGCCGGTGATGGGGGTGACGCATGAACAATGGACATCGGCGAGCTATCCCGGTCACATGCCGCGAATGCGGCGCCGTGTTGGGAAACATGGTAAATGTAGATGATGCTATCTATCTGGATACCGGCAGTTGGCTGGTGCTTGCCGGTAAGAGATATTGCCACACATGCGGGCAGCCATTTCACTTCCGTCCACCGAAGAAAAATTGGGAGGAATTATGGGCGCGATATGTTCAAGACGTGCCGGTATTGGAAGGCGTTTAACGGCAAACGCACGTGCGCAGCGTGACCCGACGCGCTCCACTCTGCTCCGTAAGCAGTACGTTTCCGAGATTCGGAAGCGGTACACCCGCGTTGGCACGGCCGTGCGTGACCTGGTTGTCAACCAAGACGCATTGGGGCTGGCTGGTGGCAGGCGTGCAGGCTTGTTCGCCGAAAGCCCGTTGGGTGGTGATGGCGACACACTAACCGCTTTCGATACATGGTTAATGGGTATCATGGCGGCTGAGTTTGATGGGGACTGGCAAGAGCGGTATGTGCGGGCGGCATACATGCGGGGGTTGGCATTGGCAAATGGGTACGCGGTCGCAGCCGGTGTACCGGCCTTCGATTCTCCAGATTATTTGCTCACACTACCCCCTTACAATTCAAGATACCTACTGCATCTAAGCCAGCAAAGGGCGAATCTAAAACAAAACACGGAGAATGCACGCAACAAGATGGTGGTTGCTCTTGGCGCAATTCTGCTCATGCCACAAATCGGCAGTATGGAAGCCAATCGTTGGTTGCAAAATGAGTTGAAGAAATACGGCCGTATCAGAGGCGAAGCGCTGGCCAGAACGGGCGTTGTCAGCGTGCTAAACGACGCAATACTCGATAGACTTGAAGCTGTTGGGTTTAAGAATGTTACTCCGGCGGTAGAATTTACAACCGTTGGGGACGAACGGGTATGCCCTACTTGCGCGGCGCTGGACGGCCGTGTGTATTCAATCAAAGAAGCGCGCGGGGTTATCCCTGTTCACATATCATGCCGGTGCTCGTGGCTTCCGTTTATTAAATAAAAAAGCCCCCGTGGGGTAGGGGCTTTTCCTTTAATCCTTTTTCTTTCGGATTTCGTATGCGAGCCGCAAGATAGACACGGTTGCCGAGATAACAGCCGCAATCGTTTTCAGCGTCTCGTAAATGAACGAAATTGCCATTATGCACCTCCTTACAAGAGATTGTAAGGTAGGCACTTTGTTGTATTGTTACCGTTGTTGTGTATAATGTAAGCGAATGTCAAGGTGTTTTACAAATATACACTTTGTTGGTGATTGTGCTTCCGCTGTGCCGCCCTCACTGCGGCGAGAAGCATCCCACCAATCGCCAGAAACAGGGTAGGTAGGTAACAAACGCAATTTGTGCCTACCTTTTTTGTTGCAGGGAATTGTTGCATTGCCCCGCAAAACTACGACTGCATTGTAGCATGGGGTAGTAGAGTTGACGAGGGTAATTCCTGTCACAATACCTTAAAAAATTGGACGGCCGTTGAGCCTTGCTCTGGAATATGCTAAAATGTGATGGCTTTAGTGGAGATTAGCACCACCCGCGATTTGTGGGTGGTGCTTTTTTTGTGCCTGGATAGCAGGCAAGGAGTGAAAAGATGGACTGGACAGATTTATT
>RFGV01000056.1 GCA_003696605.1 Chloroflexota bacterium | reverse complement strand
TTTTATAACCAGTTTAATTGGTTATAAAACCAGGAGAAAAACAGCATGAAAGTATCAGCATCTGTAAAGCGTCGTTGTCCAAAATGCAAAATTATTAAGCGGAAAGGTGTTGTGCGCGTGATTTGTGTTGATCCTAATCACAAACAGCGCCAAGGATAAAAATCAAGTATCAAAAATGCTATCGCCTGGAGTGCGAAAGGCATAGGACCAAGTAAACTTTTGGAGGAATTATGGCTCGTATCGCCGGTGTTGATATTCCCCGTAACAAGCGGGTAGAAATCAGCTTGACCTATATTTATGGGATTGGACGTACCCGAAGCCGGGAGATCTTGGCTAAGGCAGGTATTGATCCAAACAAACGTGTACAAGACTTGTCGGAGTCAGAAGTTACACAATTGCGACAAATTGTGGAATCTGATTACACAGTAGAGGGTGACTTGCGTCGCGAAGTAGCCATGAATATCAAACGATTGACTGAAATTGGCTGCTACCGTGGCTTGCGTCATCGCAAACACCTGCCTGTACGCGGGCAGCGAACCCGTACTAATGCCCGTACACGCAAGGGGCCAAAAAAGACTGTGGCTGGACGTGGTCGTCGCAAAGGGAAGTAATACTTAGTTGGGTCAAGTAGAGAGGATAAAGAATGGGACGTAGAAGACAAGCACAAACACGGAAAAAAGCAAAGAAAATGGTGCCCAAGGGGCAGGCCCATATTCATGCAACTTTTAACAATACCATTGTTACTATTACTGATATGAAGGGTAATACAATTGCTTGGGCGAGTGCTGGTAGCTCTGGCTTTAAGGGCTCTCGCAAGAGCACACCTTACGCAGCCCGCTTGGCAAGTGAAACCGCAGCCAAAGCAGCACAAGACAATGGAATGCAGGAAATCGAAGTGATTGTGAAAGGGCCAGGCCCAGGACGTGAAGCAGCAATTCGGGCATTGCAGGGCTCAGGGCTGAAGGTAACAGCAATTCGTGATGTGACACCTGTACCACATAATGGTTGCCGTCCGCCCAAGAAGCGTCGTGTTTGATTTTGGGTTGCTTACTTATTGGCTCATAACAGTTTGTTGACTGTTTGTTGAGGGTTTAGTCTTTATATTGTATTGTGAGAGGGAAGAAAGGTAGCCACACCTGTAAACCTCTCGCCAAAATTAATAAATTATTTGGAGGTAAAGTTGGCACGGTATACTGGACCAGTATGCAAGCTTTGTCGTCGTGAAGGCGAGAAGCTGTTTTTGAAGGGGTCTCGTTGTATGACTCCAAAGTGTTCTTTTGAACGGCGGTCTTATCCTCCCGGACAACATGGTCGGGAGCAGCAGTTCCGTCGTGGTCGTGCGTCTGACTATTTGTTGCAGTTACGAGAGAAGCAGAAGGCACGTCGTATTTATGGTGTGATGGAGCGTCAGTTTAGCCGTTATTTTGCACGTGCTGAAAAGCGTTCAGGTTTGACTGGTACAAATTTGCTGGTTTTGCTGGAACGTCGACTGGATAATGTCATTTATCGGTTGGGTCTTGCGTCTTCACGAGCCCAAGCACGGCAAATTGTTCGGCATGGTCATATTGTGTTAAACGGCCGTAAAACAAACATTCCTTCTGCATTGGTTTCTCCGGGTGATGTGATTACAATTCGTCCGGAAAGTATGCGTAGAACCTATTTCAAAGATTTACGCCAGAATATTGATGATCGCCAGGTACCTCGGTGGTTGTCGCTTGATACGAACAATCTGGTTGGTAAGGTTCTCAACTTGCCAGTTCGTGAAGACATTGATGTCTCCTTGAACGAGCAGTTGATTGTTGAGTACTACTCCCGCTAATCGTGTCAGAAAAGTTGGGTCAATTAAAAGAGGGAGGTATTGGCGTTGGCTGTTAATAATTTGATTTTGCCCAAGATTGAAAGTTCGGCTATGACCCGTGAATATGGCCGGTTTATTATTGGGCCGCTGGAAAGAGGGTATGGCACGACGGTGGGTAATTCGTTGCGTCGGGTATTATTGGCTTCTTTACCCGGGGCGGCTGTTACGTCTATTCGCGTGACGGATGTTTCCCATGAGTTTTCTGCTATACCTTACGTGCGTGAAGATATGATGCAATTGATCTTGCATGTCAAGCAATTGCGGCTTAAGTTGCATGGTACGGATATCGCACGTTTGCGGCTGGAAGTTCACGGAGCTGGCACAGTCACGGCGGCAGACCTGCAGGTGCCACCAGAAGTAGAAATCGTGAATCCTGATTTGTATTTGTTTACAGTTGATTCCGATGATGCATTTCTGGAGATTGAAATGACGGCCGAAACTGGCCGTGGGTACTCACCAGCAGAAGAGCGGGGTCGGTTGCCGATTGGCGAATTGCCGGTAGATGCCATTTATAGCCCGATCAGGCGAGTTAGTTATGAAGTAGAAAAGACTCGTGTGGGTCAGGTTGCTGATTATGACCGGCTGATTATGGAAATTTGGACAGATGGCACCATGAAGCCCGAAGAAGCGTTGGCGCAAGCCGCGCAAATTCTGATCCAGCAGTTACGGCCGTTGGCGGGCGTCAGTGAAGAGACCTTCATTTCCGTTGAGGAAGAAGAGGAAGAAGAAGGTGGCATTCCTGACGAAATCTATGATACCCCCATCGAGCAGCTGGATTTGAGTGTTCGGGTGTTTAACTCGCTCAAACGGACTGGAATTACCAAAGTTGGTGAAATGCTAGAAATGCTGGAACGTGGCGAAGAAACCATGTTGGCTATTCGTAACTTTGGTGAAAAATCGTTGGACGAATTGAAAACCCAGCTCCGGGCAAAGGGATTTTTGAAGGACGAGGAGGGAGAAGAGAAAAACAAAGTCAAATAATCTCTTCTCCAAAACTAACCTGTAAGTATGAGGTAGAACGATGCGACATAGAGTACATGGTCGTAAACTAAACCGCGACACCGGGCATCGTAACGCGTTGCGGAAGAATTTGATAGCAGATCTGCTTTGTTATGAGCAGATTGTGACAACTGAAGCCAAAGCGCGAACAATTCGCCCGGCGGCAGAGAAAATTATTACTTTGGCCAAGCGTGGAATTACCAAAGGTAAAGAAAATCCGGCGAGCGAAATACATGCGCGTCGCCTGGCAGCAGCTCGCTTGCCACGTACCCGTACCTTTACAAACGAAGACGGCGAAGTTGAAGAGATTGATGTCGTCAAAAAGTTGTTTGAGGAAATCGCTCCGCGTTATATGGAGCGGCCTGGTGGGTACACTCGCATGGTGAAGATTGGCAAGCGGCCTGGCGATAATGCAGACATGGCGGTTTTGATGTTGGTTGAGGAGGCATAGTGCTTGCCACGCTATCGTGCCATTGTTGAGTATGATGGAACCGGTTATTTTGGTTTTCAACGGCAACGTGATGATCAGCCAACTGTTCAGTCTAGGTTGGAAGATGTGTTGACTGGGCTGGCAGGTGGAGAACCGGTTCGTGTTACGGGTGCGGGAAGAACAGATAGTGGCGTGCATGCATTGGGGCAGGTGATTTGTTTTGAATTGACATGGCGGCATCGTGAAGAAGATTTGTTACGAGCCATGAATGCCAATCTGCCCGATGATATTGCTATTAAAGCGCTGATTGAATGTTCTGAAACGTTTCACCCGCGCTTTGATGCCCGAAGAAGGGCTTATGAGTATCACGTTTACAATGCTGCGGTGCGCAGCCCTATAAGACGATTGAGAAGCTGGCATGTCGCTCGCTCGCTAGATGTAGAACGGATGAATGAAGCAGCAGCATGTTTGATTGGTGTGCATGATTTTGCCACGTTTGGGCAACCACCACAGGGTGAAAATAGTGTACGTGAAGTGTTTGTGGCAGAATGGCGGCGAGAGGGTGAAATGTTGGTTTTCTTTATCGAGGCAAACGCGTTTCTTTACCGGATGGTAAGGAGTATTGTGGGAAGCCTAAAGCTTGTAGGTGAGGGCTCGTGGACGGTAGCGGATTTTGAAGAGGCGTTTCGAGCTTGTGATCGGGCTCGGTGTGGCACGGTGGCACCACCACATGGTTTGTATTTGGTTTCGGTTTGTTATGAGGACTGAAACTTTGTGAAGATGGGAATTATACTTTGGGAGATGGACGTATGAAAACGTATGTGACCAAACCGGCTGAGGTTGAAAGACGCTGGTTCGTAGTTGATGCCGAGGGGCAGACGCTGGGTCGGTTGGCTGCGCGAATTGCCGCAATTTTGCGGGGAAAGCATAAGCCGATTTTTAGCCCTTCTGTTGACTGCGGGGATTATGTGATTGTGATTAATGCGGAGAAGATTCGGGTGACTGGTCGCCGCATGGAGCAGAAGATGTATTATCGTCATTCTGGATATCCGGGTGGTCTGAAGGCGATTTCGTTGCAAGACCAGTTGGAGAAGCATCCAACGCGTGTGATTGAGGCGGCTGTGCGTGGTATGTTGCCTAAGAATGCGTTGGGGCGCAAAATGTTTAAGAAGCTGAAGGTGTATGCGGGTCCGGAACATCCGCATCAGGCTCAACAGCCAACCCCATTGGAGCTCTAGGGAGGTATTGATGGCAGAGGAAACAAGACGTTATTATGAAGGCATTGGCCGTCGTAAGAATGCTACGGCTCGGGTTCGTATTTATGTGGATGAGCAGAGTTCGGGTGTTTTTACGGTGAATGGGAAGGATGTGAAGGATTATTTCCCGCGTTTTGGTGATGTGATTGTTTTGTCTGGGCCGCTGACTGATGCTGGCTTGCAAGGTAAGGTGGATGTGAGTGTGTTGGTGAAAGGCGGCGGTATTACCGGGCAGACTGGTGCGGTTCGTTTGGGGTTGGCGCGTGCGCTGGTGGAGTATGATGAGAATTTGCGTGGTGTGTTGCGTGCGAATGGGCATTTGACACGGGATGCGCGTATTAAGGAGCGCAAGAAGCCAGGTTTGAAGCGGGCACGTAAGGCACCGACTTATACGAAGCGTTAATTTGTGGTGTGGCCGGCTGTGTGTCGTGGGCTGGCTTGTTAAGTAAGGGTTGTTTTAGGGCGAGACTTGTGCTCGCCCTTTTTGGTTTTGTGGTTGATGGTGGTGTGGTATGGGTTTTGTGGTTGTTGGGTTGGGGCCGGGAAACGGCCGTTTTCTCACTCGTGAAGTTTGGGAGTTGTTGTCTGGGGCTGAGATTGTGTATTTGCGGACGGCCAGGCATCCGGCTGTGGCTGAGTTGCCGGCGCATGTGCAGCGGGTGAGTTTTGATTATTTGTATGATACGGCCGATTCTTTTGAGTCGGTGTATCAGGAAATTGTGGCGCGGTTGCTGGAAAACGGCCGTTATCAGGATGTTATTTATGCTGTTCCGGGCCATCCGGATATGGGTGAGTTTACGGTGACTGCATTGCGTGAGGCTGCTGCCCATGAAAATTTGCCGGTGCGAGTTTTGCCGGGTGTTAGTTTTGTGGAACCAATGTTAACGGCCGTTTCTTACGACGGTCTCGACGGCGTACAAATTTTCGATGCACTCGAATTACTTACATACAAATACCCGCCGACCAATCCTGATGTCCCCCTCATTTTAGGACAAGTTTACAGTCGGCTCATAGCCAGCGAACTCAAAATTTTGCTCATGACAGTTTATCCTGATGAACATGAAGTATCTTTGGTGCATGGTGCTGGCACAGAAACGGAGCTGGTCGAGACAATCCCCTTGTATGCCATTGATCACAGTAAGCACATTGATCATCTCACCAGCCTGTTTGTACCTGCACTGCCTTACAAAGCGTCGTTACCCAGTCTGGCAGAAACGGTGGCTGTGTTGCGTAGCCCGGAAGGATGTCCGTGGGATCAGGAGCAAACTCCGCAAAGTATGCGTGAGGGGTTGCTGGAAGAAGTGTATGAAGTATTGGAAGCAATTGATGCCGAAGATCCAAATGCGTTATGTGAGGAATTGGGGGATGTATTGTACCATTTGGTGATGCAGGCGCAGATGGGTAGCGAGACGGAGGATTTTCGCCTGACGGATGTGATAGCGGGTATTGAGGCTAAACTGAAGCGGCGCCATCCACATGTGTGGGGGGATTGGCAGGTGGCGAATAGTGGGGAGGTGGTGCGAAATTGGGAGATGTTGAAGCAGGCAGAAAAGGGGCGAAAAACGGCCGAATCTTTACTCGACGGTATCCCTCTGGCACTACCTGCTCTAGCCCGGTCGCAAAAGATTCAAAGCCGTGTCCATAAAGTGGGATTTGATTGGCCAGATATTCATGGTGTGTACGAAAAAGTACAGGAAGAACTGGCTGAGTTGCAGGCAGCAACCACCGAAGAAGAAAAAATGGCTGAATTGGGAGATTTGCTTTTTGTCATTGTCAACCTGGCGCGGTGGCTGGGTGTAGATGCTGAAAGCGCACTCCGAGAAGCCAATTTGCGCTTTACGAAACGGTTTATGCAGGTAGAGCGGTTAGCGGCTGAACGGAAAGTAAATCTAAAACAAATGTCCCTCGATGAATTGGAAGCATTATGGCAAGAAGCCAAGCAAATACTTGCATCCGAGTAAAGAATTGCTAAAGTAACCAGTAAAATAAGCAAGTTGCATCATTGTATGTGATTAACAAAAGGAGGTGTTGGTGGCTGTTATCTTGGGTATTGCAGCGCGAGTTTTGGCGGGAATCAGCCTGGTAGCAGGTGTGTTTTTCGTTTTTCGGGCAATACGAGATCGGGCACAATCGGCACGAGCGCCTTATGATGTGGGGCGTCAGGAAGCACGGCTGGCTATGTACACCGATCTGGCGCGTGGGGGAGCGGCTTTTTTTGTGGGTCTGATTTTGTTTGCCATTGTTTCGCTGGTTTCCGCACCTGCGCAGATTACGGGTGTAGAAGGGGGTGAACCAACGGAGGTCGCAACGGAAACGGCCGTTCCTCTCATTACCACCGTCGTCATTTCCCCCACTAATACACCTTTCATACTGCCAACCAATACACCGCAACTGCCTACGGCCACCACCCTTCCCCCAACACCTACCATTGTCCCCACCGATACACCACCACCCGCCCCACCTACAGCCACAGTAAGTAGCGGCGTCGGTGTCTGGTTACGCTCTGCACCTGGTACTTCTGCACAACAATTAGAATGGTTGCTTGATGGCACAGTTGTAACATTGCTGCCAGGGCGAGAAACGGCCGATGAATTCGAGTGGCAACAAGTCCGCGCCCCATCTGGTCAGGAAGGCTGGGTTGCAGCTGAATTCCTGGTGGTTAATCAGCCATAAGCAACAAAGCAAGGCCAGAACACGGCGAAACTTGTAGCTAGTCTATTCCCGTGCTTCTGTTGGTTTGCGTACAAACCCATACTCTCCTGACTGTGGCTGATAGCGGGGTGATTGGTGGCGAAAATAAGTATCATATAGCTCAGCATAATGTCCCCCTTGTGCCAGGAGCTCATCATGGTTTCCGGATTCGATAATACGCCCTTTTTGCAAGACGATGATACGATCTGCTGAACGCACAGTAGATAACCGGTGAGCGATGATAATGCTGGTGCGGTTGGCCATAATCAGGTTCAGGGCGTGTTGAATTTGGGATTCGGTGAAGGGATCGACGCTGGCTGTGGCTTCGTCCAGAATAAAAATATGTGGTTGTTGGACAAGTACGCGGGTGAGTGCAACTAGCTGGCGTTGCCCCATCGAAAGACGACTGCCTCTTTCACCCACTTCACTATTTAATCCATCTGGGAGCGTTTCCAGCCATTCCCCATTGCCAATGCGACGAGCCATTGCTTCAATCTCGGCATCGGTGGCTTCAGGACGGCCGTATCGGATGTTGTCAGCGACTGTACCGGCAAACAGAAATGGCACTTGAGAAACAATACCCAATTGTTTCCGATATGTTTTCAGATCAAGCGAGCGAATGTCCAGCCCATCTACCAAAATTTCCCCAGCCTGGAATTCGTAAAAGCGGGCAATGAGCTTGATAATGCTTGATTTGCCAGCGCCGGTGTGTCCAACCAGCGCAATGCTTTCTCCAGGAGAGATGTGCAGAGAGAAGTCACGCAATACCTGTTCTTGTTCTGAATAACGGAAGGAAACTGAATTAAAAATGATTTCTCCCCGTAAGGGAGGAACAGGTTTGTTATCGGTTTGAATGACGGCCGGTTCAGCATCAATAAGAGCAAATACGCGTTCGACAGCAGAAAGGCCAGCCTGGAATTGGCTCCAGAAAGCGGAGACATTGGTAACAGGGAACCAAAAGCGATCGACTGTGGCCACAAAAAGATACCAGGCAGCAACGGAAATGACGCCAAAAACGGCCGTTCTACCGCCAAAGTACACCAAAACGGCCGTGCCAATCCCAGACAACACATTCAGCGTGGGAAAAATATTTGCTAAAACAAAACTTCGCCGCACGTTAATTTCATACGCTTGCCAATTTACTCCCCGAAACTGATCATAAATCGCCTGTTCCTGCCGAAAATTCTTCGCCACCCGAATACCAGTTACCGCCTCTTGAATCGCCTTGTTCACTTCCGCAATTGCCCGCGAACTTTGTCGGGTAACACGTCGCGCCAACCGCCGAAACGAAAGCGCAGCAATCGCCACAAACGGCGCCATCGCCAGTACCAACAGCGTCAGCCGCCACTCAATTGTAAAAAGCACCACAATCAGAATCAGAGCCACAGTCAACTGATTGATTACATCTGTACTGAGAACAATCACTTCACCAAATTCTTGTGTATCGCTGGTAATACGGCTAACTACCCGCCCAGAACTAAATCGGTCGTAGAAAGATAAATCCTGCTGCACAGCCGCAGCAAAAGCATCCTGACGCATAGCCAAAATCACATCTGCAATGACTTCTGTTGTAAGCTGACGGCGAATCCAATTCAGCCCCCAAACCCCAACTCCGGTCAAAAAAATAATGCCAATCAGCAAAGGGAGCAGGCGATTGTTATGCGTGCGTGCAATCATATCCACCCCATTGGCTACAACAATCGGCAAGGCGGCATTGGCCGCCGACATCAAGGCAACAGCCACAGAAATAATCACCACTTTGCGACGATAGGGACGGAAATAAGCCAGAATGCGGCGTAATAATTCCCGATCATCATATTGCCGATCGTAAGCTTCAGCTTCCAGGCCACGCATAATCGTTGCCATCAATACCTCTCCCGAAAACAAGCTGCAAAAAGGATGAAGAAAAGAGCTGTTTTCTGTGCCCTACTTATGAAATCTCTCATTAGAGAATACGTTGGCCGAGCAGAGAAGCCGCCAATTCCACAGCAAGTTCGGCCGTTTTATTCATGTTGTCCAAAATAGGATTAATCTCCACAATATCCAACGACTGAACCAGCCCACTATCACCCAAAATTTCCATCAATAGATGAGCTTCTCTGTATGAAAGGCCACCGGGCACAGGTGTGCCAACACCGGCAGCTTCCTTTGGATCCAGGCTATCCATATCCAGACTCACATGAATACGGCCGAAATGCCGTAACCGATCCAGCGCCTGCCGCACCACCGCCGCCATTCCCAATTCATCTACATGGCGCATTGTAAACACACTAATACCACTTTGTGCCAGCCGCTCCCGTTCTTCTGGGTCCAGATCCCGAATCCCGATTTGGACAATTTGTGCCGGTTGCAATTTGGGGCCTGGATATCCCACATTGACCAACGATTCATCACCCTCGCCAATGAGTGCAGCTACCGGCATCCCGTGAATATTGCCGCTTGGCGACGTTTCCGGTGTATTAAAATCACCATGTGCATCTACCCAAATGACCCCCACAGGTGCATTTTGGGTGGCTGCGGCCACAGAACCAATACTGATACTATGGTCTCCTCCCAAAAAAATAGTGAAATCCCCTCGATTGACGCATTGACTGGCCAGTTGATAAATGTTTTCACACGCTTTGGCAACCTGGCTAATACGTCGAGCCTGGCCTTCGGCAATTTCTTCTTCCGGGTTAGGCACGGGTACGTTGCCCTCATCATAGACAGTATGACCCAGGCGAGTTAGCCGTGCTTGCAGTCCGGCATATCGGACTGCACTGGGGCCCATATCTACGCCCCGCCGACTTTGTCCCAAATCCATCGGTACACCAATGATGCGTACAGTTTGCCTGTTCACCTGACTTTACCTCACGTGATGATATTAGAAGATTACCTAATGAATAGCCGTGTAATTGTGGCGGAAAGAGGGGAAAGAGGCAAATAGTAGCAAGGGAGTAGCAGGTGTTCTCTTAACTGTATTGTGGCGGAATGGTTGTATATGGCGTTCTCTACTATAATTTGGGCATGAATGAGGAGATTTTGTATAGTGCTCGATTGCCCTGGCCGGTTTCCTGGCATGAATGGTTTGGCCGTGAAGCGCCGTTGTGTATCGAAATAGGCTTTGGGAATGGTCAGTTTTTGTTGGAAATGGCCAAGCGGCATTTGAATATGAATTGGCTGGGGGTGGAAATTTCGGCGCCTTCGTTGCGTAAGGCGGCGAAGAAGGCGCGAACGGCTGGCCTGACGAATGTGCGGGTAGTGCAGGGAAATGCGTGGTATGTGTTGTGGGCGTTGTGTGCACCGCAGAGTGTGCAGGCAGTGTATTTGAATTTTCCGGATCCGTGGCCAAAGGAGCGGCATCATCATCGGCGGTTGATCCAAAAGCGGTTTTTGGATTTGCTGGGTTCGCGGATTGTTCCAGGTGGGTTGTTGGAGATTGCGACGGATCATGCGGAGTATGCGGCGTGGATTACGGCCGTTTTGCAGCAAACTCCCTGGTTTTACAGCCGAACGGATACCCCTTTTCTCACAGACGATCCCGAAAGAACCCGCACCAAATATGAATTAAAGGCGTTGGCTGAGGGTCGGATTTGCCATTATTACAAATGGCAACGGAATGATAAGCCTGTGTCTGATTTGTTTCCTGTACCGGAGGAGTTTCCTATGCCTCATGTTATTTTGCGAACACCCCTGACGTTGTCTGAGATTGCCGAACGGTTTCAGCCTGTTACGGTTTCTGAGGGTGATACCCATGTGCATTTGATGGAGATATTCGAGTCGCGCACGGCGGCAAAGTTGTTGGTTGAAGCGTATGTGAAAGAAGAGCCGATGAATCAGCGTGTGGGATTGGTAATTGAGCCGCGGGAGGATATGGGAGATATTCGAATTGGGTTGGGGGAGGTTGGTTTCCCACGCCCGACACGTGGTATTCAGGTAGCAATTCGACATTTGGCTGAGTGGGTGGTGAGTTTGCATCCGGCCACAGAAATTGCGTATAGTAATTTGGGGGTGAAAACGAACTGGTCGAAATCGTCGGGCTAAAGATGACGGGGTGGGTGGTGAGGTGAATGATGCAGTTGGATTTGGAGTTGTACCGGGAAGAAATTGTTGTGGAAGGGGGGGAGAGGCCGGTACATATTAGTTTTATTCATGTGTCTCCGGAACGGCCGTCGCAAACGCTGGTATTTATTCATGGGTTTGGGGGGCGGGCGCGGCAATGGCGGTATCAGATTCAGGCGTTTGCGCAACGTAACCGGGTGATTGCTATTGATTTGCGTGGACACGGCCGTTCTTCTTGGGTGGAACATGGGTATGAAATGGAGCGGCTGTTGGCAGATATGACGGCCGTTTTGGATTACCTGCAAATCACAGAACCGTTTGTGCTTGTTGGTCATTCGTTTGGGGGAGCGCTTGTTACTGAGTTTGCCATTCGCTACCCTGAGCGTGTGCGTCGCCTGATTTTGATTGCATCAGCGGGTGAATACAGGCTGGCACGGCCGTATCGTCTTATTTTTAATTTGCCTGATCCTGTCTTGCATTTGCTTCAGCCTGTCGCCAATCGTGTTTTGGATGCTTCTTTGCCCGCTATGCGTAATTTGTATTTGCACAATTTGCGTCATTGGCAAGGATGGGAATTGTTTCCTCGTTTGCAGATGCCGGTAATGGTGATTATGGGGAATCGGGATCGGGTGTTTCCACAAGCTGCGTTTTCCCGGGTAGGGGAGCTTGTACCACCGAATTCGGAAGTGATTCATGTGGGTGTATCGGCCCATATGGTGATGTTGGAGCGGCGGGATGCGGTGAATCGGGCGATTGAGCGATTTATTGAGGCGGAAACGGCCGTTTCTCGTTATGCCCCCTGGCGGGAAGCCGGCAAAAGTGATGGGCGAGGTAGTCTGTTGGCCGAGCGTCCCTGGCTGGCCCATTATGAATCGGATGTGCCACCCACAATTGATGTGCCACGTTTGCCCCTCACTCGTTTACTAGACCGTGCCTGGCGTCGGTTTCCACGTCGGCCAGCCATTCTGTTTATGGGGCGGCAATTGAGCTATCGTAATATGAGCGCGCAGGCTGGTCGTTTTGCCAATGCGCTGCAATCGCTGGGGGTGACGAAGGGAACGCGGGTGATGTTGCTGTTGCCTAATGTGCCTCATTTGCCTATTGCTTATTATGGGGCATTGCGTTTGGGGGCTGTGGTGGTTATGGGGAACCCGCTGGCAACGGCGGAAGAGGTGGTGCGAGAGGCGCGTTTTGCCGAAGCGGAAGTGTTGGTAACGTTGACGCGGTTTGCTGATACGGCCGTTGCCGTCAAGGCTCAAAGTGGTGTGCGGCATGTGATATATGCCAATGTAAAGGATTATCTCCCCTGGTATAAGTGGTTGTGGTTTACCTGGCGACAGGAAAAAAAGAGTGGGGATCGGTTGAAACGGCCGTTGGGTGAGGGAGATTTTTACTGGCGAACATGGTTGCATCGCTTTTCACCAGTACCGCCAAAGGTAGCCGTGTCGCCAGAAGATACGGCCGTTATTCAATTTACCAGTGGCACAACTGGTCACCCCAAAGGAATTATGCTAAGTCACTACAACCTGGTAGCCAACACCATGCAAACCAGGAGCTGGCTAACCGATGCCCGTGATGGACAGGAGGTGGTATTATGCGTTGTGCCCTTTAGCCATGTCTATGGCATGACGACGGGCATGAACGTGGCCGTAAGTTTGGGAGCCAGTATGGTTCTGTTGCCCCGTTTTGAGGTGCGCGAGGTGTTGCACTACATTCGCAAATATCGCCCCACGCTATTTCCAGGTGTCCCCTCTATGTATGTGGCCATTAACGATTTTCCGGGCGTACGTCGCTATAACATTCACTCGATTCGGGCATGTATTAGTGGGGCAGCACCTTTGCCGGTGGAAGTGAAGGAAGCATTTGAAAAGTTAACGAAGGGGAAGCTGGTAGAAGGGTATGGGTTGAGTGAGGCAAGCCCGGTAACACATGCCAATCCGATTTACGGCCGTAACAAGGCTGGTTATATTGGCTTGCCATTGCCTAGCACAGAAGCACGTATTGTTGACCTGAATAACGGCCGTCCACTGCCCCCCGGTCAGATTGGCGAATTAGTCATACGGGGTCCCCAGGTCATGCAAGGCTATCTGAACGACCCCGTAGCGACTGCTGCTGCGATAGATGAAAACGGCTGGCTACACACCAACGACATTGCCCGCATGGACGAAGACGGCTATTTCCAGATTATTAGTCGGCGGCAGGATATGTGGCGAATTGAAAATGCCGAACCGGCCTTCCCGCGTGATGTAGAAGAAGTTATCTATGAAATCCCGGAAGTTCGCGAAGTCGTTGTCGTAGCGGTCGCTAATAAGCCTGTGGCCTTCGTATGCCTGAAAGAGGGAGCACAGCTTTCTGCTCGCACCATTATTGCTTTTTGCCAGCGTCGGCTGCCGCCGGGGGAGGTGCCTCGCCTGGTGATATTTGTCAGGGATTTTCCGCGCAGTTTTATTGGCAAAGTATTACGTCGGGAATTGATAAACCGTTACCAACAGGAAATAACGGCCGAAGCGGGTAGTGTAGGCGAACATCTTTCCGGGCTTGAGGAGTAAGTGGCCATTTATCAGGACAAGAATTCACGCACGTAAGCCACAAGACGATCTGCCCGGAATGGTTTAGGTAAGAAACCTGTGTTTTTATCTCGGTGAATACGTCGAGATACTTCTGTTTCACTATATCCGGAAGAAAGAATAATGCGAATATTTGGATCAATCTGCCGGATATGCTCGAAGATTTCTTCTCCATTCATTCCCGGCAATGAAAGGTCCAGGATAATAAGGGATATTTCTTCCCGCCTTTCCCGAAAGAGCTGAATGCCTGAATCTCCATCGCGGGCGCTGATGGTCTGGATGTTTTCCATTTCCAGGATGTCACTGATGGCTTCGAGAACGGGTTCTTCGTCGTCAATGACCAGTATGCAAGGCTGTGGTGTCTGTTGATGGCTCATAGTAGTCAATGAATTTGTGGCTGGTGATTCGGCCGTTGTTATTGTTTCGGGGACAACGGGAAACACCAATTCGAAAACAGTGCCTCTTCCTAATGTGCTTTGTACACGCAGCCCACCTTTGTGGCCGCGAACAATGCCCAGCACAGTGGCCAATCCTAACCCGCGTCCGGTCATTTTGGTCGTAAAAAATGGATCGAAGATGCGGGTTATTTGTTCTGGGCTGATGCCAGGTCCTGTATCGGCGATGGTAAGTTGAGCATACGGACCGGGCATCAATGGTTCATTTGTTAGTTGTTGCCAATCAGTAACAGATTCGGCTGTTAGGGAAACGGCCGATGTCCTTATTGTAATCATTCCTGTTGAACTGTCCACCATTGCTTCGGCTGCGTTAAGTACCAGATTCATGAGAATCTGCTGGAGCTGAGTTTTATCGGCTCTGATAACCAGAGACTCAAGTGTGAGTGAAACAGAAAGCCGGATATGTTTGGGGATAGCTACAGAGAGCAAAGAAAGC
>RFGV01000670.1 GCA_003696605.1 Chloroflexota bacterium | reverse complement strand
TTTCTTGTTCCCCCGTTGGCGGCAAGTGCCGGAGAACCGGTCTTTGATAAACATTGGCCGCCCGGCGGCCCGTGGCAATAACCCCGTTACGGCACGGCTGAAAACGAGCCGTGCCGTTTGTTTTTCCCCCCTGCTACTCCCGGTACACCAGCACATCACCAACATCCGTATCGAACCCGCGCCGGCGCAGTTCGGCGATGATGCCGGCCAGAACGTCCAGGTCCAGTTTGGAAATCTGGTTGTTGGCGATGCGGTAGAAAGATAGACGGTGCAGTTTTACTACTTCAGCCAATTCTGCCAGAGTTGGGATGGGCCGGCGCTGTTCCTCCGGTTTGGCTCTTTCCTCCAATTCAAGGTGAGCCAGATAGGGCTTCAGGTTTACCAGGACAGGCATAGAATAGAATTCCTCGCTTTGTTCTAAACGTCAGAACATACGGTGATAGCTTTATTTTTTAGGATAATACGATAGTAAATTTTAGTCAATATTAGAGATAACCAGGTAATGCCTTAAGATACTTTATTGTTTGACATATTAAGTATACTGTAGTACAATTATGATAAGTTAAAAATATATTTAGATTGTTTATTAAGTCATTCAGAGTGTAAAGCGAGTTGGCAAGCAATGGAGAACACAATCATCACTTTGTTTAATGTTATAGTCATCCTTTTGCTGGCTGCTTTCCTGCACGGGGTGGGGGCGCGTCTGGATATTGACCCGGCGCGGCTGGACCCGTCAGACCTGGCCCGGTTACGCCCCGGCCTGGTACAGGAGGTAGAACGGGCAATGCCGGCACTGCCGGGACTGGTGGAGGCGATGAAATAAGCTGTCTGGGTGAGGCCAAGTGATGCGGGAAATCGAGCGTGTACTGAACAGTCTTGAAACAAGGGGACTAATCCGGGTCTGGGCGCGTTACTTTGCCCGCTGGAGGAGCGAACCGGTAGAGGATGTTGCACAGGAAATCCGGGTGGTGTTGTTTGACAAGCTGTCCGGTCGCCCTGACCTGGCGTCAGCCGGGGAGGGGTATTTTTTTGTGATGTTGAAGAATCACTTTGTTGACCTTCTGCGAAAGGAGCAGAGGCAGGCGGCGCGGTGTGAACTGTACGACCCGGCCAGTGTGGAATACGAGAACTCGACGGCAGTAGCGGCTGTGGATGTTGGTAGTGTCTCCCATCTGGTGGATGTTTTGCGCAGTCTGGACCCAGTGCTGGTGCAGGCACTGCTGGATGCACCGACTTTCGAGGCTTCGGGTAGAGTGAATCACAGTGCGGTTGCATCATCGCTGAATATGTCCCGGTCGGAGTACAGTCGCCGGCTGAAACGGTTGCGGCGGGCGGTGCAGAAAAACGGGGAGGGAGTAAGATACCAGATGAGCTTGTTCAGCCTGGTTTAATTTGAGGGGGGACAAAATTCCGGTTTGAAGCGTATTTATTACAGCACACAACCGGAGGTTGAACAGGTGAAGGAAATCAGGGTGCAGTTGAATGTATCCATAAAGACCGACCGGCCGGCGGATGTTGCCAAACTTCTGCGCCTGCCGGGCGTTCAGGATATGCTGCGGGTTGAAATCCGGCAGAAGTTTGGGGTTATAGTTCTGGCAGCCAAAGGGCGGGGGGAGGTACGGGTTGAGTCGGTGCTGGTGGAGGAGGTATAGGTAGTGACTGAACTGTGGGCCGATGCAGGGATGAGGACGGTTTTTCTGGCGGCAGTGATATTTCTGGCTTTGGCCGTTTTAGGGGGTGTATTTGAGCGGCAGGCAGTCCGGCGGAATGATGATGTCGTCTGGTATTCGGATAAAAAGCACCGGGAACTGCACCGTCATCCGCTTAGTGACCCTTCACCGGCCTGGGGTGGGGCAATCGGTTGGGGACTGGTTCTGCTGGGGCTGGTAGTAGCGGTGGCAATCTACTGCCTGGCCGGGGAGGTGACAACCCGTTTGCTCCAGGATATGGTAGAGCAGATACGGTGAGAGCAGGTTGTCAAACTGAAAAGGTGGCCGGTGGTATTTACCTGGTAAACACCACCGGTAAATACCCGGTAAACACCAGGGCGAGAAGTGTGCCAAAAACCTTGCCAAAAACCTTGCCAAAAACCTTGCCAAAAACCGGTGTATATGTGATGTTCAACAGTTGAGGCAAAGGATGGAGGTATTTGTCAGGGGGACGGACAACAAGATGTTGTAAGGCAGAAGAACAATGAGCGGGATTGTTGGTATTGAAATAAACAGCGGTAGGGTGATGTTGGTTGAAAAGCCAACCGGTTGTGGAGGGGGGAGGGGTTAGTGTGCTGTTTTACCGGTGGTGTTGGCCTGGTAACGGTGTATGACGAACTAAACCGTTTTTTGCCGGTTTATCACCAAAGGTCCAGGGGCAGGCAGGTTTGGAGGCTGACGTGGCGGCTACAGGGTCTCCGGCCTCAAGCGGGGCCCGGGCGGTTCAAAGGTGGTCTCCGCCAAAACCTTCAAAAATGCCGCAGGGATTGCTGTAAGTGCAGGTGGCGGTGATGGAACGTGCAGAGAAAAAAAACGGGACGGAGCAAGTAAAGTCTTGCCGGTGGAATATTTGGCCGGGTGATCCCGGCAGACGGGGGCAGCAGGGAGTGTTCTCAACGGCGGAACATACGCCGGGAGAAACGGCAAGGGAGCGGGGTATCGTCAGGCGGTGACAGCGGCAGGCGCAGGGAAGCGGTGCAGGTGGTTTGAGCGGCGGGAAAAGTTGGAAAAAACAGCACGATAAAAATTATGGTATAATTCGTTGAGGCATCACCTTAAAAAAGCGCGAGGAGAAGGGGAAGGGGGGCGTTGTTGTACCGGTCATAGTCGGCGTGGTACAAACCGTTGCGACGGCAGAGGCAAACAACCCCCAGTACCCCTCTCCCCCTGGGGTGGTAGCGGAGCTGTAACCGAAGCAGAGACAGAGAAAGGAGCTGAGCGATGGTAGCGACGATAGACAGCCGGGTAGAGAGCGGCGGGAAGCAGCGGATAAGTGCGACCAGAGCGGGGAAGCGGGCCAGGCGGTGGATGGACAAGATAGACCAGCGTTATCTGGCACGTATCATTGATGAAGGCCGGATGACGAAACGGGATGAAGCGATACTGGAATGGCTGGTGGCGGTGCGGTGTGCCACGGCGGAGCAGATAGGCCGGGCATTCTTTTCGGGTGTTGCCACGGGGAAGAACCGGCTGACGAAGCTGTACCGGATGCGGATGGTAGAGCGGGCCTATTTTCCGCCGGAGGATGCGGAGCTGTTGGGGGTATCGCCTTACACGCTGGTCTACTACTTAGGTCGCGGGGGGAAGTTCTGGCTGCAGGAGATAGTGGGCCGGCGGGTAGCGGGGAGCTGGCAGGTATTATCCCCGCACCGGGTAGGGCACGACCTGATGAGCACGGAGCTGGTGGTAGCTTTACAGGAAGAACTGCGCCGGCTGGATGAACAGATAGGGTCGGTGATGAATCTGCGGCTGGAGAGTGAAGTTCCGTTCTGGCGGCTGGATGAGAGGGGAGAGCCGGAAGTACGGCGGGTCAAGCGAAATGACGGGAAGGTAGTGGCTGAGCGGGTGGCCTTACTGAGGTCGGATATGCGGTTGGAGGTGAGGGTTGGTGAAGGCGAGGGTGGCCCGGTGCTGCTGTCAGCGTTTGTTGAAGCAGATATGGGGAATATGACAGGGTCTCAATTTGCAGAGAAAGTAGCGTTGTACAACGAAGCGGCAGCGATGTGGCGGCGGCGGGAAACGCGAAAAGGGGAAGGCCGGGCGTTTCCGGTGGTGCTGGTGGTGACGACGGGAGCGATACGGGCGCGAAATCTGGCAAGGGTGATAGGTGAAGCGGTGGATGAAGGTATTTTGTGGGCGGTGATAGATTGGGAGCGGCTGAGGTCGGTAGAGCGGTTGCTGGTTGATCCGGTGTGGTGGAAGGTAGTGAAGGGGCAGGTAGTGAGTGAGCGGCCCTTGCTGCCGTCGTTGGCGAAGAAGCTGGGGGTGATGGAATAGAGAGTTTGGGAAATTTTAAGGTTTGAGAGGGCAGAATCGATTTGTCATCTGAGGAAAAAAGCGATAAATTAGATAAAGATAGATAAAGAGAGGGGTGATAGAACAAAGATTCTTAACACTGCGAGTCACTTGCGGTTTCGATTTTTTTGTGCTAGAATAGATGAAAACAAACAAATGAATAAAAGCAATGCCGCGCTCTCTGTCCGGCCAAGACATCGCAGAGCGCGGCAAAACCTGCGACCGGGAGGTCGCGGCCACTACCACCCGCCCACATTTTGGCGGGGCGGTGTGGTATTGGCTTTTTCATTATTGGTACACCTATAATGATACCACTTTTTGTACCCGGTGTCAAATTGTTGATACTGAGTACAACAGCGCGATCCCCCGGTCACGGCTAAGGTGACCGGGTTTGTTTTTTAAACAAAAAGCACAGGGGGAAAGAAGCATGGATGAAAAAATTATGGACGAAGAAATTGTGACCGTTTCTGGCAAACCGTTGACCGTGGCGGTGGGAGTGAGAGTGCGTTACTCGCAGTATAAGCGAATGATTGAGGAAGCCAGGAAAAACGGGGTCGGGCTGTCTGACTGGCTGCGTAACGCTATTGACACAGCACTGAAAAAGAGCAGCGAGGAAAATGAGCCGGAGGGGTAGCGGATGAAAAAGAGAAACGCCGTCGGATCCCCGGCAAAAAGGCAACCCCTGCCCGTCTTGTTGGCCCAGGCCGAAGCGCGAATACAGACCGACCCGTGGCCGGGAGGTGAGGAATGAGTAAGAAAAAAAGCGGCCTGGAAGCGGCCCGGTCAATCATCCGGGCCTGGCAACGTGACGAGCCTGGCAACGGTGTGAAGCCGGAGGATTGCGGCCCGTGGGCCGAGATTATGACCGAAGCGGCGCGGGCCTTCGAGGCCCGGGGCCTGCCCGCGGCGATGCGTGTCATCAGTGTTGAACCTGAATTGATACGTGTGGTGGCTGAAAATGCGCCGGGCGCGGCGGCTGACCTGTTTCCGCATTACAGCCTGTCAACCGGCTTACAATTGCCAGATACCGAGTGGTTGGTGTACGGCGCAATTGCAGAACGGGACGCGGGGATGATTTTTGGCGACGCGGCGAGCGGCAAAACATACCTGGCTATTGACCTGGCGGTATCGCTGGCCGCGGGGTTGGACTGGATGAATCGCTGGCCGGTGGAGCGACCGCGCCGCGTACTGTACTTCATTGCCGAAGGCAGGCGGAAATTTTTCCGGCGCGTCCT
>RFGV01000669.1 GCA_003696605.1 Chloroflexota bacterium | reverse complement strand
CATTGATTCATAGCTCTTTTATATCATGCCTTTTGAATTAGTCACTCCCGTAATTGTTTAGCTGTTTACTCGTCTTCATCGTATTGAAAAATTGCTAAAATGCTCCTGGTTGGTTGTGTTTTCTGGTAGCTAATCGTTGGTAACCCATGCTATACTCCTGCTCTGGTGTAAAAGCCGGTTCGAATTCAAGGATGTTGTGGGAGTAGCAGAATGAAGCAACGGGATGTGTTTTGGTTTTGGTTGCCATTGTTTGCCAGTTGGTTGCTTATGACGGCGGAAGGGCCGATTGTGAGTGCCACGATTAATCGTCTCCCCAATGAGGTGATTATGTTGGCCGCTCAGGGGATTGTGGTGAGCCTGTCAGTGACGATTGAGAGTCCGATTATTAATATGCTGGCAACTTCCACAGCGTTGGTGCGGGATCGGGCGTCGTTTTTGCTGGTGCGCCGATTTACAGTGCATTGGATGTTGGGATTAACGGCCGTTACTGTGGCCATCGCTTTTACCCCTCTGTTTGATCTGGTAGTGGTTCGTTTGCTGGAAGCGCCGCCAGCAGTAGCCAGGTGGGTACGCCCCGGCCTGCAAATTATGACGTTGTGGAGTGCAGCAATTGCCTGGCGTCGCTTTTTGCAAGGGGTGCTCATTCATTTTAATCAGCCACGTAAAGTAGCGTGGGGTACGGCCGTTCGCTTGTTGGCCTCTGGTGGTACGGCCGTTTCTCTGGCAATGCTTACCCAATGGCCAGGCGTCATCATTGGTGCAACCAGTCTCATGGCTGGAGTCATTTCCGAAGCAGCCTACGCTACATGGGCAATTCGGCCGTTGCTCCGTCACGAACTCAGTCCAGACAGCCCTGTTGCCCCTGGCGATCCGCTCACCTACCGCCAGTTATTTTGGTTCCACTTGCCCCTGGCTGCTACTACTCTGCTTACTTTGTTGGCTCAGCCTCTCGTCACCTTCACGCTGGCTCGTCTGGATAATCCAACCGAGTCGCTGGCTGCCTGGCCAGTGCTGTTCCAGGTGATGCTAATGGCCCGTGCGGCAGCTTTTGCCCTGCCCGAAGTTGTTATTGCTCTCAGCCAAAAGCCAGATACCTTTCTGCCGTTGCGCCGTTTCAGTCTCAACTTGACGGTTGTACTGACCGTAGCCATTACTTTTTTTGTCTTTTCTCCAACAGCCAACTTTTACATCTTCATCGTACAGGATATGACGGAAACGGTCGGCTCGTTGGCTATGAGTAGTCTGGCTTTTTTCATTCTGTATCCCGGTCTGGCAACGCTGACATCCTGGTTACGTGGGCTACTCATTCATCATCATGCTACACGAGATGTGAATGTAGGGATGGCGATCAATTTGACAATAACGGCCGTTTTCCTGTTCGGCGGATTGGCTCTCCACACCCCTGGCCTCATCACAGCCGCTATCGCCCTCAACATTGCCTCACTCGGCGAAGTTTTATACCTGATCTGGCGTGTTAGCCTTAAGCTCCCTGCCCACCTACCACTTTTTGGCCCGGCACGCCTGTCTGTAAGCAATTAAGTCTAGCGTCTATCACGGGTAAAATAACTGTTAATTCATTCCGTTGCATCTTAGCATAGTAAAGAAACAACCAAACAGTTGACATCAGGAACTAAAATGGAGAAAAGCATGAGCGAAATTCATCAATTACCTCTTGGTCCCTTACAAACAAATTGCTACATTTTGGCATGTACAAAAACAAAACAGGCCGCCGTGATTGATCCCTCATGGAACGGCCGTCAAATCGCCACATTTGCCACTGAAAGAGGGTACACTATCACCCACATCCTGCTGACACACACCCATTTCGACCATGTAGGCGGACTGGCCGAGCTAAAAGAAACAACCAACGCCCCTATTTATGTGCATCCAGAAGCAATCCCTATGTTAGAACATGCCCCTCAGGCAGCCGCCCTGTGGAATTTACAAGTTCCTCCACCACCCAAACCGGACATCATGTTAGCCGCAGGTGACAAAATAGAAATCGGCACCCTGACGCTTGAGGTACTTTACACGCCTGGTCATGCCCCTGGCCACGTTTGCTTTTATCTGGCAGCAGAAAATGTGTTATTCGATGGAGACGTATTGTTTCAGGGGAGTATCGGCCGTTTCGACCTGCCTGGCAGCGACTACCAGCAACTTATGAACAGCCTGCAAAAACTACTCCAATTGCCAGATGCCACACAAGTGCTATCTGGACACGGCCCAGCCACCACAATCGGGCAAGAAAAACAGTGGAATCCGTTCTTGCAATAACGCCACTTATGATTCCGGTGTTATCGTTGGCACAGGCGTCGCTGTAGCAGTAGGAGTAGGCGTGGGCACAGCCCCTAACCAGACAAAGAATGACGGTTCACTAGCCTGACCACCATATTTATACAGGGGCAACCCATCAGATCGCCAGCCAGTTACCTGGACAATACTCACCCGCCAACGCATAAGATGTTGTTCCGGTTCTGTCGGACGCCACGATGACGGCACCTGGAATGAGGTAGCCCGTGTAAAGCCTCGATATGGCAAGCTGTCTATTTCATCTTCATCTGCCAGTTCTACCATGTACCATTCATTTTCTGCCAGATTTTTCACGGCTGCCCATTGCAATGTAATCACCCTGTCCGGCGGATCAATAACAGCATGATTGGGTGGGAAGAGAGGCACAGGAGCAGGTGGCAAGGGTGTAGGTGAAGGTGTGGGCGATGGACCAGGAGTAGGTGGTAATGTTCCCCCATAAATAATTTGAGGAATGCAAACCACATCGCCCGGCTGTAAAATAAAATCTTCGCTTAGTCGATTAACCATCAGAAAGAGGCGGAAATCTATCTCATATCGGGCAGCAATGCCAGAGAGTGAGTCACCGGGCTGGACTTCGTAGAGTTGGCAATCGGTGGGATCGGCAATGACGGTTTCGCCGTTGATTTCAATGCCGACGGGAACAAGTGGCGGCGTGGGTGTAGGCCAGGGAATAACGAGGCTCTGGCCCGCCTGAATTGGTGCGTCCACAGAAAATCCGTTGGCGGCGGCAATGCTTTCGGCCGTTATGCGGTAACGGAGAGAGAGACCTATGAGGGTTTCGCCACTGGCAACTGTATGCAATCGGGGAGGACGAGGTGTGTCGGTGGGAAGTGGGGTAAGGGTAATGGTGGGCGTGGCTGTTGGCGGGCTGGTTTCGGTAGGCCCTGGCGTAGGGGTATGGGTAGAGGTGGCTGGTGGGGAGGTGGGGGAAACGGTCGGAACGAGTGCCAGGTTGAGGTTTGGATCGCGATATTGCCAGACGAGGATGCCTGAAATGAGAATAATGACGCCGAAAACGGCCGTTAACCAAAATGTCGCTGAAGATTGTCGTTCTCGCATAACTGATGTAAAGATTTTTGTCGTGGCGGAAGAAGTCGCTGCGGATGGTGTTTCTGGCAAAGGTGGCAATTCGGCCGTTTGTGCCAACTCAGGTCTTAATGGGGGTAATTCTGCCCCACACATGATGCATTGGATGGCATCTGCCGCCACAACTGTATCACAGTGAGGACAACGACGGCTGTTTTCCCCACCTGCTGCCAATTCCGAAGATGATTTGTTACTCATACGCAACTAATATACATGGCTCCCGCCACAACGGGAGAATTTTTATTTATAGCAATCTTACCAAAACGCGGCATTATACCAAAGTTGACCCAGCTCACAAATCGGGATTATGATACTCTACACAGTCTCTCATGATGAATATCACTGGTATCTTTGGGTACAAGCGGGGTAGGATAGCTGATATGGGTACGCAAAAAGGTAGTAAATCCGCAAAAAAGTATTGGTGGCAACAGGGAGAACGGCCGTTTTGTGCCTCCCCTTCCCCAAAACCCGGCCAGATTTGCCCCAGGTGCCAGCAAGGGAAACTGACTTACAACGGTCTGTTCATTTTGTACTGCCCACAGTGTGGTTACGTGGCTGCCAGTGGGGCATTTACTTGATAACACTTTTATTGTGATGCGTGCCATCACCAGATTAACCAAATAAAAGACAGGAGAATATTCAATGGATGCATCAGTTACCTGGCATTATAACTTACACTTCACAGGAAAAGCCGACTCTGGCCACACCGTTACATTAGATGCAGATACGGCCGTTGGCGGCACAGATAACGGCTTCCGACCTCTAGAACTTATGCTGATTAGTCTTGCCGGCTGCACCGCCATGGACGTTATTTCCATTCTAAAAAAGAAACGACAAAACATCACCGACTTCTCCGTACAGGTACATGCCGACAAAGCCGAAGAACATCCAAAAGTGTTTACAGCCATTCATGTGAAATACATTATTCACGGCGAACAAATTGACCGCACCGCTGTAGAACGCGCCATTGAGCTTTCTACCACCAAATATTGCCCCGCTCAGGCAATGCTGGCAAAGGCTGTACTAATTACTCACAGCTACGTGATTGTACCCGCAACAGAATAAGCTCAGCGCGTTTGTGATTTTTATCACAGTCTAATCAGCCAAACGTCACTTCCAAAAACACCAACAAAATTCCTACAATGACCTTGTAAACTGTTGGGGATAAAGCAAAAACAACATGGAGGTGATGTACCATGTTCAAGAAAATTCTGGTTCCACTGGATGGCTCACATCTGGCTGAAATGGCCATTCCTTATGCCCTGGAGTTGGCATCACGTTTTGAGGCGGAAATTACGCTGTTGCGGGTCGTACAACCACCACAATTAATAATGGCCGATGTCAGCGGCGGTGTTTATGCAGAATTACTCGTGGAGATGCGAAAGCAGGCAGAAAATGAAGCACGTACCTATCTAAAGGGATTGCAAGGTGAATTGCGGCAACAGGGATATACAGTACATGCCCATCTGGCAGAAGGAGAACCTGTGGCCGAAGTCATTCTAGAAGTGGCCGATGGACTGGATATAGACACAATTGTAATGAGTACGCATGGACGAAGTGGGTTGAGTCGCTGGGTATATGGTAGTGTGGCAGATAAAGTGCTGCGGCAGGCACGGGTACCGGTTGTGCTCATTCGGGCAGGCACACAGGCTGAAGAACCGCATGTGGAAAAGAGTAATGTGGAAGAGGCAAAGGAAAAAACGGCCGTTTCCTGACTCCCTCCCCATCCAAACGACTTTCACCCGTCCCTTGCTCTTTCACCAGGGCAAGGGACTGTTTATTCCCAATCACCAAAAATCCGATACAATCAATAAATACCAAAATACATAATCAGAAAAGGACACGCTATGACCCAACTACCAGCACGCTTGCAAGAAATTGTAGAAGATTTTAGTTACTGCGAAGGACAGGAAAAGCTGGAATACTTACTCCAGTTTGCCGAAAGCCTCCCCCCTCTACCAGAGTGGCTTTACGACAAACGCGACCAAATGGACCACGTACACGAATGCATGACCCCCGTTTTTGTCTATGCCGAAGAGAAAAACGGCCGTCTTACCTTCCACTTCGACATCCCCCCCGAATCCCCAACCGTCCGTGGTTATGCCGCCATCCTCCAGCAAGGCCTCCAGGGCGTCACCCCTACCGAACTCCTCGCCATCCCCGACGACTTCTACTACCAAATGGGACTCCAACACGTACTCTCCGCACAACGCCTCAACGGCATCAGCGCCATCCTCGCCCACATGAAAGCCCTTGCCCAAGACATCCAATCCCGCTAACCACCCCCCTGCCCCATCAACACCGTTTTGACATCTCCTTAAAGAAAAGTATAATCCTTTCGCCACCCGGTATATCCCCCAGATAAGCGGTGGCAAAACAAACAAAAGTTCACTGAGCATTCCGCCAGAACAATTAAAAAATCAATACCAAATCCCATGAGGTTGCTAACGAATGAAAGAATATAAGACCAGTCAGATACGTAATGTTGCACTTGTTTCCCACAATGGCGCAGGCAAAACCACTTTTGTCGAACGTGTACTCTTCAATACAGGCGTTACTACCCGCATGGGTAGTGTCCAGGCTGGAAATGCGGCCATGGACTTCGAAGAAGAAGAAATAGCCCGTCAAAGCTCCATTTCCACCTCTATTGCCCCCATAGAATGGAAAGACGTCAAAATCAATATTTTCGACACCCCTGGCTACGCCGACTTTATCGGTGAAGTAAACAGCGCCTTGCGCGTCGCCGATGGCGCAATGATATTTGTAGAAGCTGTTTCAGGCGTCGAAGTCGGCACCGAAATCGTCTGGCAAGCCGCCAAAGAGCGCAACATGCCCCGCATCCTGGTTATCAATAAAATGGACCGGGAAAACGTACGGGTTGAACGTGTCATGAACAGCATCCACGAAAACCTGGACGGCAATTTTGTTAACCTGCAACTGCCAATTGGCGAAGGTCCAGATTTCAAGGGGGTTGTTGACCTCTTCTCCATGGAAGCTCGCCTGGGCGATAAAGACGAACGCGCCCCTATTCCCGATGACATGCTAGATGCCGCTGAAGAAGCCCGCATGGCCCTTGTTGAAGCATGTGCCGAAGGTGAAGATGCCCTCATCGAAAAATACCTTGAAGGCGAAGAACTAAGTGATGAGGAAATGGTACGTGGACTCAAAAAAGCCATGCTGCAAGGGCTGGTTATTCCCGTACTATATAGCGCACCTGAGCCAGGTATTGCTGTTGTGCCTGTGCTTCAGGCAATGATGCGGCTCATGCCAGCCCCCAATGAAGTTGGTCCATTTGAAGGCGTTGATGCCAATGGCGAGCCAGTAAGCCATGAAGTTAGTGATGATTCGCCCCTCGCGGCATTCATCTTCAAAACACGCGAAGACAGCTTTGGTAAAACCAGCTTCATCCGAGTATATGGTGGCGTACTGGAATCAGACACACGAGTTTGGGACGCCAATCAGGATGCCGAAGTCCGCGTAGGCACATTACACTTACCTCGCGGTAAAGAACAATTACCGGTAGCCCGACTGCATAGTGGCGATATTGGTCTGGCGGTTAAGATGGGGGATGCAGCTACTAACGATACCCTCTGCGATCGCAATCATATTATCAAACTGCCTCCAATCCCCCAACCAGAGCCAATTGCTTCTGTGGCAATTCATCCTGTTTCCCAATCAGACGTAGCCAAGTTAAGCACTTCGCTCAATCGGCTAATTGCAGAAGACCCCACCTTGCGTTGGTACACAGAAACAGCCACCCGGGAAACTATCCTTTCTGGTATGGGGACGGCGCATTTGGATATTGCAGTCAAGAAGCTACAGTCTAAATTTGGTGTCAATGTGACTACCAGCGTACCCAAGATTCCTTACCGGGAAACGATTACTAAAACAAATACAGCGGAATACACACACAAGAAGCAAACTGGTGGTGCAGGGCAGTATGCCCGCGTTTTCTTGCGGCTGGAATCTCTGGATGATGATGCAGAATTCGAGTTTGGTTCCGAAATTTTTGGTGGCGCGATTTCTGCGCCATTTGTTGTGGCCACAGAGAAGGGTTGCCGTCAGGCATTGGAACATGGGGTGCTGGCCGGTTATCCGGTAGTTGGCGTACGTGCCATTGTTTATGACGGTAAGGAACATCCGGTAGATTCCAAGGAAATTGCATTTCAGATTGCTGGCCGTGAATGCTTTAAGAAGGCGATGCAAGGAGCGGGACCGGTGTTGCTGGAGCCGATTTATGAAGTTAAGGTCACTGTGCCGGCTGATTACATGGGTGATATTATGGGTGATCTGAACTCACGGCGGGCGCGTGTGCTAGGTATGGAGCAGGAAGGTACAAAAAGTATTGTACGGGCAGAAGTACCGCTGGCTGAAATGCAAACTTATGCAGCCGATTTGCGTTCGATGACTCAGGGACGTGGTGTGTTTAGTATGAAGTTCTTGAAATACGGCCGTGTTCCTGCACATCTCCAGGATTCCATCATTGCTCAGGCACAAAAAGAACGCGAAGAAGAAGGCTAATCTTCTACATTTTAGCTAACAGGCCAAAATCAAAAGGGCGCTCCCTAACTTACAGGGAACGCCCTTTTTTATATTAGCCTTGTAAACGTTTAGCGGACAATCACAGGCAAGAAAGTCTGTGTTGTACTATCTCCTACAAGGCTGTAATCGGTAAAGTGGTCAATCTGCATAGTCACGTAGTTGTTGGTTGTGTCAACCACATAACTGTCAGGTACTGTCCAGCTTTGTGTGGTTGTACTAAAGTAAGCTGGTTTCAGATGAGATTCTGACAAGCCCAAGTCAGCCAATTCGTTTTCGTTGTAGGTAAAACGAATGACCACATTTTGATTGAAGTTACTGGTAATGGGTGTGCCTGTTTCATCTGTGGCAATGAAGGCATAACCATATTTGTAGAGCCGGGCATGATGCTGATGGGGCAATGTGGCAATTGGTGTAATGTGTAACGTAACTGTACCACTTACCGGCATTGCATTAGCCGGAATAAATATTTGTGTCCCATCAGCCAATGCTACCTGTTGTGGCTGAGAGCTGTCAAAGGTCACAACTACCGGCCCAGGCTTGGCAAATGGTCCTTCCAAAACGAGATCAAGTGTCTGGTTACTGCTACCCATTGTCACAATCTGGCGGGTGGCGTAGAAGCTGTTCCCCGTCTCTAACACGGCGCCAATGTGCCAGACGGTATCACTTAGCAGATTGAGGGTGTATGTGTCTCCCAAGGCTACCGTTGTGTTGGTGGCGGCACCATCATCGCTGTATGCCCAGATGTGAACTGTGCCGCTGACAGAGGGGTTTCCGCTAATGCTGGTAGTGCCTTGCAGTTTTACATCGGAATTGCGGAACTGTAAGGTAACCCCTGCCAGTGTGGTGTTGGGTGGGACATTCACCGTTTTGATTGCTGGATTGAGCCATGTGGTTTTACCACCAGCAACGTATAGATGGTAATTGCCATAGGGTACGCGGAGTGTAAATTCACCATTATTGTTGGTATGGGTGCGCAGAATTACCTGATCCAGGCGATCGCCAATACCTTTGGCAATGACAACGGCGCCGGGGAATGGTTGACCTGTTGGTTTTAGGACGACTCCGCTTATCGCGCTGTCTCGTTGTACAACGGGCAACGGGACGCCTGCCAGTTGATTGGCTTCAACGGGTATTACGGCATGGTGCTCGAGAGCAACATAATCAGAATCTGGGTCGATGACGTAGCCAAGCCGCCAGAGTCCTGCGCTTACGCCAAGTCGATATGTTCCGTTGGCTGGATTGATGTCATCGCTGACCCAGGTGAATGGATTGTCGGCCATTACGAAACCTTTTACACCTGTGGGGACTATTTCCTGGCGTGGGTCCCACAAAGCACCGGCGATGGTTGCGTTTTGGGGGATGAGGGGGAAGGTGAGTGTGATTGATTGTCCGCCGCTTAATGTTGTGGTTTGAGGTGCTCCGGCCAGCCAATCGGAACCGGGAGCGAGATGAATGCCGACTTGCCATGTACCATCAGGAACAAAGATTGTGAAATTGCCTCCGTTGATGGGTGCACCATTGATTGGGCCGTCGCTGTTGCCGGCAGCTGCCCAACCGCTGACGGAAACGGGGTTGCCATTGCTGTCAACCAGTTGGCCGATTATGGTGTTGTTAGCGTCGGTGAGGGTGAAGTTCATGTTGGTGATGACATCGTTGCTGTTTATGGTGGCTGTGAGTGGATCGCCGGTGTAGATGAAGGGCATGTCGGGTGGTATTTGTGGTTTGATGGTCCATTCGCCAGCGGTGACGGCCAGAACGTAGGTGCCGTCAGGGTTGGTGCGTGTTTGTGCGCCGATATGGTCACGGGTCCAACCAATTACGCGGATGCCGCCTATGCCGTTTCCCTGGCTGTCTTGTACGATGCCGGTGATGCTGGCGTCACGGGGGATGAGGTTGAGTGTACCTAAGTCGAGGGTGTCGTTTTCTGGTGCGTAGATTTCCTGGGGTGCGGGGCCGGCGTAACCGGGGTCTTCGGGTTGGATGTGGAGGATGTAGTTGCCGTGTGGTACCTGGATGTCGAAGCTGCCGTCTGTGGGGTTGATGTGGATGTTACGGCCGTTTCCTTCATTATTTCGCAAGCTTACTGTGACTGTAAAGGGCGGGGTTGTGCCATCTGGCATCTTGACAAAGCCGGTGACATGAGAATCGGCCGTTAACACCATAAAATCTACTGTCTTTGACTCCGGCTGTAAATCCTGGTCAAAGTGTACCAGTTGCGGCGGGTTGGCGTATAACCAATGAGCCGGATCTGAACTATCCGTTGGTTGTACCTTTAAGGACCAAAGTCCTCCCGTGAGGTTGAGTGTGTAATTTCCGCTGGCATCCGTGAGTGCCTCTTGATGACCTGGATGATCCAGCCGATTGGCGATGACCAACGCATTCTTTACTGGTGTGCCGGTATTGGTAGTAACCGTGCCACTCACTGTTTTGGGTGCAGACTGAAGTTGAATTGTGCCCAGATCGGGGTTCGTTGCGGGCACAGTAAATGTAACAGGTTGGGAACGTGCCAGCCCAGAAGCATACATGGGTGGTTCAACGATAAGTAAATAAGTGTCTGAAACAAGATCGCCGATGGCAAAGTACCCGGATGCGCTGGTGGTATCTTGTCGATGCACATGCTGGTTGATACCAATCGCATGGGCGATTGCGCCAGGCACCGGGACGCCATTGGGGTCTGTTACGGTTCCGAATATATCGGCATTATTCAGGGTGAGGTTAAGGGCTTGTGTGATGCCTGGGGTGATGGTTATAGGTTGGCGTTCTGTTTGCCAGTAAGGGTCATCGGTTACGGGAAATGCCTGGATGGAAAAGGTACCAGTGAAAAGACCGCCGATTTGATAGGCACCGCTTGTGGCCATGGTGGACTGAATTTTGTAGCCAGCTTTGTAAATGTTTACAACGGCCGTTACTGGCGTTGTCCCATCTGGCGCATACACCATTCCTGTTACATCCGGATTTGTCAGGGCAACCGTTCCCACAGCGACAGAATTACCCGTTACCAAAACTGATACCGGTTGGGAAGGTGTATAAGGAGAGGCATCCGGTGGATTGGCCTGTAAAATGTAATTGCCGTTTGCCACCGGCCCCAAGCTAAAGTTGCCAGTGGCTGGGTCAACGGTAGCAACACCAAAACTTTTGCCTTCAGGGTTCACAAGATGAACCACCGTGCCGGTTGGGGGCAGCCCACCACCTGGATCGGTAACTGTTCCTGTAATCAGGCCAGATTGAGCACTGACTTGGGAAACGGCCGTAAATGCCACCCCCAAAGACAGCACCCCAATCAATAATGCAAAACCAATCCAGAGCCAACGTCGAGAATGGATAGAACTTTGTTCGTGTATCATGTTTCCTCCTACTACGATAATATTCGCCAGCGATTTATAAGCCGTGTGCACACACAGATAGCCAATACCAGCCATTATTATCAGGAGAAACTGTTAGCGGGGTACTGTACATTTGTAACAGATTTGTAAAAAGCATTAATGGGCAAATACCTGCAACGCAATAAAAAAAGACCTGCGAACATACTATTCGCAGGTCTTCCAAATTTTAGTTCAACAGAGAATACTAACTACCGTTTTCGAGTTTCTCCAGTTTGGGTGAACGCGCCACAGCTGGTGTAAGTGTCTCACGCAACACAGATTTCAACACTGTACTCCGCCGCTTCACCAACATTACCGGGCACTTTGCCTGTTCTGCTACTCGCTGCGCTACATTACCGACAAGCAAGTTACGCAATAAAGGCTCTTTGGTCGCACCAATAACAATCATGTCGCAGGATTCAGATTCCCGCAAAATACCTTCAACCGGATTAGAAGCCGTGACAATCCGTTCTTCAAACGGATAATCAATACCTTCCGTTGCCCGGCGGAATGCCCGACGCGCGCGAGCTTCCCCTGCTGTTGGGTCTACCCCATCTACCAAAACATGCAACAAGACAACTTTGGTAGGTTCAGGGGTGTTACGCGCCAGCGAAACGGCCGTATTCACTGCCAGCCGTGCATTTGGCCCACCCGCCACTGGCACCAAAATACAACGCAATTGTTCATATGGCCGCGACCGCAAAATCGCAATATCTGCTGGCGGATTCGATACAATCCGGTCAATCACCGAACCAAACAACCGCTCATTTGTTCCTGAAGTACCCGGCCAGCCAAACAAAATCAAGTCACTGGCATTCTCTGACACGGTCTTCAATATCGCATCCGGCACATTACGCCCCAAACGAATCATCGTATGTACGGGCACATTCAACTGCTTGGCCTGCTCAATTACCTTCTCCAATGGCTCACGCCCTTCCTTGAGGAATAAACGGCCGTCTGCCAAACTCAATTGACGCGGCACCTTAATCACATGCAGCGCCAATACCTCACCATTATGCTCCTTAGCCAGCACACTACCCAGGCGTCCCAATTCAGCTGCATGATTCACATCCGCCACCGGCACCAGCACCGAATAATCAACCGACACCAACGCCTCTTCAAGAATCACCTCTTTCGGCCGTTCCATCTCCTCCTTGGTACGGAAATAACCCCAATACAGCAACATACCCCCAGCAATCCAGACCACCGTCACAATACCTACACGCCCCGTTTCAAAAGCGAGAAACGTAGCCAAAGCCATATTGGTCAAAATACCAATCACCGCTGGCCAGGGAAAGAACGGCACTTTATACCCACGATCCAAATCTGGACGCCGTTGTCGTAATGTCATCACCGTTACATTCACCTGGGCAAACATGAACAAGAACATCACGTCCGCCGCCTTTGCCACTTCCTCAATCGGCAAAGAAAGCCCCATAACAACAATCAAAACAGCCGACAAGGCCACTGCCCAATGCGGCGTGTGCATCTTTTCATGAATGCGCCCAAAAACTTCCGGCAAGTTATGATCACGCCCCATGGCAAACGAAACACGCGAAGAAGAATAGATGGTCGCATTCAGTGCCGACATCGTTGAAGCCAGACCACTGATCAGAATCAAAATACCGCCCCAACGACCCATAAACTGTTCAGCCGCCCGCACAATCGCCACTTCCTTTGCTTCAGCCAGATATTCCCACACAGGCAAATCACCAGCTTCCGGCGGCACCGTAACCGCACCAATCGCCACCACCGCTACCAACGCGTAAATCAACACGACAATTACAATGGAAATGAAAATGGCTCGCGGGATATTCCGTTTGGGGTTCTTAACCTCTTCACCACTCTGGGCAATAATCTCATACCCTTCAAATGCAATAAACGTCAACCCCATCGCCACAAACACACCAGCCATCCCGTTTGGCAAAAAGCTGTCTGTAAACACATTCAGTTCAGGGCGATCCATCATTGCCTTGAACCCAATCACAATAAAAACGCCCAAAATAATAACCTTTGTAATGGTGACAACGTTGCCCACAAGCCCTGTTTCGCTTGCCCCTCGGAAATTAATATAGGCAAACAACACAACAATCAATACCATAAACGCCAGGGTAAGTGGATGGGCGAATTCATGAACACCGGGATAGGCCAAACCAATCAACTCGACGGCAAAACGGCCGAAACCCAATCCATACAAAGAACACGCCACCGCATGAGCAAACCAGCTCATCCAGCCAGCCAAAAAGCCCTGCGTGCCCCCCATACCTTCTTTCACCCACAAATAACCACCCCCCGCCTCCGGGAAGCAAGACCCCAATTCAGCATACGATAGCGCCGTAAAGGTTGTGACTATACCATTCAACACAAAAGCCAACACCAATGCTGGCCCCGCTTCACCAGCAGCAATACCGGTAAGCACAAAAATACCTGCCCCAATCATGGCACCAACGCCAATCATGGTAATGTCGAGCAGACCTAAAGTCCGGCTCAATGTCACTTCACTTTGATTTGCATGCGCGCTCATATTAAACTCCTTTTCAGCACACAATGTATCATTGGTTCGATAGCCACGTCCCCTCCTGTTTTGCGAGCGAGACATGCCTTCGCCAAAACACTAAACATAAAATAAACCGCTTACTCAAAATAAAAACAAAGGAGCGGCACGCCCAAATGCGTCGCAACACAAAGACGTACTCACTCCCTTGCCTGCATGAGTAACCAAAATACCGTCAGATTTATACCGAGAATTTGTAAAATTGCCAACTCGTAATTATAAGACAGAGGAGCTATTCATCACACTCCTCCACTTATAGACCCCTTTTTTACCAAAAGGTCACCTCATCCAGATATAATTTACCCGTTTCGTATGGCATCAAAATCCCCCAACCGGTATACTGGAAATACACAAAAAGATAAGGTATCCCCAAAATTCTCAAACCTGTGGAAAGTAGCCACAAAAGAATGGAAAGGAGTCGAAGCATGAAAGCGTTACTGGAAAAACTAGGTATTCAGGCCGTCAACTCCGGCACGTGTGTTGGCCCCGATGAATGGATCGATGACCCCAATGGCAAGAAACTGGTTTCTTACAATCCCACAACCGGAGAACCCATCGCCACAGTTATACAAACAACCGAGACAGGGTATGAACAGGTTGTTAGTGGGGCAAAATCGGCATTTGTTGCATGGCGAGATATGCCCGCCCCCAAACGGGGCCAACTTATTCGTGACCTGGGGGATGCAGTCCGGGAGCTGAAAGAACCATTAGGGGAATTGATTACTCTGGAAATGGGTAAAATCAAAGCGGAAGGCGTGGGCGAAGTGCAGGAAATGATTGATATTTGTGACTTTGCTGTGGGGCTTTCGCGGCAACTTTATGGCCTGACGATGCATTCGGAACGGCCGAAACACCGCATGTATGAACAATGGCATCCGCTTGGCCCCATTGGGGTTATTACAGCATTCAACTTCCCCATTGCTGTTTGGTCCTGGAATGCCGCCATTGCCGCTGTTTGTGGTGATACCATTGTATGGAAACCTTCAGAACTCACCCCATTAACGGCCGTTGCTATGCAACACATCGCCAACCGTGTCATGGCAGACTACAACGTACGCGGCGTCTTCAACCTTGTTATTGGCGGCCCAAATGTCGGCCGTCTTCTCGTCAACGACAAACGCCTCCCGCTCATCTCCTTCACCGGCTCCATCAAAACCGGCCGTTCCGTCGCCGAAGCTGTTGCCCGTCGTCTGGGACGCACCATCCTCGAACTAGGTGGTAATAACGGCATCATCGTTGCCCCCGACGCCGACCTCGACCTCGTTACCCGTGCGGTTTTGTTTGGTGCAGTCGGAACAGCCGGACAACGTTGCACCACCACGCGCCGCCTCATCATGCACAAAGACATTGCCCCAGAACTGACCACTCGCCTTATCAATGCCTACAAGCAAGTTCGCATTGGTGACCCAATGGAAGAAGGGACATTAATGGGACCGCTGGCCACAGAGCATGCTGTTACCATGATGATGCGTGCGCTGGAACAAGCCCAGGCAGAGGGTGGCGAAATCCTCTACGGCGGCAAAGCACGCCCCGACATTGGGCCTCAGTTTGTTGAGCCTACCATCGTCAAAATGCCTGCCCAAACAGACATCGTCAAAGAAGAAACTTTTGCTCCCATCCTCTACTTGCTGGAATACGAAACCCTGGAAGAAGCGATTGAAATGCACAATGATGTCCCGCAAGGGTTATCCAGTGCTATCTTCACTGACAGCCTGCGCACGGCCGAAACATTCCTCTCTGCTGGCGGTTCTGACTGTGGTATTGCCAACGTCAACATTGGTACATCTGGCGCTGAAATCGGAGGCGCATTTGGTGGCGAAAAAGATACCGGCGGTGGCCGCGAGTCTGGTTCGGATGCCTGGAAGGGTTATATGCGGCGGCAAACGAATACTATCAATTGGTCACGCGATTTGCCTCTGGCTCAAGGCATTAAGTTTGGAGACTAACTTCTTTACTTCCCGGTTTTCCTGGCTAATAAACAGGTAACTGAAACAGGCTCCCCCTGCAAGGCAAGGAGAGCCTGTTTTTTTTGAAGATGGTGGCCTGGTGTATCGGGTTATATGAGCTTTTGTGGTCTTGACACGGCCGTTATATTTCTGCTACAATCCAAATTGTGAAATATATCACAATTTAGATTGCCCTTGAACCCAAACAGGAGATTTAACCAATGACAACCCTGATAAATCGTACGCAAAAAACTGAACTGCACCACCCCCCCGGCCCAAAAGGACATTGGCTTTATGGCACAACACGGGCGTTCCGGCGTGATCCGCTGGGAACAATGGTTAAAATGTTTCATGAGTATGGGGATGCAATTCGCTACCGCTTTTTTGCAAACCTTTATGGCTACTTGTTTTTCCACCCAGAGTATAACAAGCATATCTTGCTGGATAACAATAAGAACTATACCAAAATGCCACATCCGTCGCTTCAGGTGTTACGCCCACTGTTGGGGAATGGGTTGGTAACCAGCGATGGGGAGTTTTGGCGACGGCAGAGGCGGCTGATGCAGCCGGCGTTTCACAAGCAGCGCATTGCTGAGTTTGGGGCGATTATGACAACGGCGACGGAGAAGATGTTGCAACGGTGGCAAACGGCCGTTTCGGCAGATGAGCCACTGGATGTTGCCGCAGAAATGACTCGCCTGACGCTGGAAATTGTGGGCAAGGCACTTTTTAGTGTTGATTTTACTGGCGCAGCACATGAATTGGGTGAGGCCTTTACCAAAGCCAATCATCTTAGCAGCGAACTTGGTCTAAAACCGTTTTCGATTTACACGCTCCGTATCCCTTTCTGGCCTAGCACACGCCGCCTGAACCGTAATGTTCAGGTGCTGCACCGTATTGTGGATGAGATGATTGCGGTTCGTCAGGCGAATCCACCTGCGCCAGGAACAAGAGAGGCCAATGACTTGTTGAGCATGTTGCTGGCAGCCAGGGATGAGGAGACTGGGGTGGGGATGGATGATCAGCAGTTGCGAGATGAGCTTAATACATTGGTTTTGGCGGGGCATGAAACAACGGCCGTTGCCCTGTCGTGGGTGATTTGCCTGCTTGGCCAACATCCGGAAGTTCGCACACAGTTGGAACATGAAGTCGATACTGTGCTAAACGGCCGTATTCCCACCATAGACGATTTACCTCAACTCACTTTTACGCGCATGGTAATAGATGAGACCTTGCGCCTGTATCCACCTGCCTACGCCATTGCCCGGTGGGGAAATGAACCAGACGTTATCGGCGGGTACGACATTCCGGCCAATGCTGTTATTACGCTTTCACCGTATATCACACATCGCCATCCCGAATTTTGGAGCGAGCCAGAAAAATTCAACCCCGAACGATTTTCACCCGAACGAAAAGAAAATCGGCATCGTTTTGCTTACTTGCCATTTGGCGGCGGTCCGCGCATTTGCATAGGTAACACGTTTGCCCTTACTGAGGCAACGCTGATTTTGGCCATGATTACTCAGCAATTCCGACTGGAATTACCCCCCAACCACCAAATAGAACCTGAACCCCTGATTACATTGCGCCCCAAAGGCGGCGTTCCTGTCTTTTTGCGAGCACGAATGAATGGCTAATTTGTTTTGGGAAGGGTGGAGACTGGTCACGCCGCGCACCAGTTTCCACCCTTTTTTATTGGCTATGTCATGCAACCCAAGGAGGGGTGTTTTTGCTATAATCCCGTATCAATATTTCACCAAAAGGAGCCCATTAACGATGAGAAGATGGCATCTGAGTTTATTGTTTGTGTTGATTGTGGTGCTGGTTGTGGCATGTAGCACACCGCCAACGCCAACGCCAGTGCCACCAACAGCAACGGCCGAACCAGTAGCACCAACGGCAACAACATCTCCCACAGAAACGGCCGTTTCCGAACCCACCAACACCCCATTACCAGAACCAACCGCCACCCCCGAATCAATTACCTTTGAATGGCCGGCTCCCATCGAGCCCGAAGAAAAATTGAGCCGAAACCCAGTCACCGACGCAGAACTCGCCGCTGGTGAAGCGCTGGCCAATATCCGCTACCCCTACGTGGACTATCTCCAGGAAGCCTACACCCACCAAATTGTCCCCGAACCTGTTGACCCCATTGTCGCTACCGAAGCTACCCCACGCCGGGAAGGAGAAGTGGACACTTTCTGGATTTTGAATAACGACAAAAACACCTGGAGTGAAGTCGAAATGAAGCTGCTGGGTGTGAGCGAACATGCTTACTTCTGGTTCGACACTGCCCGCACTCCCGATCCGGAAAAGGTTCAGGCAGCAATGGCAGCCTTTGAATCTGTCTATGAACCCGTCCGCGCCATGTTTGGCGAAGAAAACGTCCCCGGTGTAGACGGCGACCCCCATATCTACATTCTTCATCCAGCCGGTACGCGCCTGTGCAACGTCACTGAAGAACGCGCCTTTACCTGCTCCTTGATTGGGTATTTCTTCGGTGTCAATCAAATTCCATCTGTGGTGCTGGCACACTCCAACGAGCATGAAGGCATTATTATGAACCTGGACTCTACGGCTGCGCCATTGGGCAGCGAGGGTTACCGGGAAACACTGGGACATGAGTTCCGACACCTGGTGGAATACTGGTACGATGAACAGGGGGAAACATGGGAATCTGAAGGTTCGGCCGTTATGGCAGAAGACATTCTCGGCTTTGGTAGCCTGAATATTGACTTTGCCAACCTGTTCATGGCCGACCCGGACATTCAACTAAACGCCTGGGCTGAAGGCAGCCTTTCAGCAGCACACTACGGCCAAGGATATGTCATCAACCGATACATTTTCGATCGGTTCGGGCCGGAGTTCTACTCTGCCTGGGTCAAAGACCCGGATGGTGGCTTGCAGGGACTGAGTGAATTTTTGGCCGAACAGGGATTTGACCTGACTGGTATGGATGTGTGGCTGGACTGGCTAACAGCGCTTGTGTTGCATGACAATCCAAATGCACCAGAGATTTACCGATTTGGCGAAGATTTCCCAATCGACCCTGTGGGTTACACAACTATCGCCGGATTCCCCAAGACGATTGAAGATGATGTCAAGCAATATGCAATGGATGTTTACCGGTTCAATTCTGCCCAGGATTTGACTGTAAGCTTCACCGGGACAACCAAGACCAGTGTTATCGGCCGTTTGCCGGTTTCCGGGCAATCATTCTGGTATTCTGGCCGTGTCTCTGGCGCATTACCCCGCCTGACTCGTGAATTTGACCTGACCGGGGTCAGCAGTGCTACATTGCAATACAGCACATTCTACAAGTTCTCCAACGCATTTGGCTTTGGTTATGTGCTGGTCTCTACAGATGGTGGCGAGACCTGGACCGGGCTGGTAGGCGAAAATATGCGTGGTGACGAACCTCAACACGACCCACTGGAACTGGCCTTAACCGATCGCTTTTACACCAGTGTGTCACCGGGTGGCAAGTGGATTGAAGAAACAATTGATCTGACACCTTATGCCGGACAAAAGATTCTCATTCGGTTTGAATCAGACGGAAATGACCGCTCGTTAGGGTTTGCACTGGACAATATTGCCATCCCGGAAATTGGCTTTTTTGATGATGCCGAAAGTGATATGGGCTGGGAAAGTGAAGGTTGGGTGCGAACGACAGCATATATTCCGCAAACGTTCCATTTACGGCTGATCACTTTTGATGAAGGTGGTGTGCCGGTGGTGACGGATTTGCCTTTGAATGAGGATAATACGGCCGTTTTCGATATCACCGGCCTGACTGAAAACAACAATGAAGCATTCCTCATTGTTGCCGCCAGTGCACCCCACACACTGGAATCAGCTGCCTATACCTTCGAAGTCACTCAAAAATAGCAGATTATTCAGGTTATTCCTGAACTGTTCAATAAAAAAAGCCCCCCTGATTATGCGGGGGGCTTTTTGCTTTGGAAAATGACAATGACTACGGCTGAAGTACAATTTCCACAAATGCCGTTTGATAGGGAAAAACCCACAATTCCTGCTTAATTTTCTTTTCTCCCATGTCGATCACAAGCTCATAGTAGCCAGCGGGCACATCATCAATGGCAAAGTTCTCTTGCCACAAATCATCAGGGTTGACCGTATCATCGGCATACGTTGTGCCAGCCAAATATCGGGAAGGGCCATCAATCCGCCGCAAGGTGATGGGTACTTCGCGCGCCAGAGAACCATCTGGCCAGGTAACACGACCGGCTACTGTGCCAAAATCAGGGAATGGATAGAGCCAAAGCAAAGGATTGCGCGTGGATTCATAGCTGTTTTGACCAAGGCGAACTTCAAAATGCAAGTGGGCGCCATCTGCAACACCACTCGCACCAGAAAGCCCGATTAGTTCCTGGGCATTGACGTGTTGGCCTTCGCTAACGAGTACTTCGGAAAGGTGTCCGTAAAGGGTGTAAACAGGTTGGTTGTTCCAGCGAGAATCCAGCTCAATGACGATGAGATTGCCGTAGAAATTGGTATGGGGGCCGTAGGGGACTGTGAGATCGTCTCCGGCAACAACAACTGTGCCACTGGCAGCAGCCAGAATTTCTGTGCCGCTGGGGACGTAGAATTCGACGCCGTGGTGTGTGCGGAGTGTGCCGCCGCGTGTGCTGCCGTAGGAATAAACTTTATCAGTCCAGACTGTACCACCATCTGGAATGGGACGGCGAAGCCAGTAGTGTTCGTTGGGGGACGTGAGGGGCAGAGCGGGTGGTGTGAAGGTGGGGATGGGGGTGGCAGTGGGTGTTTCGGTGGGGGGTACGGCCGTTTCTGTTGGTACGGCCGT
>RFGV01000668.1 GCA_003696605.1 Chloroflexota bacterium | reverse complement strand
GGATTTTTCTGATGGCCTATTCACATTGACGCAATAGCGTACAAAAATTGCGTTACCATGTACCCTCCCGAGGAGGACCCATTCTGGGCCCTCCTCGGTTTTTTGGGGAGGGGGGGCGTTTGGGTCTTGCTTCTCTGACAAGCTTTAAGTATGTTACCCATTCGAATTTTAAATGGTGGCTTGGGGACCAAAGCTGGTCCCATTTTTAGGATTTGGAAACGTGTTTGTGGCTTGTCGCCTTGTTTTTGTACTGTTGAGCTGTTGTTGGTTCGTCCCGGCTGCTTTGGCTGCTCCATGGCAGGGTCCTGGAGACCTTTTTGCGCGACACAAAATCCAGCTTCTGGGAGATGCCGGTTTGGTCCAGGCTCCTTTGATATCATGGCCTGTGCCTCTAGCCGATTTGAGTGTCCTGAATCAGTTCCCCTATATGAAGGACACGACGATAGAAGATGCAGCCAGGCATCTACGTACCCAATACAGCCCATCGCGCAAAGTTGGCCAAGTGCGCAGCTCGGCCCACATTTCCCTGGGGACACGCTCCCTGGCTTTGCGAGGTTTTCAGTACACCCCACGAGAGAATTTTGAAACAGCAACCACACTTGATTTCCTGGGACGGCGATTCGCTGGGTCTCTCGATGTTCAGGCTGTAAAAGGTCCATCGGATGGCGACAGGATTCGTTTTGACGGGTCCTACATTGCAGGCACTTTTGGGAACTGGATTTTGTCCTTTGGTGCGCAGGATCGATGGTGGGGACCCGGGTGGGATGGCAGTCTGATCCTTTCCACCAGCGCCAGGCCAGTGCCGGGTTTTGGATTTCAGCGCAAACAATCGCTTCCTTTTCAATGGCCAGTGCTTCGCCTGCTCGGGCCTTGGAGGCTTGAGGGGTTTGTCGGGCAGATGGAGGGTGACCGATTTGTCTCGCATGCCAAGTTTCTTGGCATGCGGTTCAGTTTTCGACCGGTTAAGGATTTGGAAGTCGGGCTTTCACGAACGGCCCAATGGGGTGGTGAAGGCCGCCCTGAAGACCTAGAATCCTTTTTTAATCTTATGATTGGGCGAGATAACCGAAACAGTGGAGGCATTAATGTTGCCAACGAACCAGGCAACCAGGTTGCGGGAGTCGATTGGCGCTGGCGTGTTCCTTTGTTCCGGTCGGCCAACTACGCCATCTACGGTCAGATAATTGGTGAAGATGAAGCAGGGGGGTATCCCTCGCGCTTCATTGGCCTTGGGGGTGTCGAACATTGGGGAGCTTTGAGTTCCGGGAGTTATCGTGCATATGTCGAAGCTGCTGACACAACTCTTGATTTCTATCACTCTTCCTCCCGTTTCAATAACGCTTACGAACATTTCCTTTACAAAACCGGTTATCGGTATAAGGGGCGCCCTTTGGGCCATTCGCTGGATAACGACGGCAGATCCGTCTCTCTTGGCTGGATATGGACCAATTCAGTTGGTAATGGCTGGGGAGGGCACTACCTCCACGCTCAGCTGAACCGGGACGGCAAGGATGTTGCTCCCCCAGGCGGTAACCAGCTTTCCTTGGCTCACAACAGTGACTTGGACAGGGTGTTGGTGTTTCACCAGCATCAGTTTGGCCGGGGAAAACTTTTTCTTCATGGTGGTGTTGCATTTTGGGATGCTGGTTTTGGGCACGACAAAGATTTGATCTTGGGGGTGTCGTGGATTCTTTCTATGTGAAAGTGTGCATGGTAATTGGTAAGAATGAATAGAGGTATAGTTATGCGTAGGTTTTTGGGGTTGTTGTTGGTTGTCCTGTGG
>RFGV01000667.1 GCA_003696605.1 Chloroflexota bacterium | reverse complement strand
GTATGCGTTGAACCTGTGCAGACCATCCCGGAAATGATAGAGCATCCCCACACTAAAGAACGGGGGCTGGTTGTATCCGTGCCCAAGCCAGACGGAACAGCCCAGTTGCAGATAGGGAATCCACTGAAGTTTTCTGCCGGAACGCCAGCATACCGACATGTGGGACGGCCGTTAGGGGCGGATACAAGAGATATTTTGCAAGAGGCTGGTTTTACCCCAGATGAGATACAATATTTGGAGAAAGTACACGATTTTGCAAGTTGATTATTTCGCTATTTGAATGGGATGCTAATTTGGAGGACGAAATGGAAATCAAACCCTTTAATCAAACCCCGCCGACTCTGAATAACCAATATAATGATGATCGCGTGCTTCGGTCCTGGCTCAAACGGATGTTGCCGTCAGATGTATTGGCAGAAGTTGAACCTTCGTTGCAAGAAATGGGTGAACTGGCTGGCGGTGAACTGTATCAGCTGCAATTGGCTGACCGGTTGAATGAACCTGTGTTGACGCAGTGGGATGCGTGGGGAAATCGGATTGATCAGATAGAAGTAACTCGTTTGTGGCAGCGGGCAGAACGGCTGGCGGCTGAATTTGGCGTGGTGGCTGCTGCATATGAACGGGAATACGGCCGTTTCTCCCGCCCTTATCAATTTGCCCTGGCTTACCTTTTTCATCCTTCTACCGATGTGTACACCTGCCCCCTGGCTATGACTGATGGTGCCGCCCGAACCTTGCTCCGGTCTGGCAATCAGTCCCTTATCGAGCGGGCCATCCCCCACCTGACCAGCCGCGATCCCGCCCGATTTTGGACGAGCGGCCAGTGGATGACTGAGTCAACTGGTGGTTCAGATGTCGGGCGGTCGGAAACTGTCGCCCGACAGGATGCAGATGGTACGTGGCGACTGTATGGACGCAAATGGTTTACCTCTGCTACCACTTCGCAAATGGCACTGACACTGGCGCGCCCGGAAGGGAATGGCCCCGGTGGTAAAGGGTTGGCACTGTTTTATCTGGAACTGCGGGATGAAAACGGCCGTTTGCAAAACATCGAAATCCTGCGCCTGAAAGACAAACTTGGTACGCGCAAAGTGCCTACAGCCGAATTAATGCTACGAGGCACACCCGCCATCCCCGTTATGGGTTTGAGCCACGGCGTACGCAATATCGTTCCCATGCTTCACATCACCCGCACCTGGAACAGCATCAGTGCCGCGGCTACCATGCGCCGCGGCCTGGCGTTAGCCCGCGATTATGCCCGTAAACGTGTCGCTTTTGGCGCGCCACTTAGCCAAAAACCGCTTCATCTGGACACACTGGCCGAACTCCAGGCAGAAACAGAGGCCGCTTTCCATCTCAGTTTTTATCTCACAGCATTGCTTGGAAAAGAGGAATGTGGTGAGTTGGATAGTGCCGAGACAGATTTGTTCCGCTTGCTTACTTCTGTGGTAAAGCTGACAACCGGGCGGCAAGCAGTAGCCGTGGCCAGTGAGGTGCTGGAAGCATTTGGTGGTGCCGGATATGTGGAAGATACCGGTTTACCAGTGCTTTTGCGTGATAGTCAGGTACTTTCTATTTGGGAAGGTACAACCAATGTGCTGGCGCTGGATACCCTGCGGGCTGTGGCTGAAGGGGATGGATTGGCTGCCTTGCAGGCGCGAGTTCAAGAAGTAACGGCACAGGTAACAGAAACATCGCTGGTTGAGGCTGGCAGGGTGGCGGAAACGGCCGTTGCCCATGCCTCCCACTGGCTTACCCAAATAGTTTCACAAGGACAGGCAGCTCTGGAAGCAGGTGCACGTCGCTTTGCCCTCACGTTGGGGCGCGCACTGGCACTCGCCCTGCTGGTGGAGCATGCCCAATGGTCTCTTGAACATGAGCAAGACGGCCGTGCTCGTGCCGCGGCACTCCGCTTTGTCCGTTCCCACATTGACTTGATAACCGATATGCCTCTTGACGAAGCTGCCGTCTTGGCAAACGATGAACCATTGCCAGTTACGCACGGAGAGCTAACACCGGGACAATAGCCAGCAAACATACCCACACCAGACGTATATGGTTATTCATACGGGAGTGCCAGCTTTTGGCTGATATAAAACGTATCTACCACTAAGATAAGAAGGTGGTG
>RFGV01000666.1 GCA_003696605.1 Chloroflexota bacterium | reverse complement strand
TCTGCTCCTAAAAATTACTACAGTCAGACTATAAAAAAACTTGTATTAAGAACTGGTTAAGAAAAATCGTGCCCCCTCCAATTCTCCCCAACCCTCTCAAAAAGAACCGTTCTTTCCAAAGAATGGTTCTTTCCAACCCACCACTCCCCTCAACCCTGGGTCAACAGCCTAGTTACAAACCTTTGCGCCAGCAAAAAGTTCTCCACTGGCAACTTCTCATCAACGGCATGCTGGTTCGAATCCGGAGCCGCAAAACCAACCAGCACAAACGGCTGATGGTAAACTTTAGCCACCTGGCTGAAAACCGGCAAAGTAGCCGATAAGTTAGTAATCACCGGCTCCACCCCGCTCACCACCCGCAAAGAATTCGCTATCTTTTCCACCATTAGCGATTCACCTCCCGCCATGCCGGGATCAGCCGCAATCACCAACTCTAGCTCATATTCCAGAGATGTCTTGGCAAAAAACCGCCAGGCGTGTTGTTGTATCGCCTCGTCCACCCGCTTTGCCTCAGAACCTGGCGCCGTCCGAATACTAAAACTAGCCACCGCCTGGGTCGGAATTGCCGTCTTCACCTGATCGGGCTCCCCACCCGACCTCAAGCTATGGACATCCAGAGTCGATTCCCTCTCCTGAGTGCTTATCAATTTCCCCAAATCTTCCTTTCTTATCCGCGGCTCATCCTCAGGGCCAAACATCTCCCTCACCTCCACCTCCCGACGCTCAAAACCGCCGTCAGCCACCACCCTCACTCCAGGGACAGCGATCAATCCGTCCTGGTCAGTCAAGCCGCCCAAAAACTTCGCCAACTGGATCGCCGGGTTATAAACCAACATGCCATAATATCCCGAGTGCAACTCCCTCTTGCTTCCCCTAACCGTCAGCCGGTAATAGTTTATCCCCTTGCAACCCTGATAAATCGTCGGCTGGTCTTTAGCAATCATCGACCCATCTATGCCCACATAAAAATCCGCCTCAAGTTGCCGGGCATATTTTTTCAGCATCCAGTCCAATCCCAAACTGCCAGTTTCTTCATTGGCCTCCAGCAATATCTTGACGTTGTAGTTCAGCGGCTTCCCCTGCTCTACCAGGTCAAGCATCGCCAATATCACCGCCAAGTGCTGGCCTTTGTTGTCAGCTATGCCTCGGCCAAACAGATATCCACCTCTCAAAGCCAGCTTATAGGGGTCCGAGCTCCACTCGGCCGAGTCCCCGGGAGGCTGAACATCCAAATGTCCATAAACCAACAAGGTTTTTTTCTTCTTGTCCGGCTTGGTCATGGCGAGGATGCCCGGATAAGCATCGCCCGCTTTCAGCACTTTGGTCTGGTAGACGCCAGCTTTATCAAACAACTCCCGCCACCATTCCAGCGCCTCCGCCATGGCCGGATTTTGCGGCTGAGTGCTCACTGTCGGCATACTGATGTACTCCTCCAACCGCTTAAAATGCTCAGGTTTAATTTTTTTATTCATCGCCAAATTGTGTCCTCATCTCATTCCACAACTTTATTGCACTCACTCCCAGATCAGTGTCCATATGCTCTATGGGCACCTCCATGTCCGGCGCCCC
>RFGV01000665.1 GCA_003696605.1 Chloroflexota bacterium | reverse complement strand
TCCCGGAGCATTCCTTTTCAATTTAACAGAGGGCAATCGATTCTCTTTGTTATCCGGGGGTAATCAAGGGATTGCCACCTATCACAGCAGCAGCTATGGCCCTACATTTGGCGGAGGGCATGATGTTTATTTTAACAGCAATATGAATTCATCTTCTACGGGTCATTCCAATCTTGGCTATACTTATGATTGTGTCATTGGTTCTTATGGCAGCTCAACCTGCCGGGAAGCATTAACAGGGGAATACAATTTTATGATCGATGAAATCGAGGTTTATTCCGTTGTCCCTTATACACCCTATAACTTCGATGCCGACAATGATAGTTATGATATTTGCCAGGATTGTGATGATATGGATGCTTCGATGTATCCCGGAGTTAATTTCATCGATGTGGCAGGAACCATGGTTCAAAACACCACTTGCACAGGGGCATCTGACGGAAGCATTGACCTGGCGCTGAGCAAGGGTAATCCACCATTCACTTATATCTGGTCAAATGGCAGTACCGGTGAAGACCCCAACGGCCTTGCGGCAGGCAACTACCAGGTAACCGTGACGGAAGGAGGCGGATGCACGGCCACTGCTTCGTTCACTGTGAATGATGGCGTTGCTTCCTGTTCAATCACCTGGACAGGTGGAACATCCAATGATTGGAATGACCCCACTAACTGGAGCGGAGGGGCGGTGCCCACCTCCTCAGAGGACATTTCCATAGATGGTTCCATCACCCCTCAACCTACCATAACCGGCCTTATCTTCAAAGAAGTAAAAGATATCACTTTTACCAACAATGCGACCGTTACCATAGATGGCGGCTCCTCACTAACCATTCATGGTGATATGACAGGGGCGGCTTCTTTCTCCGGCACGGGCACCATGAAATTCTCCCCCGGCACCCATGACGTCAATGATGCTACAAGCGTATCCGGAGTGGTGGAAGTGCCCACAGGCGCTACATTAAATACCAACGGCAACCTCACCCTCGAAGATGGCGCTTCGCTGATGGACGGCACCGGTACAACGGGCGGAGGCGGCACCGTGAATGGCAACATCACCGTGAAACGCCATGCAGCCACAAGCGCACAGGCGTTCAACCTGTTCGGCACCCCTGCTGACAATGTAAGCGTGAGTGTTTTGGGCAGTACGGTTTATTGGTTCAATGAAACCAACAATGACGCTACCGACTTCAGGAATGACTGGGCTGCAGCCTCCGGCACCATGACAAGAGGGCTGGGCTACACGGCTGCCGGGGCAGGCACGGTCACCTTCTATGGCGACCCGTTTGAAGGCACATACCAGATACCCGTTACGAATACCCCTTCTGCCAATTCCGGTGAAGATGGCTGGAACTGCCTGAGCAATCCGTATCCTTCTTCATTGAATGCCATTGCATTTCTCAATGCCAATCCGCTTATTGCCAATGAGAATATTTACCTGTGGGAC
>RFGV01000664.1 GCA_003696605.1 Chloroflexota bacterium | reverse complement strand
CGTTCTCATTTCACTGCATTCAAGGCCGGGGCATTCCCCTGGCTTTTTTTATGTTTGTCCGAAACAAACACATGGTGAAATGAAAACTGTTACCTTCCTTTTCTTCCTCCTTCTATTTTCTTCTTGCAATCGTAAGTTCAACCTGTACCAGGGCGCCGGTACGCTGACCATCAGAGCCAGTAATGAAGTGACTGATGCAAGTTTTTCTTTCAACAGTCAAAAATTGTTTGACAACAAGAATTTCAAAAAAATAATCGTCACTGGTTGCCCGGAGGGTGAAAACACCTACCGGATAAGCAGCGAAAGCAAATGGCTGTCCGCTCCGATAATGATTGAGGACACCGTGACTATCAAGAAAAACTTGAATGTTCAAATAAATCTTGACACTCCGGGCTACTCTCCGTCCTACTACCTGGTAAATGCGGCCCTTATTGGTGTTAGCGCCCTCCTTTTGCTTGCTTTGTAGGCACTTCATCACCTTCCTGGTAGTGATAAACCGGGATCACTGTAAACACTTCATTTTCAAATCGCTGGCCTTGCTCTTTAGCATAGGCCACTGCTTCGGCTTCCGTTGGGCAGTCATCGGCATCGGTGTGCTCTGGCCTCGCCCTGAACGGGAAGATTCCACCCACCGGACTGATGCGCAAAGCCCTCCAGCAATGCGGCACCGGGCCATTTCCTGTTTCTTCGGCAATGCGGTCTTGCAGCTCGTTGTACTGCTCATTCAATGCCTTTGTCAATTTGTCTAGGCGTTTTTTTAGTGCCTCAATCTCCTGTTTCATGGTCGGTTGTGCCATCGTTTTATCGGTTTTACTTCAATAATATCAATCCACCGGCACCCAAAAGGATAAGCGGTAAATTCTTTTGAAAATCGAATCCTGCACTGGTTCCGGGTGCGTCAGGTGCTCCGGGACCACTTCCTGCACCGGTAGCCCAGTCGTCAGGTTTTGCCGTCCAGTCGGGTGTTCCCCATCCCTGTGTATTGATCTCAAATTTTTGGGCATCTGACTGGCCTGCTTGCCCTTTGATTGCATTGATGAGGCCGGCGGCTTCTGCCAGGGCTCCAGCAATCGCCACAATCAAAGCAGTTAGTGCAGCGATAGGAATACCCGAAATGCCATTCTGGTAAGCCTCATACACACCCTGTACGCTTTCTTTTCCGGTAAGCGGGCCTGCACCTTCTTTCATGTTGTGGTAGATAATGCCGTTTTCCTGCCAGGTGCGGATCAGCGTTCTGTTGATCTTTGAAATGTCGCTGATGGTTCCAACTGCATTCCGGTGCAACACACTTTTGGTTGCCACAGAAGCCGGCAGCGAATTAGTGTTTTCGGCAAATTCATACAGGGGGTGGTGCGCTACATCCATCCACTTTTCATTCAGGATTTTGCGCCACTTGTTTTCATGCTGGCACGCGTTGTATGCCTGTGTTTGCTGGTCGAGCTGTTGAGTTACCCACTGGTTGTAACCCTGTGCATTTAGGGGCAGCCCTGAGCCAAACCCACCGCCTTGCAGCCATTCCTGCATGGTGGGAGGATTGAAATTTGATGGGTTCATATTACTGCAATCCACCTGCGGAATCTCCGACACGGTGGCCGTTTCCGGCGTCCGTGCTTTCTGCTCCCATGCAGTCCACCGGCTGGCGGGCTTGGTCATCAACCGGGCCTTTACCAGAATGCCGCCCAATCCCTGCATGAGGGGGTTAAAAAAAGATCCGGTTGGAATAATGCCGGTGGCCGTGTGGAGCCCACGATGCAAGGCGTTTTCTGCAATTGTAGCCGCCTGCTTGAAATCAGACACTTCCGGAAAGAACTCAGATAGCATCTTAAAGCGCTGCCGGTAAAGCTCCAGCAGCATTTCACCTTCGGAAAGCAGGTTGGTGCTCAGCGGTGCAGGTCGTTTCACCCGTGCGCCTCGCTGCTTCAAAGCCACTGCATCCAATTGCTCTGTTTTGCCAATGCCTGCCAATTCAACAATTTTTGTCATCGTGCTATAATTGCAAGGGCTACAAGCCCAATTAAGTCTTTCCAATTCACGCCAGCCGGAATACCGTTAATCGAATCCTGCCAGGCTTTGGGCATTCTGTCCTCGATCTTCGTGGCGTTTTCTTCATCGTCGAAATAATCCCACACTGCATCTACCGGCACCTGCCGGTCTTTTAACACAGCCACCGGGTACACATGCTGAATCCGTTTGTTTCTGTTGTAAGAAGCAAAGCGGATAATGCAAGGAATACCCACTACCCGGCAGCAGTGATAAATAAACACGGTCAGGCTTTTACAATCGCCCTCCCGTTCTGCCCACAGCCTGGCAGGCTGCTTTATCAACTGCAAGCCGGCGGGGTCTTTCTTATATCGTATCTGGTATTTGCAGAAGTTCCAGAGCTGCCGCAGAAAAGCATAATCGCTGCCGGCATCCCTCCGCATCCTTTTTGCAAATTCCTCAACCTGGCTTCCCAGGTCTTTATTGATTACCTCCATCAGGACTTCCTGAATGTCCTCCAGGCTTCCATCTTCGTAATGAACTACGCCGGTCATTTCCGGAGGCGAAATTTTCACTGCAACACTCATGCGCTGAGGATATTTACCTGCTGGTCAATGTTTACCGGGCCGAAATTGGTGTTAATGGCACCGTCGAGCCAAAGGGCTTTCAGTTGCCCCGCCTTCACCTGGTTCACCAAATCCACCACCGTTTGGGGTGCTCCAATCAAATCCACATCCGCATTCATTTCCACATTTACTGAATCCCTGGCCGGTAAAAGGAAATTGGCACTGGTTACGCGTGCAAGGATGGTTCCGCCGCGTCCATAGCGCACATTCAGCAAAACGCCGGTAAT
>RFGV01000663.1 GCA_003696605.1 Chloroflexota bacterium | reverse complement strand
CCATGCCCGCCACCTACGACCTGCTGCTGCAAATCGGCTGCCTCAACACCTGCTCCGGCACAGCCTGGTCATTCAAACCGGCACGGATACGGCTGCCGTGATGGGACGTTTTCCATAAGCCGTAGGCCGTTTTCTGATCACGGCTTACAGTTCACGGCCTACGGCTAACAGGTCACGTCGGGATTGAGATGCGGCTAAAGCATGAGCGGAGAAGAACTGTCCATCTTGCCAATTTGGTTGCATATATGCTATCATTTCTGTAATGATCAACACGATTGTTGTGGACACGAGCGTCTTGATTAGCGCCCTGATAAGAAAAGAAGGCGCCAGCAGGGCAGTTTTGAGAGGGTGTCTTGAAGGCAGATTTGACCCTGTCATCAGTAATGCCTTGTTTTTAGAATATGAAGACGTTAGTCAAAGACCCAACCTAATTGATGCGTGTCCGCTAACTGACAAAGAAATCAGAGAGCTGCTTAATGCGTTTTACAGCGTTTGTCGCTGGGTACAAATTTATTATTTATGGCGGCCCAATCTGCCTGATGAAGAGGATAACTTTTTGATTGAATTGGCCCTGGCCGGTAATGCTCAGGCGATTATCACACACAACGTGAAGGATTTTCAAAATGCAGAATTGAAATTCCCTGGCTTAAGCATTTTGACGCCGGCACAATTTTTGCGAGGTGAATGAATAAGATGGCAACGATAACCATTCGCATGTCCGATGAGAAATACGCTCGTTTGAAAGCGTTGGCCAAACACCGGCGCATCAGTGTCAATAAATTGATTGAGGAATTTTCTACGCAGGCGCTGGCCGAATTTGACAGCGAGGTGCGCTTTCGCGCTTTGGCTGCCAGCGGCGATCCGTCGCGGGGGCTGGCGCTGTTAGACAAGCTAGACGCCCATTTTTCTGAATCCAGGCCAGAGTAACACACATGCACAATCGTGTTTTTCTGGGGTTGTTCTTGCTGGTGCTGCTGGCGGCGTGCGCCTCGTCCCAAACGGCGACTCCTACCCCGATTGAAGCAACGGCCGTTCCCCAACCAACCTCCACGACCCAAACCACCAACCAACCCGCCGCTTACGTCCTCTTCGCCATCAACGTCCAGGACTTCACCTACCCGGCTGAATCGGCGGCCGTGCTGGACAAACTAATCACGCTGCACGAGGAAACGGCCGTT
>RFGV01000662.1 GCA_003696605.1 Chloroflexota bacterium | reverse complement strand
GCGCGTAACGGGAGTCGTTCATGGGGCCGGTGAGGCTCCAGGTGCCGGTGGCCGGGTCGTAAATCTCGACGCTGCCCAGCCAGGCATTGTTTTGATCACGACCTGCGGCGACTAGAATACGGCCGTCGGCCAGGGTCGTTGCCGTGTGGTAGCGGCGAGGGCCGCTCAGACTGCCAGTATATTGCCAGGCTCCAGTGGCCGGATCGTAGATTTCGGCCGTATCAGAAGTAATTTCTCCCTGGACAAAATCAAATGTGTCCCCGCCGACTACCAGGACACGGCCGTCGGGCAGCAAGGAGATTGTGCCATGACCATGATGGTCGTTCATGCCGCCAGTGGGAGTCCATGTTTCGGCAGCCGGGTCATAGATTTCGGCTGAAGTATCACCCCATTGGTTGCCCGCTACCAGGACGCGCCCATCATTTAATAGAACAGCCAGGTGACCAGAACGACCCATCGTCATGAAGCCAGTCGGCGTCCAGGTGTTGGTGGCCGGGTCGTAAATCTCGGCTGCACTGGAATCGGGTGAATAGAAGATGCTGCCATCAGAACCGGCCACAAGGACACGGCCGTCTGCCAACAAAGTGGTTGAATTTCTCAGGTAATAAAAGCTTCTTGGGCCTGTGGGTGCCCAGGTGTCGGTAGCCGGGTCGTAAATCTCAGTCTCAATCAGCACACGGCCGTCGTTGAGTTTAACGGCGTGTTGTTCGGTATGGCCGAGGTTCGCGTCGCTGACCTTGGTCCAGATTCCATTGGCCAGAGCCGGCAAAGCCACGACTATGGCCAGCAGGGTGACAATCAGAACAGCCATAGCTATTCGCGCACTACGTTTTTTGACTACTGAATGCTTTAACACAACATTACTCCTTGTTTGAAAAAGCTGACTGATGATCATACTATCTTTGCACTTTTGTGTTTAACACCAGAGGTAGAGCATGTTTCTTGTGACTGCCTATTCAGGAGCACTAAACTGTAAAGTGCAAAGATAGTGGTGATCAGAAATCACGTGTATT
>RFGV01000661.1 GCA_003696605.1 Chloroflexota bacterium | reverse complement strand
GAGAGTTATATGGCCGAACTGCTAATACTTACCCCACAATTGCCTTACCCGCCCCAGCAAGGGACCAGTTTGCGTAACTACCACATCATCAAAGGTTTGGCGCCACGTCATCAGATTACGTTGCTGAGCTTTTTGGAAGAAGGGCAAACCTTGGACAAAGCGGCTCCGTTGCAAGCACTATGTCGGCAAATTGTAACGGTGCCTGTTGTTCAGCGCTCAATCGGCGATCGCCTGCGACAATTGGTTACAAGTCAATTGCCAGACATGGCACATCGGTTGTATACCCCGGTTTTTGCGGAGCAGCTACGAGAATTATTGCAGCAGAACAGTTTTGATGTTGTTCAGATAGAGGGAATTGAGCTGGTTCGTTATATGGCAATTGTCAGGGAGGTTTCTCCTCAATCCCGGCTGGTCTTTGATGATCACAATGTGGAGACGGAATTGCAGCGCCGAAATTTTTGGGTGGATGTGTGTCGGCCACATCGGTGGGTGGCGGCGTTGTATTCAGCGGTGCAGATGGGACGGTTAGGCCGATTTGAGCAATGGGCATGTGAAATGGCGGATGCAGTGACAACAGTGAGTGAAGCGGATCGGGAACAGTTAGGCGGGTTATTTCCCGAATTGGTGACGCCGATAACGGCCGTTCCCAACTGTATTGATATTACTTTTTACGAGCCATCTTCATTGCCAGAAACGGCCGATTTGCCCCGGTATGATTTGGTCTTTATTGGCAAAATGGATTACCGTCCCAACATTGATGCCGTGCGCTGGTTTGCCGAAGCGGTTTGGCCGCAAGTGCTGGCTGTGCGACCAGAAACAACCTGGGCAATTGTGGGACAAAAGCCCCACCCGGCAGTTATTCGGCTTGGTGAACAGTCTGGCATAACTGTAACTGGCTGGGTAGAAGATATTCGGCCGTATTTACTGGGGGCAGAGGTATTCATTATGCCGTTTCGTGTAGGCAGCGGGACGCGACTTAAACTCATCGAAGCATTGGCGGCCGGAAAAGCAATTGTGAGTACCAGGGTAGGGGCTGAAGGGTTTCCGATTCGTGATGGACAAGATTTGGTTTTGGCAGACAGTGCGGAGGAGATGGCAACGGCCGTTTTGCATCTGCTACACAATACAGAAGCGCGCACACGTTTGGGTGAAAACGGCCGAATTTTAGCGCGCCGATACGATTGGCGCGAAATCATCCCATTATTTGATGATATTTATCGCTCAATTGGCGTTTTCGCGTAGTGATTGACAACAAACACCTTAACAACCAACAGAGTACACTTATCCAACAATTTGCGCCTCTTTGGGAAACTGACTGAGTAATTTACAACCAGAATCAGTCAGAAGTACCAAATCTTCAATGCGTACACCACCAACACCCGGCAGGTAGATACCAGGTTCAACTGTAACAACCGCACCGGCTGCAAGCTGTTCTTTTTGGGCACGACTGTTCAGACCTGGTCCTTCGTGAATATCCAGACCTACACCGTGCCCCAAACCATGGCCAAAATATTCTCCATAGCCAGAGACATCTATTAGAGTTCGGGCAAGGGCGTCTGCTTCAGCACCGGTTAGGCCAGGCTTGAGGTTGTCCAAAACGGCCGTTACGGCACTGAGTACCAATTCATACACCTCGCTTATAGGTCCTTCTGGCATATACGCCACAAAGAATGTGCGAGTCATATCACTTTTATACCCGTCCACCTGGGCACCAAGATCGACCAAAAGGACATCACCAGGTTGCAACGGCCGTTTGCCAGGCCGATGATGTGGCCGTGCGCTATTGGGGCCAGAAGCGACAATAATCGGAAATGCCACAGATTCTGCCCCGTGTTCACGCATAAACTTTTCCAGTTCCCAGGCCAAGGCCTCTTCGGTCATGCCCACTTTAGCCAGCTGTGGTACACGAGCCATTGCTTCATCAGCAATAGCAGCTGCCTGACAAATTTTTTCCAGTTCCCACTCGGTTTTTATTTGCCGTAGCGGATCAATCGGAGCATCCAGCGGAATCCATTCAATTTCCTCTATTTGGTGGAGGGAACGGGCAACAGCAAGGGTGATGTCTTGCGCTTCCAGACCAACACGGGTGACACCGGCCTGGCGGATGAATTCGGCCGTGTCGGTAAAACGGCGAAAATCCTTATACAACGTAAAGTGGGGAGCTTCTTGTTGTGCTTGTTCCCAATACCGGGAGTCAGTTGCCAGCCAGGCTTTTTCTGGCGTAATGAGCAATTTGCCAGCGGAACCGGTAAAGCCACTAAGCCAGCGACGATTGGTAGCGTTGGTAACGAGCAATGCCTCGATTTTCCAGGCAGAAAACTGTTGTCGCAGGTTAGTTAGCCGTTTCTGAAAATCGGCTTGGTTCTGAGTCATGATTGTGCTCCAGGGTTTGTATTTCTTTGTTTAAGATAGCCCGCAAAATAGCTACCATCGTGGCGTAGGTTGGATCCATACCAAAATATGAAAGATTTTGAGAACCCAGATTTTTACCTTTACTGAAGGGGGTGTCGGAAGCATAGTGCAAAATGCCAATAGGGAAGGGAGCATTGTGCAAATCTACAAGTTCATTGTAGGGGTGGCGTTTGGGACGCACCATTTCGTAGATACTGCTCAGGTAGGGGCCTGCTTCCATTTCCATGTCGGTATATCCTTCTTTGTAGAAGACAGACATATATTGTTCGTTTTGCAAGAAAGTACCGGGTACGGTGATGGCTTTCTGGTTGTCCATGACTGTGCCGTATACAAGCCAGGGAGCCACGTCGTCGGCTGAGAAGCAGTTGTCGAAGAGGTATGTGTTGAGGGAGTGTTCGTCGTGAACGACGCTGGGGATCATAACGTCACCAATACGGCCGTTTAGTGTGGCCGCTTTTCCCATAATGTAGATACCCCGAATTTCATCAATGTTGCGAGCAATCTCGGTTAATACCTGGTAGGCAGCCATTCCCAGTGGGTAGTCTATATTGACAATGAGGGCATTGCTTTGAGCCAGACGTTCAATACCGGGCTGGTGTAAACGGCCGTCCATAGTATCCACGCACACCTTGTTCAATTCCACTATTTGCACTTCAATGTCGAAGGCATGTTCACTGGGAACACGATAAATTCCCCGTGCTTCTTCCCAGGCTATTCGCTCTTTTACCGCTTCGGGATTAGCTGTCTCATATTTTTTCAGCACGTAGTACAAGAAATTCTCCCGGCTGCTGGGCACGTTGCGTTGCAAAATGTCGTAGTATTCCCGTTGCAACTCTTCTGAGCCGGTGGATTTGATAAACGACTCTAGTTCTGCTTCTCGATGCAGGGCATAACCACTTAACAAATTGGGCAGGCTGTGGGTGTTGCTGGAGACGAAGTAAACAGGCCGATCTTCAAAAGTGACATTTGGTAGAGACTGTTCTACGTTTAGCCACCAGCGACGGGTAGCCCGCTTGTAGTCAGCTAAAGAGCCAGCCAATGAGCGAATAGCTATTTCTTGTTCAGTCTGAGCGTATTCCAGTAATTTATCGGCCGTTTTTTCTCGCCAGATTTGCCGTAATCGGTCCAGGTCTTCTATGGGAATGTTTGTTTGCCGTGCCAGTACATGCAAATCATTACCAATGGGGATTCCCTGGGATTTTTGTTTAATTTCTTGCAGCAGCTTAATCGTTGCTGGTTTGGATAATATTTGGTGCAGTTTTCGTCGCTCAATCTGGTAAGCAGTGAGAATGGGAACAATATCATCAATATCGGAGCGACTGGCTATGTAAACGGCGAGCGTATCTTTCCCATTGAAAAAGCTGCGCCGCCGTCTTCCGGGTGCGCTGACATGCTCCCACGATTCTACGTCGGGGTAACCATGTTGTGCGAATACTTTTTTGGATTGTCCCATGATGACTAACCGCACTTGTCCCAGGCAGGATGGCATGCGGAGAATGGCATAAATAAAGGCAGCCATATCGGGGTAAGGTTCATCCGCAGCGATGTGTAATGCGGAGCGCATTCGCTTGTGTGCTTCGATGAGGGTTTTGATTTGTACTTCGCGTGTGCTACGCAGGAGTGAATAGTAGGTTCGCAGGTATAGGTTGATTTCTTCGTTGCCTGAACTGGGAACGGTTCGATCCATTTGAGTACCTCATGATGTTTTATGATTCGACGTGTATACGGCCGTTTCCCGGCAATACTTCACCTACAACAACGGCCGTTTCACAATATGCCTGAAAAGTTGTTACCTGGTCTGGCGCCACAGCAACTAACAGCCCGCCCGATGTCTCTGGCGTCCACAACAAATCTTGTATCAGCAGGGAAACACCAGGCACAAATTGTACCCAAGGCGCAAAATATTCCCGATTTCGCCCCATCCCGCCCGGAAATGCGCCCAATTCCCCATAACGGATTGCACCCGGCAGCCAGGGGAGCTTGCCGACCCAAAAACGGAAATCCACATGACCCAAATGTGCCATTTCGTGAGCATGGCCAAGCAACCCAAAACCGGTAATATCGGTCATGGCATGTGCCTGTGCCTGAAAAGCAGCTTCGGCGGCTTTTTTATTGAGGGTTTTCATGCTGGAAACGGCCGTTTCCACATCCGCCACCTCAGCCTTCCCT
>RFGV01000660.1 GCA_003696605.1 Chloroflexota bacterium | reverse complement strand
TTTTGACCTGGAAAATGGACTGTAAGGTGGTTTACGCTAATTGAGTTGATGATTTTGGTTTGGTGTTTGACACATGTGAAAGGGCCGGACACCGCAAAAGGAGAGCTTGATGTCAAGACAAACGATTGACCCGGATTTAGCTGAAGAGATCATAAACAGTAGTTTGGTAGCAACGGATAACGTGAAATTTGTCCAGGAACGGATTTACGGCGCGTTTGGCAGCGGGGACATCCCCGGCCTGTTAAATGCGCTGGCCGAGGATGTGGATTGGCAGTTTTACGGGCCGCCGGAGATTCCCTTTGCCGGGCATTACCGGGGGCGCCAGGAGATGGCCCGCTTTTTTGGCATGGTGGCAGAAATGGTTGTTATTCACATCTTTGAACCTCGTGAATTTACTGCCCAAGGGGACAGGGTGGTGGTGCGGGGGTATGAAAAGACGGGTGTGAAAAGCAACGGCCGTATCTTCGAGACCAACTGGGTTCACATTTTTACTGTCCGTGATGGACAGGTAGTGAAAGTCCGTGAGTATTATGACACAGCCGCCATTGCTGCGGCCTACGCCTGATTAGATGGAGGTAAATGAAATGTCAAACCATAACAACGTGATTGCGGCGGTATTTGATGTGCCTGGCATGACGGCCGTGCAGTACGACCGGGTAATTAAAGACCTGGAAGCAGCAGGGCTAGGCGCGCCAGACGGCCGTCTCTACCACTTGGCCGCGCCCAAGGGGGATGGCTGGTATGTGCTGGATGTGTGGGAAAATGTCGACAAACTCAATACATTCGCCGGAACACTCATGCCCATTTTGCAGAAAAACGGCGTTATGCCACCCCAACCGCGGATATTGCCTGCCCACAACATCATTGGTTAAAAGGGGAGTACATAGATGAGCTATTACGTTATGATTCACGGCTCATGGCACGGCGGTTGGTGCTGGTACAAAGCAGCGCCGCGGCTGCAGCAATTGGGGCATAAAGTGTTCGCCCCTGATTTGCCCGGACACGGCCGTAACTGGGCCGATCCCCAAACGGTCACCATGCAGAGTTACGCCGATTACGTTTGTAACGTACTCGATACGCTGCCGGAACCAGCGATTCTGGTTGGCCACAGCCGCGGCGGCATTGTCATCAGTCAGGTTGCCGAGCGCCGCCCTAACAAAGTCAAATCATTGGTATACCTGGCAGCTTTTCTCATCCCCAACGGCGAACCCATGCTGCCGACAGCGCTCAGTGACACGGACTCACTAATTGTGTCGAATCTGGATGTCAATGAGGAACGGGGCTGGCACATGCTGCGGGAGGAGGCATTCAGAGATGCGCTGTACCATGACTGCTCGGAGGAAGATGTGGCGCTAGCTCGCTCGCTGCTTACCCCCGAACCAAATGCGCCGGTGGCCACGCCTTTAGAGCTAACGGATGACAATTTCGGCCGTATTCCTCGTGTTTACATTACCACCCTGCGTGACAAAGGGGTTTCGCCATCCTTGCAAAAGAAGATGTACACGGCCGTACCCTGTCAAAAAGTAATCTCGCTCGATACCAGCCACTCGCCGTTCCTCTCAGCGCCGGATGAACTGGTGGCCTGCCTGACTTCCTTGTAAATGCCTATTACGATGAAACCGTGCCGCCAGGCATGGAGGAGATTCTTGGTCATGATCTAGCTAACCTACAGTTTTGAAAAAAGCGATTGGTCGTCCACCATTCTTTAACCCAAAAACAAAAAGGATGGTGCAAAATGACGACCAATCAACTCTA
>RFGV01000659.1 GCA_003696605.1 Chloroflexota bacterium | reverse complement strand
TAGAGTTGATTGGTCGTCATTTTGCACCATCCTTTTTGTTTTTGGGTTAAAGAATGGTGGACGACCAATCGCTTTTTTCAAAACTGTAGGTTAGCTAGTAAATGCTTTAAAATTGGCTAAAAATACAAGATGATGAATTTTTGGGAGAGTTTTAATGAGTAGTCGTGGTGTGGCAGGGGTGTTGGTAATTTTGTGTTTGGTTATTGGTGTATCGGGTTTGATGGCAGATACACGGGTGGAGGTACAGGAGGGGGAGTCGGTAGCAGGTGGATTGCCTGTTTCTACAGGGCCAGCACGATATATTGTGCAGTTGCAGGATGAACCGTTGGCTACATACAGGGGAGGGACTCAGGGGCTGGCGGCGACAAGTCCGCGGGTGACGGGCAGGCGGAAGTTGGATGTGAATAGTGCGGAGAGTATGGCGTACAGGGCGTATTTGGCAGAGCGACAAACGGCCGTTCTTGATGCCCTGATGGCTCGTCTTGGCCACGAAGTAAAAATATTGGCCCGCTATGATGTGGTCTTTAATGGCATGAGTCTGATCCTGACAGGGGATGAAGCCGCTGAATTGCAAATGATTTCGGGAGTAACGGCCGTTTTTCGCGACACCGACTACATCCCCCTCACCGACGTTGGTCCCGCCTGGATTGGTGCCCCTCTTATCTGGAACGGAACCGCTACCCCAGCCAACACACCCACCAAAGGGGAAGGCATTATCATCGGCATCATTGATACCGGCATCAACACCGACCATCCAGCCTTCGCCGACATTGGCGGCGATGGCTACGACCACACCAACCCATTTGGTGCAGGCAACTATGTTGGCTGGTGCAACCCGACCAATGCCAACTACGATCCTGCGCTTCCCTGCAACGACAAACTCATTGGCCTGTGGGACTTTGCCGACAGTTTTGGCGAGTCAGACGGCCCGGAAGACAGTACCGGACACGGCAGCCACACAGCCAGTACTGCCGCCGGCAATGTGCTAACAGCAACAATTACCACTGAAACCGGCTACACATTTTCCGACACCATTTCTGGTGTCGCGCCCCACGCCAACATTATCGCCTACGATGCCTGCGTCAGCTCTTGTCCGGGAACGGCCTTGCTCAACGCTGTCAATCAGGCAGTAGCAGACGGCGTGGACATTATCAACTACTCCATTTCTGGTGGACAAGACCCGTACAATGATGCCGTTGAATTGGCTTTCCTGGCAGCGAACGAAGCAGGTGTATTTGTTTCGGCCGCGGCAGACAACAAGGGGCCAGGAGCCAGTACCTTGTCTCACCAAACCCCTTGGGTAACAACGGTAGGTGCCAGCACACATAACAGGGCTTTTCGCAATACGTTGATCAATCTCACCAGCAGTTCAGGTGGTTTGGCTGACATAACTGGCAAAAGTTTGACAGTTGGTTATGGACCAGCCCCCATTGTATATGCGGGTGATTTTGGTGATGCCCTGTGTCTCAATCCATTTCCGGCAAATACCTGGACGAATGGCGAGATAGTTGTTTGTGATCGTGGCACAATTGCGCGGGTGACAAAAGGGGAGAATGTCAAGGCCGGTGGTGCGGGTGGACTGGTTTTGGCAAATGTTTCGGCTGAGCAATCATTGAATGCCGATGCGCATGTGTTGCCAGCTGTGCATGTGAATGAAAGTGATGGCACGGCATTGAAGAACTGGCTGGCTTCTGGCAGTAATCACATGGCAACGATTTTGGGGACGAGTGTTGGGTATGAGTCTGCAAATGGGGATGTGATGGCTTCGTTTAGTTCGCGAGGGCCAAATACGGCGATGGATGTGGTTAAGCCAGATGTCGTTGCGCCGGGGGTGGATATTTTGGCCGCATATAATACGACGGATCCGACGGCAGGGCCTGAGTTTAATTTGAGCAGTGGTACTTCGATGGCGGCGCCTCATGTGGCTGGGGCGGCCGCATTGGTGTTGGCTGTGCATTCAGACTGGACGCCGGATGAGGTGCGGTCGGCGTTGATGATGACGAGTGCTATGGGGGTGGTGAAGGAGGATGGCCTAACGGCCGTTTCTCCCTTCGATGCTGGTGCCGGTCGCATTGATCTTACTCGTGCTGCCAAAGCAGGTCTGGTTCTCAACGAAACCAAAATCAATTACGAGGCCGCCAATCCGGCTACGGGTGGCGATCCGCGCACCCTGAATTTGCCCAGCATGGCCCATAGTGCCTGTTTGCAAACTTGTTCCTGGCAACGAACGGTGCGCAGCACGTTATCTGAGCCGGTGGTATGGACAGTAACCGTGTCGGCTACGACTGGCCTGGATGTAACGGTAATACCATCTTCTTTTGTATTGTTACCAGGGGCAACGCAAACATTGGGCATAACGGCCGATGTGAGTGCGTATGACAGTAGTCAGGGATGGGGGTTTGCTACCGTGACACTTACGGCGGCTAATCAGGAAAGCTTGCATATGCCTGTGGCCGTGCAAAAGCAGGATAGCAGTATCCCGTTTGTGATTACTAAAAGTGGCCCGGAAACGGCCGAACCCGGTGCCATCATCGAATATGAAATACGGCTGGACAACCTGGACAGCATGACCCACACCTTTTCGTTAACGGATACACTCCCGGCTGGCACCAGCTATGTCTCCGGTTCTGCTACAGGCGGCCTTGTTTATGATGCGGTCAACAACCGCCTTACATGGAGCGGACAACAGGGGCCGGGCACAATGGGGTACAAAGTCACTGAAGTTTCGCCACTACCTTATATCAATTTGGGCGATTTGCCGACAGAGCCGAAGGTGCCGAATTTGTGTGACCTGGTTTCTGACTGTGATGACGGCCGTTTTCTGGTTGACCTCACCGACTATCCATCTCCCTATAGTTACACGTTTTACAACACCACACTGACCCAGATCAGCATTTTGGCGAATGGATTGCTCATTGGGCCAGACGGCTGGCAAGGTGCAGCCTGCTCTGCCTGTCCACAGCCCATGCCCAATTCCGCCGAACTGAACCAGGTGATTGCGCCCCTGTGGCGCGACATTGACACCAGCGGCGGCGTTGGTGCCTGGTACGGTAGTGTGCTCACCGGGTTACTGGCAAACCCCGCCGATGCTGTCTTTTATGCCAATTGGCACGATGCCGGTCAATTTGGCGATCCAAATACAACCAGCCGCCATGCTGTGGCCATTGTCCTGGATGGGCAGTCAGAACCGGCCGGACGCATTTATTTTATCTATGATGATATTTCCAACCGCACCGCGTTGGCCAGCTACGGGTTTGCCATTGGGGTAGAGAATGCTGATGGGCGTGAAGGACTGACGTATGCTTTTGCCCCTTGCGCCAGTAGTCCATGTGTGCCGTCTGCTCCAGTTGGTTCGTTGCCCGCCAATGGGACAACTTTACGGTTAGATCCAGCGATTGTGGGTGGCAGTTCGGCAAGGGTGTTTACCTATCAGGTAATGGTCACGGCCGTTTCCGGCAGTTTGCTAACGAATACCGTCCAGGCAAGTGGTGATGTGGCCAATTCCACATTACAAGGAACGGCCGTTACGGCCGTAGGCTGGTTTATTCATCTGCCCATCATCGCCAGATAACATACGCAATTTTTGACAGCCTCTGTGAAAAATAATACAATTTTCCTGCCTTCAGGAAGAGGTAAATGAGACATACAAACCCCAAACAACATTGATGGCTGGAAATTTTACTTAAATACCATGCCAGCAATGTTTGTCCAAAGCACCTTACATAGTAGCATGTTGGGATTTACATTTACTCGCTTACAAAAATTTTCCCCACAGATTCGTTTATAGAAACGTCAGCTATTGCTTGGTTAAGCAGGCGCTGACGTTTTTTGTTTTCTTCTGTATTACCTTGCAACTTGTAACGAGGAGGTGATGTTCTGCTAAATAGACCGGTGTGATAATGTCTGACAAAAACAAATAATGTAGCCCTAACCATCGAGGAGGAACTGTTTTATGTTTAAGAAGTTTGGCTTACTTTTAACATTTGTGTTACTGATTTCCGGGATTACGGCCTATGCTCTGCAATTGGGTGGAACAACGGCCGTTGCCCAATCCCCACAGGTTGAGTTAGCACCTGTAAACCGACAACCCGAAACACTGCAAGAAGTACCAGCAGAAGTAAAAGCCCTGTTTGCTGACGGCATGACATTAGAGGAATTCATTGAATTAAATGGCGGAAATGTTCCCAGAGCATTAGAGCCATTTGTCAACACCTCTGTTGTTGTCGTGGTGGAAATGGAGCAACCCCCACTGGCACAAGTGTATGCCGAAGCACGGGCGAAAAACAGCCCCATGACCGCTGCCGCCCAAAAGAACTATGTGCAACAACTGCAAGCGGCACAAGAACCGGTTATTGCGTCCTTGCAGTCATTGGGGGCTACGGTCATTTCCCGTTACACCAAGGCATACAATGGATTGCTGGTCAAATTGCCGGCGAATGAGTTAACGTCCGTAGCCAAATTCAGCGGCGTCAAGGCCATTCACCGGGCGCCTGTCCACCGGCCAGCACTCACAGCCAGCGTGCCCCTCATTCGGGCAGACATCGTCTCCAACACCCTCGGTTACGACGGCGATGGCATCACCATTGGTATCATTGACACCGGTATCGACTACACCCACGCCGCCCTTGGTGGCAGTGGCGATCCCGATGAATACGCCAATGATGATCCAAATGTCATCACCGATACCCTCTTCCCCACCTGGAAAGTTGTTGGCGGCTACGACTTTGCCGGTACAGACTACGACGCTGGTGACAGCACCAAAAACGTGCCCCAGCCCGACCCCGATCCAATTGATGAAAACGGGCATGGTACCCACGTCGCCTCCACTGCAGCCGGTATTGGCGTGCCGGGCAAGATTGGCCCTGGCGTTGCTCCCGCTGCCAAACTGTATGCCCTCAAAATATTTGGGGCAGACGGCAGCACCAACCTCGCCACCGACGCCATCGAATGGGCCATGGACCCCAATGGTGACGGCGATATTTCCGACCATTTGGATGTAATCAATATGTCCCTTGGTTCTAGCTTTGGGCCTGGCGATATAGACGATGAAGACGATCCTTCTGTTGTTGCTTCCAATAATGCCGCAGCTATAGGCATCATCGTCGTGGCCTCGGCTGGTAACTCTGGCGATACTTCCTATATCACCGGTAGTCCTGCTGCTGCTGATGCAGCTATCTCGGTTGCTGCCAGCACCACCGGCTATTCCACCCGGCCAACCATCAATATTTCGGGGACATCCAATGTCACGCAGACAAATATTTTGTATCAACCCCCTGCTTTCAGTGGTGGTACGGGTCTCTTTACTCAAACAACCAGCGCGCCGTTGAAATATGTTGGAAATATCACTGGCACCGACGAATTGTGTTCCACCACGGGTCTGGCTGCCAATGCGTTGGCCGGCAGTATTGCCCTGATTCAGCGAGGCAGTTGCGCCTTTACGGATAAGGTCAATAACGCGGCGGCTTTGGGTGCTGTTGGGGCGATTATTTTCAACCACAGCACTGGTGGCAATACATGGGTAACCATG
>RFGV01000055.1 GCA_003696605.1 Chloroflexota bacterium | reverse complement strand
GTGGAAGTGGCTTTGCGGCGTAAGGGTTACAAACGGGGTTTGCTGGAATGGTTGCGTAAGGCACCCTGGCGTGAACCTGGATTTGCGGCGCTGGTTATTTCCATGTTCCTGTTTGGCTGGATTGGTGGTGTGACGGGTGTCACGATTGGTACAGAGCAGATTAATATGACGGCGCATAACACGATGCGTTTACCAGGCCATTTCCACGCAACAGTTGTGGCTGGTACTACATTGGCCTTTATGGGGCTGACCTACTACCTTATCCCGTTGATTTTCCGGCGGGAGCTTAAATTTAAGAAGGTGGCTTCGTGGCAGCCTTATCTTTTTGGGGCGGGCATGGCTTTGGTATCTATTGGCATGATTGCCAGTGGTTTGCAAGGTGTGCCGCGTCGTCATTGGGATGTGACTTTTGCTCAGGCACCGTTTAAGGCGGATATTCCGGCTACTGCTCAATTGTCGCTAACAATTATGGGTATTGGAGCGATTATCGCCATCATTGGCGGTCTGGCGTATCTGCTGGTGGTGTTGAGTTCGGTCTTTACGGGCAAACGTCAGGAGGCGAATCGGCTGACGCTGGTGATGGAGCAGGCAAATCCATTGGTGGAGGATGCTGTTCCGGCTGTGGGTAAGGAAGCGGAGGGCGATTTGGCGCCACGAGGAACGTTTGTCATTGTGTTGGCATTTCTGATGTTCTTTGTAGTGTATTACCTGAGCAACTGGTGGTTGCTAGGTAGGGCGTGGTTTATTCGTTAGTGTTTTGACGGGTGGATGTATGCTGGGTGCGTTTTTTTTGGGGCTGGCAGGTAGTTTGGGTCATTGTGCGGGTATGTGTGGTGGCGTAACGCTACTGCTGAGCCGCCGTGGTCTGACGCAAGGCTGGAAACTGGTGTTGTTACATGTGGGAAGGATGATGATGTATGGTTTGCTGGGGGGCGTGGTGTATGGTTTGGGGTGGGTGGCGGTGACGACTGGCACGGCCGTTTCCGGTGCCCACTCTCATTCTCATCACCACGCTCTCCAAACGGCCGTTCCCAATAATAATGGATTGGCTGGATTATCTTTTTGGCAGGGGGGATTGGCTTTGATAACGGCCGTTTTGGCTATGTACATGACACTGGCTTTATTGGGTCGTGTGCCTTCCCCCGAACTGTTTGTTGTACGCCTGACCAAACTGTGGGGGCGTATTATGCGGCGTGTCGCGCAACCGGAGCGGGGAGCTGGTACTCCCCTGACGGCGTTGGCAATAGGATTTTTATGGGGCATGTTGCCTTGTGGTCTGGTGCTAACAGCGCTGGTAACAACGGCCGTTGCCCCCACCCCAGCCCATGCTGTTGGCCGTATGCTGGCCTTTGGTGCTGGCACACTACCCGTTAATCTTGGTCTTGGTTGGATTTCTCAGCGAGAACTTCTTACCCCAGCAACACGAATGAAACTACGCCCACTGGCTGCCCTGTTTATTTTTCTGTTTGGCGTACAAATGGCCATGCGCGGGTTGGCCAGTTGGGGGGTAGTCTCTCATACAATGATTGGGGAACTGGTATTATGGTAAATTGTACGCTGTGCGGGTTGGCAACAGCCCATCCACTTTACGACGATGAAGGAACACCTTTTTGCTGCCCGGCTTGTCTGCAAGTTAGTGAACTGCTGGCAGAGGGAAACGGGGAGACGGCAGAAGAAACGGCCGTTTCTCCACCCACCCATAGTCAATCCACTACCCTCTCCCTTGGTGGACTATGGTGTACATCATGCAGTTGGCTTGTTCAAGAAACATTACAACGCACACCCGGCGTAGAACAAGTCAACATCAGCTTCAACCAACGCGAAGCCCACATCACCTACAACCCAGACAAACTAAAACCACACGAACTCACTCGCCGCATCCGCAGGTTGGGCTATCACGCCTGGCTGCCTGGCGAAAACCCACACAACGAAGAAGAAGCCTTTCTCACTCGGTTACTTATTAGCGGGGTGCTTGCCATGCATGTCATGGTCATTAGCATCATGCTCTACTGGCGCGAATGGACAGGTCGGGCTTCGGCCGATACGCAATGGCTAGCCGATTTTTTCCAAATCATGCTCCTGGCTGCGGCACTACCCGTCGTTCTCATTTTAGGCATTCCCATCCTCCGTGCTGGCCTGGCTGGATTGTTGCGCCTGAAACCAAACACCCACACGCTCATTGCCATAGGCGCATTTTCTGCTTTTGGTCTGTCAGTACGCAATCTGCTGCTGGGAAACGGCCGAGTTTATTTTGACACAGCTGCAATGCTACTCTTCCTGGTAGCCATTGGTCACTGGCTGGAACTACGCGCCCAAAAAGCAAGCAGCGAAACCATTGAAAAACTGTGGCAACACTTACCCCTGGAAGCCACCTGGATAACTCCAGAAGGGGAAAAACGCGTTCCCGTAGAAGAAATCCCCAAAGGGGCACGTATTCGGGTACGTCCGGGAGAACGCTTTCCAGTGGATGGTGTGATCGCCACAGGTATGGGGGATGTGGATGAAAGCTGGCTGACAGGTGAAGCGAAGCCGGTTAGTCGCCGTTCTGGGGAGCGGGTATTGGCAGGCACAGTGAATCTGGATGGCTCATTTGAGGTAGTAACAACGGCCGTTGGCCACGAAACTGTCATGGGACAAATCGGCAAATTGTTACATCAGGCCCTTTGGCAACGCGCCCCCATCGAACGCCTGGCTGACCGTCTGGCTGCCTTCATGGTCCCCACGGCCGTTCTCATCGCCCTGGCTACGTTCATTTATTGGTCAACCCACGAAAATCCAGAAACTGGCCTAATCTATGCCTTGTCTGTATTGCTCATTGCCTGTCCATGTGCTTTGGGCATTGCCACACCACTTACCCTGTGGGTGGGCTTGGGGCAGGCAGCCCAGGCCGGCGTTATCCTGCGCCAAACTGGTGTTTTGGAAAAATTGGCACAAACGGGCGCTGTATTCTTTGACAAGACAGGCACGCTAACAAAACGGCCGATTCGCCTGCAAACTTTCCTGACAGCCCCGGGAATCTCTCCTGAACAATTCTGGCAATACGTAGCCGCCGTTGAATATCACTCAGAACACCCGCTGGCCGAAGCCATTGTGGACTACATGCCTCGGCCTGATATGCTGTTAACAGCCAAAAACTTTCAGGCCATGCCGGGTCGGGGTGTCACCGCCACTGTGGACAACAAAGTAATATTTGTCGGAAATCGGGGGCTGATGTCAGAAGCGGGCTTGTACTTGCCATTGGCTCTGGAAGAAACGGCAAATACATGGCATACACAAGGTTTGACCACTATTTACGTTGGTTGGGAAGGCCAGGTTCGGGGGCTTATGGGATTGGGTGAAACGGCACGGGAAGAAACGGCCGAAACCCTCCAACAGCTTCAGGCAATGGGGCTCCATGTCGCCATTCTCACGGGAGACGACATTGCCGCCGGTAAGCGCTGGGCAGAAACCTTCAACATCCCTGTCTTTGCCCAACAAACACCTCAAGAAAAAGTGGCCCATATTCAAGCTGAAACAACACCTACACTAATGGTGGGAGACGGCGTAAATGACGGATTGGCATTGGCTGCAGCCAATGTGGGGCTTGTTGTACCGCATGGCACCGACATCGCTCAGGCTGCTGCTGAAGCCATTCTCCTGACTGATGATTTACGTACCATCCCCTGGCTTATTCGGCTGGCACAAAAGGCAATGCATATCGTTCACCAAAATCTGGGCTGGGCGTTTGTATACAATCTTGTTGGCATTGGCCTGGCTATCACTGGTCATTTGCAACCGGTACTGGCAGCATTGGCCATGGTTATCAGTAGCAGTATTGTCACCAGCAATGCGTTGCGTTTGCGCCGGTTCAAGCCTGACTTTAGACCAACTGAGCCAGAATCAGCCAAAAAAGTTGGGGGAGAAACGGCCGTTCTCTCCCCACACATAATCCACTCTGATTTCGGGGTATCCTGATCATGAAAAAACAGCGAAAACTCTACCTGCAACGTAAACAATGGCGATTCGCCGAAAAACTATGGTCCAAACTCGAAGGAACAATCAACCGGGTGACCACCAGCGCCGACTCATTACGGCCGTACAATCCCCTTTACCACCTGGGCACCCTCTCCATCTACCTGCTCATCATCCTCACCATCACCGGCATCTACCTCACCATCTTCTACCGCGCTGGCAGCGACCGCGCCTACGAAAGCGTCAACAACATCAGTGCATTTTGGCTTGGCTCCCTCATGCGCAGCGTACACCGTTACGCCGCCGACGGGCTACTTATTATCGCTTTCCTGCACGCCCTCAAAATGATGCTCAGCGATCGCTTTTGGGGAAGCCGTTGGCTGGCCTGGGTTTCTGGCTGGGGCATGTTCGTTATTAGCTGGCTCATCGGAACAATGGGCTACTGGTTGGTATGGGATGAACGTGCTCAATGGCTCACAGAATACAGCATTAATTTGATCAAAGGGCAGTTTGCCATGCCCTTTCTGTCGCCAGAAATTGCTTCGCGCACCTTCTCGTTATTTGTTATCGTCTTGTTCTTGCACGTGTTTATTCCCATCACCATGATCGTGGGCATAATTATCCATGTTTTGCGGCTCACTCGTGTCCGCCTATGGTCACCTCGCTGGTTGATGGTGGAAACAGGCATCGTACTCGTACTATTATCTGTGTGGAAACCAGTTACAAGCGCACTCCCGGCTGATTTCGGCCGTGTCATCAGTCAGGTCTCGCTCGACTGGTGGTATTTGGGCTTTCTGCCTCTAACGGCACAATGGGGAAACCCCCTATTCTGGGGCATTGCCCTCATTGTGGGGGGAATCATTACAGCCTTGCCCTGGATTTCGCCGGGCGCACATATTGGCCCCGCTGTAGTCACAAACCCGAATTGTACCGGCTGTGCCTTATGTGCCCGCGAATGCCCCTACAACGCCATCGAAATGGTATCACGAGATGATGAAACACGCTTTAAGTCTCTGGCCATTATCAATGAAAAGTTATGTACGGCTTGTGGCATCTGTGTAGGCACATGTGCGACTTCTGGTGTAGAACTGGCAGGATGGCATGCCTCGGTGTTGCTGGCAGATTTGCAACGAGCATTAGCCCAGGCACGACAGGCAGGCCAGCAACCTGTGGCCATCTTTACGTGTGACCGTCACAAGGCATTAGGGTCGCTAGATGTAAAATGGCAGGAAGAACCAGCTTCTGACACAGTCATTCCTCTCCTGCAATCGCCAGCATGGCAGCGGGTTCAGGCGGGTGTCTGGACAGGTGGCAATCCCCATCCAGTAGCTATCCTGAGTTGCACAGTGCCTTGTGCCGGGATGCTTCATCCTGACTGGATTCGTTCGGCTTTGAATGATGGCGCAAAAGCAGCACTGGTTATTGCCTGCCCGGAAGATGATTGTGCTTACCGGGAAGGGCCAATGTGGCTTAAAGGTCGACTGGCACGTCGTCAGCGCACTTTGCCGCCCCAGGTGTTACATTATGTGGAATTGGCGCCAGGCAGCCAGGGAGAGGTGCGGAGATTGCTGAAGGCAATTGGGGCTGGCAAAATGCCGGAGCAAAAGCCTTTGAAGCTGCCTAAAAAGAAACAAGTTACGGACTGGCGGGCAGTATTGGGGCAAATGCGCTATCTGGCTACCGGTTTGGTTGTGTTGTTGGTGGCTTTGGGAATATCGTTGTTGGCAGAACGGCCGTCATCCAACCCAACACCCCAACCCTCTCTCATCCGCATTGCCATCAACCATGGTGGTAAACTTATCGCCGCTTCCGAAAATTTACCCCCAGAAGTCATTGCCAAGCTACCGGCAAATGTCGATCCGGCACAAGTGCTTGGTGGGGAACGCTTCCCAGTTCGTCTGCGCCTTATCGTAGATGGCCAACAAGTGCTAGAAGACACCTACCAGCCACGCGGGTTGCGACGCGAAGGTGCTATTTTCGGTCTGGAAAACTGGTGGCTTACCCCTGGTACGCACAAAGTAGAAATATGGATGATGGACGACGAAAGTGAATGGAAACAAGTCTTTGCCGATACCGTAACAATTGCCTCGCAGGAAGCCCTTATCCTGTTTTATGATGAGGAGACAAACCAATTTATATTGAGGTAAGTTTGCCATACCCTCCTTCAAAAACAGAGCGCCAGTTTTAGCTTATCTGCTACCAAACTGGCGCTCATTTTTATCGCGCGGGATGTCAGGATTGTAAAGATTTTAGAGGATTTTCTTCCTTTGCATCCTTTGCGAGATTCACAACAAGCTTTGTTAACCAATTGGCTGTAGCGTGATTAATCAGGCATTTTCAAAGCGTAAGGTAACTGTTAATAGCACCATCACCACCCAAATAGTAGCCCCTGTACCTAAATGCAAGACACGAGACCACATAGGCAAAGCCAACAATACATTTGCCATCCCTAAACTAAACTGTATCACAATTAGACTGGTTAATGTGAGGGCAAAGCGACGTAAAATAATATCCTGGCGAGCGTGGCGCAGTAGTTGCCACAACACCATTAAGATGGTGAAGGCTACGATGTAAGCTGTGTACCGATGGGTCATCTGTATCCAGACAATGGGTCGCAAGTAGTCGGGAATTATTGACAAGCCACAGTATGGGAAGTTGGGGCATACGAGTGAAGCGCCGGTGCGAGTAACAAGAGAACCGGTAAGCAGAAGGATGTATGTTGCCACGGCCGAAATGGTTGTCCAGAAAATCAGGCGAGTGTGTGCCAGAGTTTGTTGAGCGCGTTGGTGAAGCTGACGCAGGCTATTGTTTGTGAGGGCAACCCAAGAGGCAACAAGCCCGGCAATGAGCATGGCAATGGCTGTGTGTATCCATCCTGTCCATCGAGGTAATTCATAAATCACGTGGATACCACCAAGGATTACCTGAATGACTAATACAACGGCCGCAATTTTGCTGATGAGGTAAATGTACGGGCGTGAGCGGTATTGCCGCCAGGACATGAAAATAAGCAAGCCAACTTGTAAAACGACAGCCGCTCCAAATAGCCGATGAATGAACTCAACCCATGCGCTGAGATAAAAGGGGGGGATGGCTTGTCCATGACAAAGGGGCCAGTCGGGGCAACCCAGGCCGTTGCCGGTGACGCGCACGATGCTGCCGACCATGATGAGGATGATTGTGCTAACCAGTGCGGAAACGGAGAGGATGGCAAATTGACGGGAAACGGCCGTTTCCTTTTCCCCCCCTTCAGTTCGAATATGTGCTACCTGCATAATAAAAACCTCCTGAAACAATTTCCTTAGGCTAACTGGGCTAAAGCGTAACAAATATCACCCCTTGCCGTCATGTGAACTTTATCATGTTTACCACGTGACTCTTTGCGCTAGTGCAAAGAAAAGAAGCTGATTATTGGATAAACTCCCAACATAACCCATAAACAATTGGTCTTGCTTTATGACAAAAACAGAAATCACACCCACCATGATTGTTGCAGATGTGTTGGCTCAATGGCCGCAAACAATTCCTGTCTTTCACAAATATCAGACAGCCTGTGTTGGGTGTGACATTGCTCCATTTGACACTTTAGCCGATGTAGCCCGCATTTACGAGTTAGATCTGGAACAGTTTTTACACGACTTGAAAGAGGCCATTGGTATTTCAACAACAAAGGATTTTGAAAACAATGTTTGATAATTACAAGTTTATTGAAAATTTGCCAGCCGAATTACCAGAAATTCCGCCTGACAGCATCGTGAGTCGCCAGATATTGCGCACCAATGAAATGACGGTAACACTGTTTGGTTTTGCCAGTGGACAAGAGCTTTCAGAGCATACAGCTGCTTTTCCCGCTGTACTACACTTCCTGGCTGGTGAAGCCACTGTCACTTTGGGTAGCGAACGGTTTACAGCAACGGCCGATTCGTGGATATATATGCCAGCTAAATTGCCGCATAGCATTGTTGCCCACAAAAAAGTGGCCATGCTACTGATTCTTTTGCGAGGGTAAGAATGAGACCGGGTGTCAGGCGACGTTTGCCATTGCTCGCCGCCGCTTTTTTGGCTTTGTTTTTGGGCATTTGGGCGGGATGGCAACGTATGGGCTGGGGGTTGCCAGTTATACGGCCGTTTCTCCCGGCACTGCACGGACCGCTTATGGTCTCCGGCTTTCTCGGTACGCTGATTGCCCTTGAACGTGCAGTAGCTTTGCGTAACCGTTGGAGCTACCTGGCTCCTATTAGTGGCGGCTTGGGAACGGGGTTGCTGTTAATTGGTCTGATCCCTTCAGGACAATGGTTTTTGCTAGGAGCCAGTGTGGGATTAACGGCCGTTTCCATCATCATCATTCGTCGGCACCCGGCTACTCACACGCTGGTTATGGCCACAGGCGCGATTTCCTGGCTCACAGGTAACGGCCTGTGGGTTGCCGGATGGCCTGTGCATCAAGTTGTGGGCTGGTGGTTAGCCTTTCCAATACTCACCATCGCCGGAGAAAGATTGGAACTGGGACGGGTGTTACGGTTAAACAACTTGAGCAAGCGGTTATTTACGGCCGTTCTTATTCTTTACATAAGTGGGCTTGTTTTGACCATTTTTCAGGCAGAAACAGGCAATCGGGTAACAGGCCTGGCCATATTAGCACTGGCCTTATGGCTGGCGCACTACGATCTTGCTCGCCGCACCATACGCCACCAAGGCGTTACCCGTTTCATCGCCTTCAATTTGCTGCTCGGCTACTTCTGGCTAGGGGCAGGCAGCTTGTTGGGTATACGCTACGGCTCATTGGTTGCTGGCCTGGTGTACGATGCCTGGCTGCATATGATTTTTGTGGGATTTGTGATTGGTATGATTTTCGCTCATGCGCCTGTTATCTTGCCCGCATTAACCAGTATACCGGTTCGCTTCCACACGCGGCTTTACGGCGCAACTTTACTGCTTCAGCTTTCTTTGGTCTTGCGTGTGCTGGGCGATCTGGCTGGCTGGGTTTCTGTTCGCCGTTGGGGTGGCATGGGAAATGGGCTGGCAATTTTTCTCTTTTTTGGGTTAATGATAATTAGTATGCGTGCCGGGAAAACGGCCGTTTCCAAACCAAACTTTCACACTTCATCAGAAAATAACACGTCAACACGCTTAACATCCTGAAGGAGCTTACGTATAATGCAAGAAAACATTCCCGTGACGGCAACAAATATGACCAACCATTCAGCGACAACCCGACCTGTACGCAAGCGCAAACACATCATTATGCCGGCCGAACACGGTTCATGGTCCTGGTTTTTGGTTCCTTTTCTCACCGGTGTATTAGTTGCTGGCCAATTCAACCTGGCTGTTCTACTTACACTTGTCGGTGGATTGGCTGCTTTTCTCATGCGTCAACCGGCTACTGTCTGGCTACGGGCCAGCCGGGGGAAAGGGCGTCGTTCTGATGCAGCATTGGCCGCCAAATGGACGCTGGGACTGGGCGGAACGGCCGTTCTCTCTCTGGCAGGCTTACTCTGGTTAGGACATACCGAATTATTATGGCTAGCCTTACCCATCATGCCATTGCTAGCCATCTATCTATTTGTGGCCTATCGCAAAAGAGCCAATACGCGCTCATTGGGTATGGAAATGGCCGGCGCCATCGCTCTGGCAATTATGGCGCCTGCAGCCCTGGCCGCAGCAACTGGCTCACTTTCCAGCACCAGTTGGGTGCTTTGGGGCGTGTTGGCTGCCAAAAATGTGTTGGGGGGATTGTACGCCCGCACCCGCATTTTCGACACGCACAACCGGCCAGTATCTCGGTCTTCGCTATTCTGGTGGCATCTGGGAGTGGCCTTGCTGGCTGGCTGGCTGGTATTTCAGCAATGGCTCCCATGGCTGGCGTTGATTCCGTTCCTGTTTCTATTGGTGCGTGCGACATGGACGGCCGTTTCCCCCCGACCTATCGCTAATATCCGTCGTTTCGGTTTTGGGGAAATGGGGCTTTCTTTTCTCATTGGTCTCATCATTGCTGCCGGATACTGGCTTGGATAAACCACGAGGAATCCCATGCCAACGTTAACCCGCTGGTTTCTCAAATCGGCCTTTCTTTATCTGGTGGGGGCGCTGTTATTAGGTGTATTATTAGCAGCAAATCCATTGTTCCCCCTGCCGGATTTTATTCGCTTCATGGGGCCTGTATATTTTCACCTGTTCATGGTAGGCTGGATCTCCCAAATGATTTTTGGAGTCGTGTACTGGATGTTTCCGATAGTGGGACGAGAAAACCCACGGGGGAATGAGTTGCTGGGTTGGCTGACGTATATTTGCCTGAACGCAGGTCTTTTGCTGCGTGTTGTAGGCGAGCCAGCTGTTGCCCTCAGGCCGGGAACTGGGGTGGGGTGGGTATTGGTCATTTCGGCCGTTTTGCAATGGCTGGGCGGGCTATTTTTTGTGCTGAATAGCTGGCAGCGGGTACGAGAACGAGGAAAATTGTAACATGCCACGTTTAAGTCGTTGGTACATCCGGGCAGGGCTGGTACATTTTTTGCTGGGGTTCACAGTGGGGGCGCTGATGCTGGCAAATAAGGGGGTTCCATTTTATCCGGCAGCGTGGCGCTGGCTACCGGTACATATTGAGTTGTTGTTTATGGGCTGGGTGGTGGAGCTGACGCTGGGTGTTGCGTTTTGGATTATGCCCCGTTTTTGGCGAAAACCACGTCGGGGAAATGAAACGGGAGCCTGGTTGGCTTTTTTGTTTTTGAATGTGGGTATCTGGATGGTGGTTGCGGGATCACTGTGGCCACTGACGAGTTGGGGTAAAACGGCCGTTTTCGGGGGCCGTTTGCTAGAAGCAGCAGCGGCGGTGGCTTTTGCCGTGCATATCTGGCAACGAATTGTCCCCCGCAATTTCATCCCTCCAGCACACAAGCAATAAATGTTTACAACCCCCATGCTTCCCGAATTTGCCGCAACAGGTCAATGGCATGGGTAATTAGCACCTGGTTTTGCGGCTTGTTCGGCCACAAACTGGCCCCTGATGGGTGGGGTAACGGCACAACCCAACGGCCGTTTGGCGAACGTTCCGGCTCAAATCGGGTCAGACACTCTCCTGCTTCCCAGGTCAGGTTAGCCGGATTTGCCAAAGAAGCAGGTGGAAAATAAACGGCCGTGCCAATAATCTCATCCAGCCGCAAACGGGCCGGATAAACAAGCTGAATTGCCAGGCGGCCAACCAGGATGAGCAGCTTTGGGCGAATAATGGCCAGTTCACGGTCTAAAAACGGCCGACATAATCGTTGTTCTGCCCGTGAAGGCACACGATCTCCCTTGCCATTTTTGCTTCTGCCAGGGTAGCATTTGGTAACGGCCGTCATGTATTGCTCTGCTCGAAACTGCTCTTCCTGCCAGCCTGCCGCTTCCAGCCACTGAAAGAGACGCCGACCACTTCCGGCATTAAACGGCCGTTTTGCCTCCACCTCTGTCACACCAGGGGCCTGACCCACAACCATCACCCGCGCACCAGCCTTCCCCCGAAAAACTGCCCCCGGTACAATGGCAAACCCCTTTACCAGACACAAACGACAAACTCGTAACTCTTCATGCAAATCTGCTAACGCTTTCACATCCATGGCAACACAGTCTAGCACCCCCCTCTAATTCCCACAAATCCCCCTTTTGCCACACAGAACAAAATTCATCATGAACACAAACAGCTCACAGCCAACACGGTTTTTCAGTAGTCAGAACAGAATAAACAAAAGTACCTCATTTTGGTAAGATGGTGGTTCCAACCAAACCAATTAACCAAAAGAGGTACATATG